>DAIDJJ010000091.1:0-10238 GCA_027451385.1 Spirochaetales bacterium | reverse complement strand
GGATTGGTCGGCAATCGAGCGGCGATTGACCGTATGCTTAAGCAGTTTGAGACCTGGTCAAGGCTGTTTCCCGAGCGGTCAGAAGCGTACCAAGCCGATACTTTGAAAGTAGACGAACAGAATACTTTATCCGGTATAACGCAGGAAAAAACTGGTACCACACAGGAAAATTCTGGGATCAGGCAAGATAAACGTCGGGCAATACCAAGTTCAGTAGGGTTTAACTCCTTGACGTTGCCAGCTTCAAAGTTGGGTGATCCTGGTCATGAGGCAGAATTAGTTCTGGGACACCTACTTCAGACGGGAGTTCTTTGGGAAGAAATACGAATGAAGGGCGGTGCTTACGGTGTTTTTGCCTCGTTGAGTTCCTTGGAAGGACTTCTGACCTTAGCAACCTTTCGTGACCCTCGAGAACAAGAAAGTTTTGAAGCGTTCCGGCATGGCCTGGAATACTATCGTGAACATAGTTTGGACCCCCAAGAACTCTCGAATGCTATCTTGGGGACTATTAGTGGGGATTTAGCCCCCCGTTCCCCATCTGAAAGGGGTTATCTCGGCTTACAGCGCAGTCTTTTGGGCATTACCGACAGTTTACGCCAGAAAAAGAGAGATCGTATGAAAGCCCTTAAGCCCAAAGATATCATGAAGGCGGCAGAACGCTTGTTAAATGTTTGGACACAGGGGACGGCCTTTTCGTTGGTCCCCCAGTCGACGGTTGAAGACAAAGCTCAATGAAGGTAAGATAACGGGTGAGGAGTGGTACTTATGTATAAAATTGTCCTGATGAGACACGGCGAAAGCTTGTGGAACCAGAAGAATCTGTTTACAGGTTGGGTAGATGTAGATCTGGCTCCAACTGGTGTCCAAGAAGCCGTCGAAGCTGGTGACATTCTGAAAAAAGAAGGTTATGTCTTTGACTTGGCTTACAGCTCAATGTTGCGCCGTGCGAATAAAACCCTGAATACCGTTTTGGATCAGATGGATCTTTTATGGATTCCCGTCAAGAAAACTTGGCGTTTGAATGAGCGGCATTATGGAGCTCTCCAGGGGCTCGACAAGGCTGAAACCTTAGCCAAATACGGCGAAGATCTCTTCAAACAATGGCGTAGATCGTATGATGTTCCGCCTCCGGCCCTTGAAAAGTCTAGTGAAATGTATCCGAGCAAAGATCCTCGCTATGCCGATATTCCGGCTGACGAAGTTCCTGCTACAGAATGCCTCAAGGATTGTGTGGCTCGTGTTCTCCCGTATTGGCAAGTGGAAATTGCTCCCCAGATCCTATCGGGGAAAAAGATCATCATTGGGGCTCATGGAAACTCGCTTCGGGCTTTGTTGAAGTACCTCAAAAATATTTCCGAAAAGGATATCGCCGAACTGAATATTCCCACGGCAGTTCCTTTAGTGGTGGAATTGGATGAAAATCTTCACTATGTCAGAGACTACTACTTAGGTGATCAATCCAAAATCCAAGCAAAAATCGCTGGTGTAGCTGCTCAAGGTCAAAAAAAGTAAAACTTCCAAAATACTAAACCGTCAGCTGGTAGATGAGTGGCGTTTCTTGAATGCTCTCCAGTCGACGGTTTTTTCTTGCCTTAGGGTCTTTTTTTTCGGACTATAGTTATATGAAAGCTATTCTTACTGTTTTGCTCGTTATCTTTCTTGATCTTCTTGGGTTCAGCTTCATCATTCCGTTCTTACCAGATTATGTGCATCAGTTGGGTGGTTCTCCACTTTGGTTCAGTTGGATTTTAGGGGCTTATTCGATTGGACAGTTTTTGATGGCTCCAGTTTGGGGTCGTTTGTCTGATAAAGTGGGCCGAAAACCTATCTTAGTTATCAGCACATTGGGTAGCACATTGGCCTGGACCTCTTTAGCACTAGTCCATTCCTTGGTTTTCTTGCTCATTGTCCGTTTTATTGCCGGGTTAATGAGCGCCAATTTTACAGTAGCTCAATCTTATATAGTTGATGTGTCGCCACCCGAGAAAAGAACGAGCAATTTGGGTCTGACAGGAATGGCCTTTGGGATAGGGTTTATCTTAGGCCCTCCTTCTGGCGGTTTTTTATACCTTCTTGGTCCTTCTGCTCCTTTCTGGGGTTCTGCTTTGCTAGCGGCTTCTGCCTTAACTCTTGTTCTCACCGCAGTGCCCGAGTCAAAAACAAAAATTGCTTCGCGAAAACCTGTGGCAGGAAAGTCTCTTCTAGGTTTTTTAAAAGATCCTGTTTTAAGAGGAATCCTTTTGGTAAACCTTGGGTTTTCGTTAGCGTTTAGTCTTTTTCAATCGATGTTTTCGCAGGTCTCGATCCTTCAATTGCACTTTGCTCCGTGGCAAATAGGAGCTTCGTTAGCGTTTGCTGGAGTATTGATTGCTCTTACTCAAGGAGGGGGCTTACGCTTTTTGGTCAAACGCTACGCGGAACGACCGTTAATGTGGGTTTCTTTGCTCCTTTGTGGAGTTGGATTAGTTCTTTGGGGCTTTGCCACTGTCAGCACAGAGCTTTTGGTGTCCTTAGTCCCCATCAGTCTAGGTGGCGGTATAGCTACTGTTTTGATCAGATCGTTGATGACGAAGTCTGTTTCGGATCACGAGGTAGGGACAGCTCTAGGGATTTCCTCTTCTTTGGATAGTTTTTCTCGCGTCGTAGGTCCATTGGTCGGTGGTATTTTGGTTTCTGTGAGTGCCATGCTTCCAGGGCTTATCTCGGGTGTTATGATTTTGCTGAGTGTCGCTGTGGGAATTTTAGTATGGGGTTGGAATCATAAAGCTTCAACCGATTCTCCCGAACCGGCTGAAGCCTCAGAATGACCTAGAGACGTTCAGATAACTTCTGAATTACAGAGCAAGCAGTTTAGAAAAAGCACGCAAGGCGGGGTCAGACGCACTACCGTCCAACACGGACTTGGTGAGGATTTTTCCTAACTGAACCCCTTCCTGATCAAAGGAATTGATATTCCAGAGAAAGCCCTGGAACATGACTTTGTTTTCAAAGTGCGCCAAAAGGGCTCCCAAAGCTTCAGGAGTCAATTTGGTATTCCACAGCAAGCTTGAGGGGCGATTACCAGGAAAGACCTTATTGGCATTTTCATGGTTTTGACCCTTAGCAAATGCTACGATTTGAGCGGCTAAGTTAGCTTTCAATTTAGTTTGACTGGTAGAACCTTCGCTCAAAACATCATCACCAGCTTGAGCTTCGAGAAACCCAATAAATTGCAAGGGAATGGTGTCGGTTCCTTGGTGAAGGTGCTGATAAAAGCTATGCTGACCATTGGTACCGGGTTCGCCAAAAATGACGGGGCCTGTGGCATACTTAAGAGGCTGACCAAAACGGTTGACTTGTTTTCCATTAGATTCCATGTCCAACTGTTGAAGGTGGGCGGGAAATCTTGACAAGGCTTGAGAGTAGGGTAGAACGGCAGTCGAAGGGAACCCTAAAGCATTACGTTCCCAAACACCAATCAAAGCGTCCATCATGGCCGCGTTCTTTCGGGGATCAGGTTCTAAAGCGGCCACGTCTGCCTCATGAGCACCTTTGAGAAAGCGTTCCACAACGTCCCAACCTAGGGATATGGCTAGAATTGTGGCGCCAACCGCCGAAGTCGATGAATAACGGCCACCAATATAGTCATCAATATAAAAACTGGCTAAATAGCGGGAACTTTTGGCTAGAGGGCTGGTTTCACTAGTAACGGCAACCATGTGCCGATCAGGATTTAGGCCAGCTTTTTGAAGTTTTTCACGAACAAAGTTTTCATTGGCCAGGGTTTCCTGAGTTGTTCCCGATTTCGAGACGAGGATGAAAAGCGTGGTTTCGAGATTTACCGAAGCGACAACTGCCGACGCATCATCAGGATCCACGTTCGAAATAAAGTGAGCATCCAGGTAAGTCTTACCTTTCACGGCGTGCTCTAGGGCTAAAAACATGGCTCTAGGGCCTAAGTCTGAACCCCCGATCCCGATTTGAACGACGGAGGTAAAGGCTTTGTCCGTGGAGCCTTTAAGGGAACCTTGTTGAACTTGTTCTGCGAAGGTACGAATTTTTTCTAGCTGAGAGCGATAAAAGGCCCCTAGATCTTTGCCTTCATTTCTTACGGGTCCGTCCACTTGTCCCCGTGTTAGTTGGTGAAGAACGGAACGGTTTTCTCCGGTATTCATCACGGCACCATTAAGAAGCTCGCGGTATTTTGCCGCCAAATCTTGTTCTGCCGCTAAATCGACCAAGATTTGTAAAGCTTGTGGGTCAACGGACCGTGCAGCGTAGGAAAATCTCCAACCGGCAGAACCGGTAATCTGATAGTCTCTGATCCGGTCTTCTGTCAGGAGAGTTTTTAGGTCAGCCGGCTTAGCGCCTTTCAGGACCTTTTTACCTGATTTAGATTGATCAAGATTTTTATACTGAATCCCCATAATTCCTCCTGTGAGCTATGAGCTGTAATCCTTTTTCTAAAAAATCGATAACTTCGGGAGCAGTTTTTCGTAAAGGTGTGACAAACCGAAAGATTTCTTGAGATCCCTGAAAAAGGATAAGACTAGGTACCCCAATGACATGATGAAGCTGGACTTGTTGCGGAAAGGCCTCGGCATCAAGTGTACCAAACGTCAGGGATTGTTGAAATTTCTGTTCCACCTCAGGAAAATACTGTGTGAAATACAGGCAATCACCACACCAGTTTGTCAGAAAAATCAAAACAGAAGGCTGTGGTGAACGGATAAAATTGAGATACTCCCAAGGACTCTCAAGGCTAACCATGGTCACACTATCTACGATTCCATGGTCTTTGGCAACTATTCCCTGGTAAGAACTACATAAGTTGAGTTACTTTTAAGGTATGACTGCGAATATTTCCCATAGACCCGTCTCTCGGCATGCTCAACTTCGAAGCCGAACACGGCAAATTATTAAAATCTTAGCCAGACATGGTTTTAGCTATTTATTAGAAACTCCCCAACGACATAAAACTACCAAAGTAGCTCCTAGCATGCTTTCTCAGGCTGGTCAGCCTGGTCGGTGGAAACGAGTTCGTTTATTGCTCGAGGACCTCGGCCCGACTTTTATCAAGATGGGACAAGTCTTTTCTAACCGACCTGATTTAATTCCCGAAGATTTGCTAACAGAGCTAAAGAAACTGCAAGATTCTGTTCCCCCCTTTTCTTTTGAAAAAGTTAAACAGACCATTGAAGAAGAGCTTGAGGGACCCTTAGAGAAATTTTTCCGTGATTTTCATCCCGAACCCGTTGCCAGTGCCAGCGTAGCACAAGTCCATGAAGCTTATCTTTTTAATGGTAAAAGGGTAGCTGTTAAAGTTCTGCGTCCAGGGGTTGAAGAGTTAGTTGGCTTGGATTTGGAGATCCTGACTCACTTAGGGAGTTGGCTTGAGAATTTGCTTTTTCGAAGAGATGTTCTCGATGCTAAAGCGATTCTTGAAGAATTTTCTCGTACAATGCTTAGAGAAACAGACTTAAGGAATGAAGCTCTGTACCAAGGAAAATTTGCGGTGAACTTTCAAGACCACCCAGATATTTTTGTCCCCCGAGTGGTTGGTTCGCTCTCGCGCCGACGACTTTTAGTGATGGATTTTGTTCAAGGAATTCATCCTTTAGATTGGGAAGGGTATGAAAAAGCAGGATTGAAGCGCAAGGAGATGGCGCAAAAGGGTGTGGAACTTTTATTAACTCAAGTTTTTGTTCATGGATTTTTTCATGCTGACCCACACGTAGGGAATTTGAGGATTCTTCCCGATGGGCGAATTGTCTTTTTGGACTTTGGGATGATGGGTATTCTCTTCTCGAAGCATCGAGAATATTTGGCGGAAATGTTGGCGGCACTGGCGGTGAATGATCCAGCCTTATTGACCAAGGCCCTTTTGAATTTGGCTGGCAAACCTGTTCTTGATCAACCTCAAAAATTGGAAGAAGAAATTTTCATTTTGTTGGAAACCTATGCCCATCTTCCCCTGAAAGAAGTAGATCTCAAAGATTTTCTTCAAAGAGTAGTAGCTATCTTACTCAAATTCCGCTTGGTTTTGCCCCCAGGGATGTACCTTTTAATGAAATCTTTAGTCACTATCGAAGGTTTTGGACGGCAACTGAACCCAGATTTTCAATTATTGGATCAACTTGATCCTTTTGTCAGGAAAGTTTTTGCAGAAAAGTATGAACCAAAAAATCTTTTCAAAGAATCCTTGAACAGTTTGGGAGGCTATTTTTCATTTTTAGGCAGTTTACCTGAAGATTTACAAGAAACCTTGCAACATTGGAAAAAAGGAAAGGTTCAATTGGAATGGGATCAAACTGATCTGGAAAATATCCTACATAAAGCTGATCGAATTTCTAACAGACTTTCTTTTGCCCTGATTGTCACCGGAGTGATTTTGGCCTCAGCGATGACCTTTCAATCTCATATTCCTCCGTTGTGGAACGGGATACCAGTCTTGTCCATTGTAGGCTTATTGGGGAGCGGAATTTTAGGGTTTGCCCTGCTGATTTCCATTTGGCGTTCGGGAAGGTTTTAAGTCCTAAGAGGATTTTATACCAAGCTTGAGTTAATGTGATTTTTTAAGGCTTCGGGGTGCTTGAGCATTTTTCAGAAAACAGTACAATGGGGTCATCTTGTATCAGGAGCGTAAAGATGGCATACAAAATTTCTGATGCCTGTGTGGCCTGTGGCGCTTGTAAGGATGTTTGCCCGGTAGAAGCGATTTCGGAAGGGGATCTTTATGTGATCAACCCCGATATTTGCATTGACTGTGGGGCTTGCGCCAGTGAGTGCCCTTCCGAAGCAATTTCTCCCGCTTAAAGAAAAAACCGTTTCTAGAAAAGTCTAGAAACGGTTTTTTTTATTTTGAAGCATATTTCTGCCGATAATCATGAAAAGAGGTGATTATGGCGGAAATCATGTCTTCAGATGAACTAAAAGACGAGAGTCAACCGCTGTTTTCTACTTTAGGCGGCCAGGATGGTGCAGCCTCTGTTGATCTTTTTTTGGCGTCTGACGAAATGTCTCTCTGGGGCACTTTTCATCCACCAACAAAATCTGAAGCTCATTTGTTAACCTATTCAGAAATTGAAGACGCCTTAAGTAATTTGCATATTACTGGGCTTTTGCAACGGGCTCTTCAAGAAGCCATTTTTCATTGCAATACTGAAAAACGTATCATTTCAAAGGTTCTTATCGCACAAGGAAAAGCTCCCAAAGGTGCTCGCCCGGCTTACCTTAAATTGGAACCTCAACTCTATGCACATCACTTTCCTTCAGAAAAAATTGCTGTAGATTTTAAAGAATATAGTCCTTTCGTGATTGTCAAAAAAGGAGAACTTCTCGCTCGGGCTTATCCCGCTCGTGAGGGTACACCTGGTCTTACTGTTTTAGGAAAAGAAATCCCTGCAGGGAAAAAAGATGTTAAGCTTCTCAAGCCAGGGCCTCATACGATCTTTATTCGAGGAAAAGTATATGCGGCTTTTGCAGGACGTTTTGTTTTAGAGGGTGAAATTTTTGATGTTTCTGATACCTTAGAAATCAAAGAAGGTGTGGATTATTCCACCGGTCATATTATCTTTCCTGGTAATATTTCCATTTCAGGTATTGTACAAAATGAGTTCAAGTTGGTTTCTGGCGGATCAATCACCGTAAAAGATACATTGGATGCTTCTGAAGTCATTTGTAAAGTGGATTTGAGTTGCCATGGAGGTATTATTGGTAAAAAGCCTGGAATTGTGCGGGTCGGTCGTCAATTAAACAGTCTTTTTATCGAGAATGCTCAAGTCGAAGTTTTGGGGAATGTGCAAATCCAAAGAGCCATTTTACATACCAAAATTTATTGCCAAGGCTCCTTTCAGGCCCCAGAGGCAAAATTTGTTTCTTCTTATTTGATGAGTAAAAATAGTGCGGTTCTCGGGCAATTAGGAAATGAGCACGGGGCTTGTCATGTCGTTGTAGGAAAAGACTTTGTCATCAATCGTCGTCTGGAACTTCTTCGTGAGCAGTATCAAACGGAAGAAGAACATCTTTTTCAGTTAAAAAGTCGGATCGACCCTGCACAAGGGGGGCGTTTTACAGATTATGAAAAGCAAACTCGGGATAAGCTCGCGGAATTAGTCGAAGAAATGAACCAACTGACAGAAAAAATTTTTAATCCAGACCCTGTGAGTTTAACGGTTCTAGGCGAAATCCATCCCGGTGTGTTGATCGAAATGGGCTACGCCCAGTATCCCGTCGTTAGTCTCATGAAAGGAAAAGTTTTTAGATTATCTGAAGATAAAAAAACAATCCTTTCAGAAAAGGCAAGTAAAAATAAAGAATCGGATTAAAGATTCTCAAGTGCTTCGAGAAACAATCGGTCTGAAGAGTTTTTGTCGATTTCTTGAAGCAAAGCCTCTCCTGTAGTCGGCATTTTAAAAATTGAAGAATAGTTCAGAGAAGGACCGCTGGCTTTGGCGTAGCCTTCACCGGAATCTTTGAGCTCAATTTTTTTTCCATCACGAGTTTCAAATTTTAATGTAAACCCAAGATTTAGAGTCTGAGGGGACTGATGTTTGAGTGTAACGGGTTTGCCATCTTGGGTGTAGTTCCACTCAGTTGAAGAAGTCCCTGTTTGTCCCTGCCAGTTCATTTTGACGCGGAACCATTGAAAGAAAAGGAGTGCTTCAGAAGGAAGCCCACCCTCCAAAGTGATGCCTGCCAAGTTGTGCAAATGTGGTCGCATGTCCTGATTATTGAAAAAGTTGGCGGCAAGCTTCATCAGGGGACCAATGCGGACCCAGGCAAAATCAGATAAAGGAGTTTTTAACTCACAGGAACGGCGAGATAATTCTTTTAAAAAGTCGTGAGGTTGATCGCAAAACGCGGTATCAATAAAACAACGATCGGCGACATCATCAAAGAGCTGTGGCACCGGGGCTTGATCCAAACTATCCAACCACCATACAAAAACTGGAATTTCACGAATTAAAAGTGGAGCCCAGGTTTCGGGAACCTCTCCAGCTTTATCATCCCCTGAAAAGATGACAATTTCTTGGATACATAAGACTTTATCATTTTCATCGGGAACACAGCGGGCTGTCACGTCTGTATGCGTGACACCTCCGTGATTCTTTCTAATAACAATGACACGAGCAGGTCGTTTGCCATGAAGATAATTGAGTGCTTCCATCAAGAGGCGATCATCTTGATCGGAAACATACACTACTAGATTAAACAGATTGGTCCTGGCTTCGTTGGGAGAAATTTCCTGCTGAATTTTTCTAAGTTGATGTTCAACGGCTTGAGGATCGGCATAACGTTTCATAGTTTTCTCCACTTCTGATTCACCGAAGATAGTAAAGCTTTAGCTTCCTCGGGTCCGGAGCTCCCGGCACGATATTGGGGTATGGGGTCAGGATCTTCTGCCCAACCTTGAAGAATTCGTGTAATAAACGCCCAACTCGTTTCAATCTCATCTCGTCTTGTATAGAGGGTTGAGTCTCCCACCAAGGCGTCCAGCAAAAGACGCTCATAAGCTTCTGGTGTTGATTCACCAAAAGCATTGCCATAAGCAAAATCCATACTTACGGGGCGGACTTGAGTAGTGTATCCTGGTATTTTGGCGTTGATATTGAATGTAACGCCTTCTTCTGGCTGGATATGAATAACCAAGGTATTGTTTTTGGTGTCGCTACCACGGTTGTTAAAAATATGAAGCGGAGGTTCCTTGAAAGAAACGGCAACTTCACTGACGCGTCGACCGAGGCTTTTGCCTGTACGAATAAAGATAGGCACCCCTTCCCAGCGCCAGGTATCCAAGAAAATCTTAAGGGCGACAAAGGTTTCTGTTCTTGAGTCGGGATTTACCCCTTCTTCTTCAAGATATCCTTTGACACTTTGTCCTTGAACGATACCGGACGCATACTGTCCTCTAACCGTGTAGGTTTTGACATCTTTAAATGTGATCGGTCTTAGGCTTTTTAAAACTTTGACTTTTTCTGTACGAATCGTATCGGGAGAAAGATCATTGGGTGGCTCCATGGTTAACAGAGTCATCAATTGAAAGATATGGTTTTGCACCATATCTCGCATGGCCCCTGATTTTTCGTAGTAATTCCCTCTTGTGCCCACCCCTAAGGATTCTGCAACAGTAATCTGGATATGATCGATGTAGCGATTGTTCCAAAGTGGTTCAAAAATGCCATTTCCAAAGCGAAGGACCAAGATGTTTTGGACGGTTTCTTTTCCTAAGTAGTGGTCAATGCGGTAAATTTGATTCT
>DAIDJJ010000090.1:0-10492 GCA_027451385.1 Spirochaetales bacterium | reverse complement strand
TGTATAAGACCGTATGTCCTGGGACGAAAGAACTGGTTGTTTCATGGGAATGAAAAGGCTGCTGAAGCTTCTTGTCGCATCTATACCTTGATTGAGACAGCCAAAGCAAATGGGCTTGAACCGTATGAATACCTCAAAAAATTGCTGAATGCTTTACCAGCGGTGGAGTCTGAAAAAAATTGGGATTCTTTGCTCCCTTGGAACTTATCGCCACTTGGGAAAAATTGACGCTTACGGACATATTAAGGTCTGACGTCCTTCATCATAGAAAAAATCCTTGGGCATCAAAATACTTCTTTCCTCGGGTTGGTTGCCATAGATAACCTGAAAAAATCGAAGATTTTTACAGATTGATATAGATGTTAAGTGCAGGTTTTAGTTGCTTTTCGACCCATCGTTCTGTCCACTGTATTTCTCTGCGTATTGATCCAGAACTTCATTGATCATTGTTTGGTACTTTGTGTGATTGGTCTTAGCATGATGCTTGAAGAACTCAACACTTCGTTTGTTCAGTGTGATGGTTACCTTCACTTTGGGAGATCTACGAGCAAGTTCATTCGGAGGAGGAAGGAAATCAAGGATCTTGATACCCTGTTCAATCGAGTCAGCAAGTTCCGACGGCGCGTTCGAATATTCAATTTTCTTCTTCATACCTAGACCTACCTTCCCTCCAATAGCCTGCACCAATCAATCGAATCGCGGTGCCTCGCATTGTGAATCGGACGGTCAGAATTCCGTTCTCAGTTTTTCCAATGCAAAAGTAGCGATCTTCCGTGGACGAGTGCTTGTCGTCTTTGATGATCAATCGATGGACATCAAAGAATGCTTCCTGGGCTTCGGTGAAAGAAACCGCGTGCTTTTGCTGATTAGCAAGGTCTTTCGCCTCATCCCATTCAAACCGCATATACTAATATATACATACTATTTACCATATAATCAATATAATCTCCGAGTTACGATTGATTGCGAAGTAACTACTTACCCCTCTGTGTCAACATAGATGTCGCAAGGAGTGAAGCGACATGCGATATAGTTTGGCCTTTCGAAACAGCATCTTGAGGAAGGTTTTGCCGCCTGAGAATCGGAGCGTTTACCAAGTGGCAAAAGAGGCTAATGTTAGCCCAATTACGATCCATAGCTGGATGAGCAAGCTTAAAGAGGGTAAGTTAGAATTAGCCCCAGATAGCACCGAGCCGACACCCCGTGACTGGCCACCAGCACAGAAGTTTAGACTTTTGATGCAAGGCCTGTTGAATCCCGCAATGAAATCATGGGGTTCCGCTTGAAGTTTTCTCTTATCATCACTACGACAGGTTCCCTGGTTCCTTACTAACGCCTATCCTTGGACCACGCCACTTCTATGCCGGGGACCATAAGCACGGTAATCAGGTTTCCTGCTTGTTTATCAGAACGCTCCAACGATCACTCCTTTTGATCCCGATGGTCAAACAGCAACGTGGGCTAGCTTGAAACCAGCCCCTGAAGACAGATTCCTAAGTGTCACCCTGATTCCAATGTTCCTTCATCTGTCACATAGTTACGGATTTTTCGTCCCCCTCTCGGGTTCGTTTGCCTCCTCGTGGCACACGCCGGATGTTAGACGATTTTGACTTCAACTTTTTTCCCTACTGCCGCAGCGAATTTCTCAAGTGTGGAAAGTTTAATATCCTCCGCGTGATTTTCAATCCGAGAAATATTTGACTTTTTGGTCTTTATTCGAGTGGCAATCTCATCTTGCGTCAGACCAGCACTTAGTCTGGCTTCCTTCAAGATGACACCGATTTTGAAGTCTTCGTACCCTCGATCAAAGTCTTTTGCAAATTCTGGATTTTCCTTCAGTTCGTCTATCAGGCTACTGAGTGTTCTCATTTCGCTTGCTCCTTGGCTTCTTTCATATACTGAGAGGCAATTTCTATTTCTCTCCGTTGTTCCTTTTCATCGTTCTTTTGATGCCCAATCAACGCGACTATAAGAATTTTGGACATTTCAAAGAAGTAAATCCTGAACGCGTTGCCGCCAAAAGTCACACGAAGTTCCCACAAACCTTCGTGACCTACAATCTTCTTGAAATATGGCTCTTTCAGAGGGAATCCTTCTTCCAGTATCTTCAATCCCCAGGCGACCTTTTGCTGTTCCTTGGCTGATAGCCGTTTTACGAAATCCCTCACGGGAGTTTCGCCGCTTGAGTTTTCGAACAGCACAACTTGTCGATTCATACCTATTCAATGGTATCATCTATGATAACCAAAGTCAATAACTCTCAAGCCCCATGTGTCAACATAGAAGTCACCTGTTAGGAGGTGATTTGGAGATACAACGAAGGGTTCAAGAATTAAGAAACGAAAGTCCTCCAATGCCAGAAAACGTCCCCAGAGATTTTCTTAATTTCCATCCACCGCTAAAAGTGTTTGATGAACACTTTGCAACAGTATCGAATTGAATTGTAGTGAACCTCAATGTTTCCGCAATCTCAAAATTTTGTTTTGATTCCCATCCTTTACCTAAAAACCTGAGTTTTTTCATCGGTATTAAAACCCTTTTTTGCTACCTAAATTCGAGCTTCTTTGCTACGTAATAGTGAGGCTCGATAATAGGTTATAGTGCCCCTCACCCCTTAGTATCAAAATGACTTTTCTTTATCTAGCAAAATCCCATTCTTGATTCAGGCTCAGCACATTGGGATTTAACCGGAAGTTTTCACACGTGAAGGATAGTCTTTGCACACATTTTGACAAAATTTCATTGTAGACATATAATTCTTTCATATTTCTACGGAAAGTGTGACCGTTATTATGAATTTTAAAACTGATAGATTATTAATCCGACCTCCTTTACTTGAGGATGCGAAGGACATTTTTAAAAACTATGCTCAAGATGTTGAGGTGACAAAGTATTTAACTTGGAAGCCACATAAAGAATTTCAAGACACCGTAAACTGGATTCAAAAATGCATTTTAGACTCAAATACAGAAAAGAGTTTATTTTTTGTCCTCTTTTTAAAAGAAGAAAACCAGACAATCGGCATGATCGACTTCCGTTTAGATGATTTTAAAGCTTCTTTTGGCTATGTCTTGGCTAAAAAATATTGGAATAAAGGTTTTATGACAGAAGCTATGAAACCTGTTTTGGAATATGTCTTGAACAAACCCACTATCTTTAGAATATGGGCTACACATGATCTGGATAATGAAGCTTCTGGAAAAGTTATGCTCAAGTTGGGGATGACTTTTGAAGGAATACTTCGAAGATCCGTAATGCATCCCAACATTTCTAACGAACCTAGAGATGGCAAATTCACTCCTTAGTAAAATGAATCCAACGAGGCGAATTCTCAAAGAGAACCTCTATCGCATTACGACTACGACTCAAACACCGTCACGACCTCTTTAAGGTTTTTGATGATCTCGATATGTTGAGGACAAGCCTCTTCGCAAGCTCCGCAAGCGATGCAGTCCGAGGCTTTCCCCACTCCTTTGGAGTAGTTCACATAATACAGCTGTTGAATATAAAAAGCCGCTTTTTTGGACTGTTTGACATTATTGTACAGGGCGAAATATTGCGGTATGGGAATTTTTTGGGGGCACCCTTCCGTGCAATACTGACATGCCGTGCAGGGAGCAGAAAGCGTCTTGTTGAGAATAGCGACGGTTTTTGAAATCAGCTGACTCTCTAATTCATCTAAGGGCTCAAAGTTCTGCATGTACGTGGTATTGTCGTTCAGCTGAGCCCAGTCAGACATTTCGCTTTTGTTCCTCAAAGATTCTTTCGTGATCTTCAGGAACTTTTAAAAGCATCGTGGGCATTTTGGTAGCAACAGTAAAGCGTTCCCTTGGGTGACGTTTGACTAAACACTCCCGCAACGCCAGTTGGATCCTCTTCCCGAACAACGGGGAGTCGCATCAAGCCAAAACCAAGTTTTTTCATTTATTAGCACTCCTCAAGCTGGAGGACAACACTCGCTGACCAAAGTCAACAAATCCTCTGCCTTCCAGGGTTTTCTGATCACCGCCCTCACAAGACCTTCTTTCAAAACAGACTGTAAAGAACGCTCATCGGCGTTCCCCGTAACCATAATGGCGTTGATACCAGGATACTGTTCTTTCACTAATTTCAAAAACTCATCGCCTTTCATTCCCGGCATCAACCAGTCCGACAAAATGAGAATTACCTGAATCTTGTCAGCTTGCAGTTCCCCAATTAGCTCCATGGCCTGTGTAGCGCTGGTGGCAGTTTCATACTGGAACTGATTGCCAAAGGCATTGCGAAGTTCACTTTTGAGTGCGGCAAGGATAATGACTTCATCATCAACACAAACAATCGCTGAGCGGTTCATGTTTCACCCCTTTTTTGCTTCAACACAAGGTAGACGAACCGTAAAGCAAGTTCGTCCCGGACAACTTTCCACGAATATTTCACCCTGATGGCGGTCAATGATTTTACGGCAGATATCTAGCCCCAAGCCCAAACCTTCTCCAGTTTTTTTGGTTGTAAAAAAGGGCTCAAAGATTTTTTGCTTGAGATCCTCAGAGATACCTGGACCCGAATCGATAATCCGAATCCAGGTCAAATCTTGTTCTTGTGTGGTTTCTATTTCTAAGCGGCCCCGGCAATTCATGGCTTGAATGGCATTACTCAACAAATTCATCCAAACTTGACTAAGGTCACTTGGTGATCCAAAGACTTTTACACCATGATAGCGCTTCTCGACGGTAACGCCTTGTTTGATTTGATTCTGTAGCAAAGTTAACGCCGTATCTAAATCTTGTTCAGGAGAAAAACTATGGGCAGGAAGCGTGGCACCACCCAGATACTGACGAAGAGCCGTCACAACAGCAACAGCCTTTTGAGCCGCAGTTTCCATCACCTGGGCCATTCGTGCAGAAGACAGACCTTCGCCAACAGAGGCAATCAGGGATACCTCAAGCTCACCCAGCAGAGCTTCTTGGGAAATATGATCTAAGTCATAATCCAAAAGAGCTTCTACCACGGCAGAGTTTTTCTCAACCTCTCCTGGGATCATTTCGAATAAACGCCGCCGTCGATGCACCCGGCTCGCAGTTTGAATTTCGCCTTCATGACCTTTTTGCCATAACAGTCGGTATGTCTCTCGTTGAGCCGGTGCTAACCCCGCATAGTAGTCTAAGATGTTAAAATACTCTTGATTAAAAAAACGAGTTAAAAGACCCGTGGCTGAGACGATAGCACTTAACGGAGTATTCACTTCGTGGGCCAGACTAGCCGAAAGCTGACCCAACGTCGCCAATTTTTCGGCGAAACTAAGTTCTTTTTCAAGTTGTTGCTGAAACTCTTGAGACTTTTTCTGAGCGGCCTTTTCTTCCGTAATATCTCGAATGACTCCATACATGATTTGATGATCGTGATCAAATTGTGCCAAGGAGTGAATGACTCGTCGTTGACCATCTGAAGGCCGTTGTATTTCGAACTCGATATCGTAAGGGATACCCTGCGTCCTGAGTTCATCGCGGGCCTTATCGAGCAAGGGCCGATACTCTGGCAAGGGCACCGATTCCATTTTTGCCACGGTAAAGTCAGTAGGGTCCACCCCGTAAACACGTGAAGCCCCTGCCGAGGCCGTAACAAGGCCAGTCTTGTAATCAAATTCCCAACTGCCAATACTTGCCAATTCTTCGGCACGTTCAAGAAGGAACTTGGATTTTTCCAAGCTCTCCTTTAAATGCTGTTCTTCGGTGATATCGCGCGAAATGGATACAATACAATCTTCGCCCGAAATCCGAGTAACGGCTGCCGCCAATTGAAAAAGTCGAATTTCTTGATTTTTGATACGAAAACGAACTGGATGGAGTATCGCTTTGCCCTGAGCTTTTAAGGCCTCAATAAAGTGACGACGTCCCCCTTCTTCTACCCACAGCCCCAATTCTTGCGAAGTTTTTCCAAGGACTTCGTCCAAGCTATACCCGCTAGACCGTAGAAAGGCCTCATTCACCATGAGGTAGGTCCCGTCTTTGTACCGGGACACAGTAATATGATCGGGACTGGCAAGAAACACTGCAGAAAAGTATTCTATAGCGCTGAATGGGCCTATTTCTGGCATACTTCAAGTCTAGACCCGCCCAAAGTAATCTGCAAGTCAAGTTTACTTCTGGAACTCTCAGGTTTACTTCTGGAACTCTTGTGCATTCACGTTTATACTAAAAAATATGAGTACCACTGAGAACTTGTTTTCCACTCACTTAGATGACTTGCCAGGTTATGCCTTTGTCACAGATTCGAAGGGAAATCTTCTTCAGGCCAATACGGTGGCACAAACCGATTTCTCTTTGAACTTAACGCCCCCGACTTCCTCTCAAATCCATTTTTCACAACTTTTTCCTTATCATGAAGAAGATTGGTCATGCCTTTTACAAGGAGCCAGTCCTGAAATCTACCTTGAAGAAATTCTTCGGGGCGGCGAAGGTCAAGAACTTCGTGTTTTTCTTCGGGGTAAAAAGCAAAAAACGGGGCTTTGGCTCTGGCTTGTGTCTGACTTCACCAGCGTGCAGGATGATCGTCAAGGCATGATTGACTATATGGCCGAAATCACGGCCGCACAGACAAAAATTCGTGAGTACGCTGGTCAAATTGAAGTCTTTCGCAAGATCGTCGATGGTATGGAACAAGGTATTGTGCTAACCAACGCCGAGGGGCGTGTAACCTTTGCCAACTCGTTTGCAGAAAAGCTTTTTGGTGTTCCTTTAGCTCACCTCTCACCAGAGCATTGGCAAGCTTTGACCACACCCGTGAATGAAGATCTGAATCCAGAATCGTTGCCGAATCCTCACCCCAAAGGGGAAGTTTTAGTCCTGAATGAACCTCAGGGCCGGCAAATTCGCTGTTACCGAAATGTCGCTCCCTTAACGAAAGCCAAAAACGAAACGCATTTAGTATGGACCTTCTTTGAGTTAACAGAAGAAATCGCCAATACCCAGGCCTTCATCGATTTTTCGACAGAATTGTCTCGCCTGAACCGCGAACTGGAACAGAAAAATGCCGAGATTCTCGATTTGATGCAAACCGATCACTTAACAGGAATCGCCAATCGCATGACGGTGATGGACTTTTATGAAAAAGCAGCTGAAGCTCTTAATCGTCAAGGGAACGGAGAATTTGCTGTGATGCTCTTTGATGCTGACCACTTTAAGCAGGTCAACGATGACTATGGACACCTCAAGGGGGATGAAGTCCTGAAAGCCCTAGCCGAGGTCACCCACCAGACCGTGTCAACTCAGGGGCTGGTAGGACGTTACGGCGGTGAAGAGTTCTTGGTGATCACCCCCGGGCTAACCCAAAAGACGGCACAAGAACTCGCTAACCAGTTACTTCAATCTGCACTCCAGGCCACCGCCAAAACCGGGGTTAAGGTCAGCATTACCTTGGGGCTAGCGGCCTATCGCCCTGGACAATCTTTGAATGAGGTACTTGAAACAGCGGACAAAGCCTTGTACCGAGGAAAAAACCAGGGCAGAAACCAAGTTGTCCTAGCGGTGTAAAGTTCGGTTCTAACTATGACGCCTTCACCAAGCACCCTCAAACATCTTTTTGGACTTTTTGGCCTTTCGGTTGCCCTTTGCACGGAACTCTGGACCCTTGCGGAAGATATTTCGCGTTTAAACGGCCGACTGATTCATCTCGCCTGGGTACTACCTCCCCTAGATCTGGGTTTTATGATTGTTTCCTTGGTTCTTAACCCAGGTTCAGCACTAGGAGCGTTGTTGGGCATCTTTCTCTTTTGGATCTTGTAAACAAACGGAACTTGTAAATTAACGGAATAATCCATGACAAAATCAGCACCTTTACCCTCTTTTTTGCTACTTTCCCGATCTCCACGTCGACGTGAGTTACTTCAAAAAGCCGGTTTCCACTTTGAACTCGTGGACAATGCCTGGCCAGAGGAAGGACTTCTCGGCGAATCCGCGTTAAAACGAGTCAAACGGCTTTCCGCAGGAAAACTCCTCAACTATTTAACACAAGTACCTCAACCCCAGTTGCCCGTTCTCAGCGCCGACACACTTTTAGAGTTTCGGGGTAAACCGCTAGAAAAACCGGACAATGAAGCCGAAGCCTGGCATTGGTACCAACTTTTAGCAGGGCGGTCTCACCGAGTTCTCACGGCCTTGACCTTATGGAACCCGCATCGGCGTCAATGGTTTCAAGAAGTCGAAGCGACCAAGGTTGAGTTTGTCCCTTGGGACGAAGAACTCTACGCCAATTACCTAGCCCAAGGCGAGTGGCACGATGCCGCAGGCGGCTACAAAATCCAAGAAAGCGGCGAAAGGCTCGTCAAGCGAATCTCTGGTAGCTGGAGCAACGTCGTGGGGTTGCCAATAGCCCGGTTTTATGGCATGTTACGCCAATGCCTAGGTAGCGGTTTATCCAGTACCAGGTAAATTTCCGTCATTACGACGAGTAACACGAGAAGGAACACGGGGCTGTTGGCCAACCGTGTAAGTGTAAGGAGGAGACTACCTTGGCAGTAGTTACCATGAAGAACCTTTTGGAATCCGGTGTCCATTTTGGCCACCAGACCAAGCGCTGGGACCCCCGCATGAAGAAGTTTATCTTCGCGGAACGGAACGGCATCCATATCATTGACTTGCAAAAGACAATTCAAGCCATTAAAGAAGCTTACAACGAAGTCCGAAAGACCGTTTTGGCCGGTAAGACTGTACTTTTTGTGGGAACCAAGAAACAAGCTCAACAAGCGATTCAGCAAGAAGCCGAACGTTGCAACATGTTCTTCGTCAATAACCGCTGGTTGGGCGGCATGCTCACCAACTTTTCCACCATCAAGAAGTCTTTGCTCCGCTTAAAGAAAATTGAGAAAATGGAAGTGGACGGGACCTACGGCCACCTAACCAAGAAAGAAATTGCCCAACTCGGCAAAGAAAAGGCCAAGTTAGAAAAGAACTTGGGCGGTATCAAAGAAATGAAGGAGCTTCCCGGGGTTCTGTTTGTCATCGATCCTCGTAAAGAAGCCATTGCGATCGCCGAAGCTCGCCGCCAGGGCATACCTATCATTGCCGTTGTAGACACCAACTGTAACCCCGAAGGCATTGACTTCCCCATTCCTGGTAATGATGACGCCATCCGCGCCATCACCCTGTTCACGCAGATCATTGCCAATGCGGTTATCGAAGCCGACAATGAAATCGGCTTAACCGTCATTGACAGCCTACAAGAAGATGAAACCCCCGGTATGGAAACCGAAGGTTTTGCTTCCCCCGAAGGCCTTGCTGCAAATTACGACGTTGATGAAGACGAATTGAACTAAGGAGACCCCCATGGCTGTTAGTCCCCAAGATGTTAAGAAACTTCGAGACCAAACTGGTGCTGGTTTTGGCGACTGTAAAGAAGCCCTCGAAAAAGCTGGCGGTGATTTCGCCGCTGCAGAAAAATTCCTCAAAGAAAAAGGACTTGCCTCTGTTGCAAAACGAGCAGGTCGTACGGCCAATGAAGGTCGTATCTTCACAAAAGTGAATGGTGCTTTTGCCGGCCTCTTGGAAATTTCTTGTGAAACTGACTTTGTGGCTCGCAACAATGACTTTGTCACGACAGGACAAGAAATCCTGGACGGTATGGTTCAGAAGAGTCAAAAAGAACCTTCTGCTACCGAAGATACCAAGATCAAAGATCTGGCAATCAAGACCAAAGAAAACCTTTCTCTGAAGACCTATAAATCGTTAACTGCCGCTAGCGGCGAGTTTATTCAAGATTATATTCATGGCGAAGGAAGAATCGGCGTCTTGGTGAAAGTTAAAGTTGCGGATCCCGCAAAAGTCACTGACCCCAAGATTCAACAATTTGCGTTTGATCTGGCCCTTCATGCCGCCGCCTTTAACCCCGGTTACCTCAACCGAGACAAGGTAGATGCCGGATACTTGAAAGAACAAGAAGAAATTCTTCGCGTTCGCGATGCTGACCAATTGACGGGAAAACCAGAAAATGTCGCCGCGAATATTATGAAAGGTAAGATTGAAAAGCTTCTGAAACAGATTTGTTTTGTCGATCAACCTTTTGTGAAAGATGATAAGTTGACGGTCGCTCAAGCGGCTGATAAGGTCGGTAAAGAGCTGGGAACCAAAGTGGAACTGGTCGACTATGCTTATTGTCAAATTGGTGTAGAAGCCTAAACGTTTAAAAAGTACCCTTTGCAGGAGGAGTCATGGCCTATTCGAAAGCCGATGTGGAAGCCAAAATGAAGAAGACGGTGAAAAGTCTTCAGGATGAATTCAACACGATCCGAACAGGCCGGGCGACTCCGGCTTTGTTTGACCGCATTCAAGTCGAAGCCTATGGGTCAAAAACACCCCTAAGTCAAGTCGCAAACATTTCTGTTCCCGAAGCACGCTTAGTGGTCATTCAACCCTGGGATAAAACCGTTATTGGAGATATTGAAAAAGCCATTTTGGCATCAGATCTTTCGTTAACTCCCAGTAACGACGGCAAAGTCATTCGTTTAAACATTCCGCCGTTG
>DAIDJJ010000089.1:0-10605 GCA_027451385.1 Spirochaetales bacterium | reverse complement strand
ATCGGTAAGGGCCAGAACTGAAAGTCCCCGGCGTGCAGCCGTCTCCACCAGTTTGGTGGGACTTAGCCTACCGTCTGAAGCTGTGGAGTGGGAGTGGAGATCAATCATCAGAATTAGTGTAAAGAATTTTTCGCTGTGTTGACAGGGGGGGGACACCGAATTATTCTAAATTATGTCATCCTTTCTCCCGTAGGAGGTTGTGTGCCTAAGGCAACGCAGTTTAAAACCAATTCTGTCATTTACTTTCAGGGCGATTTGGGCGACAAGATTTTCATTCTCAAATCTGGAAAAGTCCTCTTGCGAAGTCAAGATATTGAGACTGGCGAAGAAATTAAAGAGTTAATAGCCACGGGCGAGTTCTTCGGGGTCAAGTCGGCTTTAGGAAAGTATCCTCGTGACGAAACAGCCTTAGTTCTTTCTGATGCGGAAGTGCTCTTGTTTAATGTTCCCGAGTTTGAACAATTGGTACTCTCGAACACCCGCATTATTATGAAGATGTTGAAGGTTTTTTCAAATCAGCTTCGTCTCATCCATGGAAAAGTTCAAAATCTCATTTCCAATTCAGAACAAGCCGATTCAGAAACTGGTTTGTACTCCATTGGCGAATACTATTTTAACAACCGGCAATATAAGCAAGCGGTCTACGCGTTTTCACGATATTTGACGTACTATCCCTCGGGTCGTTTTGCCATGAATGCTTCGAGCCATCTCGAACAAGCAGAAGGTGGAGTTGCTAAAACAGATTCCACAGCCATGTTTGCCGCCGCAGGAGCTGGTTCGTCACCCCCGAGTGATGTGCAATCGGCTAAAGGCTTTTTTGAAGCCGTTAGCTTGGCTAATCAAGAAAAATATGCCGATGCCTTGAAGATTTTTCAACGTTTAGTGGCTTCGAATTCAGATCCGGAACATAGTGCCAAGGCTGAATTTGAAGTTGGCCGTTGTTTGGTCATGACGTCACGCTTTGACGAAGCCATCCGTCACCTGACGGGGGTGATTCAAAAGTATCCCAAACACCCGGATTTAAAAGACGCCTTGTACTTTATAGGGCGGTCGTATCAAGGAAAAAACGATATCACTTGGGCCAGAAATTTTTATCAAAAAATTCTAGGTTTGGCCACAGAAGATGAACCCGTGGCGGTAAAAACCCGCCGGGCTCTGAGAGAATTAGAAGGTACACCATCGTGAGTTTGGACCTGTCGCTGTTTAATCGATTTGCCATCACCAAAAAGGCTGGGGAAATCATCTTTTGTGAGTTTGAACCGGGTGACGCGTTTTACCTCATTCAAAGTGGTAAAGTCAAAATCGTCAAAATTTTAGGTGAAATCGAAAAAACCATCGATATCCTTCAACCTGGGGAATTCTTCGGGGAAATGGCTCTGCTGGAAGAAGCTCCCCGAAGCGCCTCGGTCATCGCCATGACGGACGTTAAGCTCTTAGAGTTTAACAAGGCAAACTTCGAAATTCTGATGCAAGGCAATCCTCAAATCGTTTTGAATCTGCTCAAGCTTTTTTCGAAAAGAATCTACGACCAAAAACGAAGGTTTTTAATTCTCAAATTAGATGACCTTCAAGCCAGGGTCGCGGATGTGTTCTTAATGCTGGATGAAACCAGCGGAAAAACGGCTGATCCCATGGATAATCAACGGATATTCCCCAATTCTGTGGAAGACATCGCCCATTGGGCTGGTCTTAGTGTGCAAAAGGTCAGTGAAGTTTTGAAACAATTTGCGAATCAACGCCGTGTTGAAGTCCAGCAAGGCAAAATTATTGTCCGCAACATTATGGATTTTACACGTTTTGTCAATTCAAAGCGTCAGAAATCCTAACACGCTGTTTAGAGGTGAAGGAGGGGGTATGCAGTACCGCAAATTAGGTCGAACGGGACTTCTCGTCAGTGAAATTGCGTATGGAAGTTGGTTAACCTTTGGGAATCAAGTGGAGCTGGATTCGGCCAAAAAGATTATCCAAAAAGCTTTTGATTTAGGGATCAACTACATCGACACAGCAGATGTCTATAACCGTGGTGAAGCTGAGAATTTGCTGGGTCAAATTCTCCCCGCAAAACGACGATCAGAATATATTGTGGCCACCAAAGGTTTCTGGCCTATGTCGGACGCTGTCAATGACCGAGGGCTTTCTCGCAAACACATTTTTGATACTGTTCATGCGAGTTTGGACCGTTTAAAGTTGAACTATGTGGATTTGTGGTATTGTCACCGCTACGATCAGGAAACCCCACTGGGGGAAACCTTAGAGGCCATCGAAGACCTAATTCGCCAAGGAAAGATTTTATATTGGGGAACGAGTGAGTGGGAAGCTGATCAAATTGCCGAAGCCTGGGCCTTGTGCGAAGCCAAAGGTTGGCATAAACCTGTGGTGAATCAGCCTTACTATTCTTTGTTAGGCCGAAAAATTGAACAAAGGATTCTGCCAACCTGCCAGCGTTTAGGACTAGGAACGGCGTCTTTTTCTCCTTTAGCCCAAGGTG
Source organism: Spirochaetales bacterium (assembly GCA_027451385.1). GTDB lineage: Bacteria > Spirochaetota > Spirochaetia > JABEVK01 > JABEVK01 > JABEVK01. The sequence continues at coordinate 8,117 of DAIDJJ010000089.1, read as the reverse complement.
TTCTAACGGGTAAGTATTCTGGTGGAGTCATTCCGGCTGGAAGCCGGGGGGCAGATTCTCGTTTAAATGGGTTTATGAAAGAGAATTTGACCAACCACAGGATCTTAGAGCGCGTGGATAGCTTAGAGGCGATTTCTCAAAGGAATGGCATCACCATCGCTCAACTGGCGATTGCGACCCTGTTGCATACGCCGGGAATAACCAGTGTTATTGTCGGGGCCAGCTCTGTGGCCCAGTTAGAAGAAAATGTCAAAGCCAGCGGGGTCAAACTCTCACCGCAAGACCTCAAAAGAATCGATAAACTGTTTCCCCTGAGTTAAACTTTCGTTGACGAGTTAAGCCGCCGTTTGCAGAAAGGGACCCCGAGAGACCCTACAAGGTTAATGCTGGGGTCCCGTACGGTTTACGGTAAGTTGACTACGGTAAGTTGGCTAGGAGGGGCTCAGCAAGCTTCTTATAGGTCTCTGAAGCTTTACCCGCAGAAGTAAAATGAGCTTTTGCTTCTGTCCACTTTTGTTCCTGATAAAACGTCAAACCCAAGGCATAGTCCAAAAGTCCTGGGGGGGATTTTTTCCAAGCTTCCTGAGCTTTCAGATAGTCCGCTTCAGCTTGTGCGTATTCTTTGCTTTCGTAAGCCGCTAAGCCTGCCAAATACAAAGTGTTCCCATCCGTCTTGAGTTGGAGAGCTTGGGCAATCAGAGGTTGAGCTGTTTTCCCATCACCATTCTTGAGGGCCTTTTCGGCTTCTTGCAAAAGGGTAGCTCGGCCAGGATGAGCTTGCCACCAGTTCCAACAATCCTTGGACAATGCGGGGGCAAAGTCTGGTTTAAGGTGGGTAAGTTTGTTGGACTGACTTGCCAAATTCGCCAAATAAGCCCCAAAGGCTCGGGAATAGCTCGGATTCGAGGTGTTCATGAAAAAGGTAACTAAGCCCCAGGCCGATAGGGCTTCTTGATCCGTTAACTTGGTTTTGGTTAAAAACGATAGCTCAGGAGGTTGGGTCCATTGCTTTAACAAGTCGTCGGCAAAAACGAGATTTTGACCAAATTGCCAGGCGGGGGCTTCTCCAGAAATATCCCAAAAATACCGAGCTAAGCCCTCTTCTAACCAAGCCGGAGCCTGAGGTGCTGTAGCCCAAAACCATTCTAAAAAGGTTTGAAAGGCCCAGGAGGAGTTGTCTCCCTGATGGACGACACCCAGAAGTTGGCTTTTTTCAGCAGAAAACTTTAAGGCCAAGGGAGGGGTGGGGGCCTTTCCCAATAACGGCAAGACCGTTGCCTCGTAGGCTTTGAGCGTGGGAAAAAGTTCTACGCTGAGCAGGGGAGTAGCGGTTTGGCCTGAAGACGGGCCAATTTGTAACACCTGAGTAAACTGCGTGACGAGGCTTTCTAAAAAATTTCCTTCTTGCTCTGCCTCAGACTTACCGGCATACGACGTAATTTGAAAATGCTGAGTTTGAACTGTCACAGCTTGAGGTTCTGCCGCTAGGGTGGCACTCACGCCGCTGGCTAAAAGCAAAAAGGTCCAAAACCTCATGGGGTACTCCTTAAACCGCTAACAGATGCCGTGAATATCCACATCTACGGCGTCTATTTGCAAACCAGTATAGCGTTCTAGCCGAGATCTGACAAATTCTTGTAAAGAAGCCAAAAATCGAGGTAAATCTCGTCCATAGGGAGCGTCGATCGTCAGGGTAATTCGCCAAGCTTGATGACGTTGATGGAGCTTGAGCCGGAGTACTTTTAAAGTGCTGTCAAATTCATCCACACAATGCAGGATCATTTCTCGCAAAGCTGGTTCGGATAAAGCAATTTGTCCCGTTGGTTTGTTGTGAAAGGGGGGACTGACCAAGGTTTTTTCAAAAGATTTCTTTCCTCGGACAAAAAAGGACCCTAAGATGATGTTGGCGTGGTGCCGGCCCACTTCAAGCCTTGAGGCAGGAATCACGTGTTGACCTTTATTGCGGTGGTTTTGCGCGGTTTGAATTTCTTCTTCGGTCGCCAGGTCTTCAATGCGTATCCACTTATCCACCATGGGTAAGTCCAAACGCTCAACCACCAAACGAACCATTTTCACGGATGTTCCCAGAATCAGAACTTTACTGGTCGGTAACCGACGAAGAGCTTCGACAACTTCATGGCGGTGCAGGGGGTCCTCAAAGACCGCAGTTTTTATGGCAGCTAAGTAGTTGGGTTCTTTTTTCGCCGAGCGGCCTGCGACCAAAACCCCCTCATGGATCAACAAACCATCATCGATAATCAAGGGAATCCTATAACGCTCAGCGAGCAGTTGGGCCCGAAAACTTTTTCCTGTGCCACTTTTCCCAATGAGGGCATAAACGCGAAGCCCGGTAATCCGCCTTAAAAAGGATTCTAGCAGTCTGGTCATCTTAAGGTTATTTTTACTATAAATACAAGCAAGATAAAACTAGGGGCCCCTGTGGTAGAGGTTCCCTCGGTCAGAGGTGACAACCGTGTCTGCCAAAAATTTTGGAATTTGGTTACTCTTGATGATGCTCCACTCAGGTCTAGGTTGGGCCGAAAGCTTACCTAAGGCTATCGTGTCTGTGAGCCTCATGACCGATGAGTATTTGGTCAATTTGGTCCCCCCTGAACGCATTTTAGCCTTAAGCCAAGACGCCGATAATCCTGAACTTTCGAACGTAACTCAACAGGCCAAGTCGGTTCGCTTCAGGGCGAGGTTAAACCTTGAAAAATTGCTGGCGTTATCCCCGGATTTGGTCTTGGTTCCGGATTGGGCGGACCGTGATTCGGTTCAATTTTTAAAGGCTCAAGGAATACCCGTGGACATAGTTCCGACGCCACGCACTTGGAAGGAAGTTCTTGCTTTAGTCACTACTCTTGGGAAGACGTTAGGAGCACAGGACCGTGCCCTGCAATGGCTCAAGGACTTAAAAGCCCAGGTAGCTCAGCTTAAGCGTTTTCGCCAGAAGGTTTGTCTTCCTTTAGCAGAACGCCCACAATTTCTGGAATATGATGAATGGGGAGCCAGCATGAGTCAGGGGACTCTTTGGCCGGATATTCTCCACTTAGCTGGGGTCCGGAATACGGGGGAAAGTCTCAAACCAGGGCCGTGGGGTTATGCCCCCCTATCGTTAGAAAAATTGCTAGAAATCAATCCAGATTGGTTGGTTTTACCTTCCCAAGAGGCTTTGAAGCAGTTTGGTGAACTCTCTTGGCTGAAGCACTTACAAGATGATCCACTTTTCTCCCAGTTGTCTGCGGTGCAAAAGCATCAGATCCTTTTTTTGCCGGAACGATGGAAAACAGCCACCAGCCCTTATATTCTCAAAGCGGCGAGGGCAATTCAACATGCGGCCTATCCGAACCTTTCGTAGTTTTGTCCCCACTGCTGTGGGCCTTCTCGTGGCTCAAGTCTTAGTTCTTTTCTTTTCGGTGAATCTTGGTCCTGATGGCCCGTTATGGTCTTTAGCTGTTCCCGCTCACCTGAAAAGCTTGGTTTTTTGGGATTTACGCCTTCCTAGATTTGTATTAGCTCTCGTGGTGGGGGCTGGGTTGGCCGGAGCAGGGGCTTTTGTTCAAGGGATTTTTCGAAATCCCTTGGCTACACCAGAAATCTTAGGGGTTTCTGCAGGAGCGACTGCAGGAGCCGTTGTTTTTCTTTTAGGGGGGTGGGGAACTTTCAGCCTTTGGAGTCTTGGCTTGGGAGCCTGGCTTGGAGCGTTGGTGGCTGTGGGCTTAGTCTTTTTCTGGGGGCGACATCAATCGAGTTTGGCAGGTCTTTTACTCGCCGGCTTGGCTTTAACGAGTTTGCTCTCGGCGCTTTCTTCTATCCTCCTCTTAATGAGTAAAGATATTCAACTCAATCAGTTTCTTTTTTGGTTAGCGGGAAGTTTGGAAAATCGTCGCTGGCCCCAGGTGTGGTTGGCGGCCAGTACGGTTTTACCAGCTTTAACGGTTCTGACCTTGCAAGCGGGACATGTAAATCTGGCGGCTTTGGGGGATGAAACAGCGCGTTCCTTGGGGTTGAATCTAGAACGGTTTCGATTCACCAACTTGTTGATGGTAGCTTTTGCCTCAGCAGGCTGTGTGGCCACAACTGGGTCGATTGGGTTTATCGGTTTGATGGTTCCCCATGCGGTGAGGTTGTTGTGGGGGGAAGATTACCGCTTTTTTGTTCCCCTTTCCTTTTTAGCGGGGGGACTATTTTTATCCGTTGCCGATACAGTGATCCGCCTCTTACCTTGGACAATCCCTGTGGGGTTATTTACCGCGCTCATGGGGTCGCCCTTGTTTTTGATCTTAGTTCGAAAGCAGGTTCAAGGACATTCATGACAACAGCATCCGTGGTCTTTGAGGAGGTGAGTTGGTCACCTGGCGGTAAGTTGGTTTTGCATCAAATCTCCGCTGCCTTTCGTCCCGGTACGATTACCGCGATTCTTGGACCCAACGGGGCCGGAAAATCGAGTTTACTCCGAGCGGCGGCTGGCTTTCTTCCGTTAACCCAAGGGCGTGTCCTCTGGAAGGGTACTACTCAAAACCATTTTACCTCACGCCAAGCGGCCCTCTTCCGCCATTGGTGCGGTAGTCAGGATGAGTCTGGTCTTTCGGCAAGCTCTGTGGTTGAGGCCGGGGCGTATCCCCTGTCGGGCCATTGGCCCAAGTTGTCTTTACCCCAGCTGAGTCGGAGGCAAGAGCTCCAAGAGGCTCTGGAGCTCAAGATCGATTGGAACGATCATCGTCCTTTTCAGAGTTTTTCTTCGGGAGAACGCCGTCTGGTCCACTTGATTCGGACGTTTCTGTTACCTGCGGAGGTTTATCTTTTAGACGAACCGGGGGCTCCTTTAGATTTACGGCATCGACTTTTATTAGGGAAACTGCTTCGGCAATGTGCTGACCAAGGCGCCACTCTGTTGGTGAGTTACCATGATCTGGCTGAAGCTTTAGCGATAGCCGATGAGGTTCTCATCTTAGAAGGGGGGGCTTTAAAAGCCCATGGCCCTGTGACTGTCCTCACACCGGAATTGATTGAGCACGTATGGGGCGTACAAAGTCCAGAAAAAGGTTGGGTGTGGGGAAGTTTAGGAGAAAAAAGGTGATAAACTGGAATAGGGAAAAGCCTTGCCGAGGACCGGAATCGAACCGGCACGGCCCTTTCGGGCCGAGGGATTTTAAGTCCCTTGTGTCTACCAATTTCACCACCTCGGCGGGTGACGCAATGACTATACCATATCGAAGTATAAAGGAAAAGTCTAGATGATTCAGTCAGTTCGTTTAACAGATAGTCACTGTCATCTCCAGTCCATCCTCAAAAAAGGCGGAGAACTTACCCAGTTTTGGTCAGAATTTCTGGCCCAAGGAGGAACTTGGCTGTTGGATGTGGGGATTCGGGAAGATGATGTCGAGGAACGTTTAAGGTTTGCCTCTTTGGGACCACAAATTCGTTTTTCCTGTGGTGTCCACCCCTCAGAAACGGCCTCAAACCCCAATTGGGACCGACTTGTCAGCCGTTTTAAGAACCCTCTTTGCCTTGCGGTGGGGGAAATCGGCTTAGACTGGTATCGTGGTCGAGACACCGAAGTAGCCCAAAAGCAAATGTTGGGAACTCAATTAGAGATTGCAGAACAAGTGGACAAGCCTGTCATTCTGCATGTGCGCGAGGCTATGGAAGACGTTTTGACACTGCTCAAAGCACACCCGCACGTGACGGGCGTATTTCATTGTTTTTCAGGAACCCCACAAGACGTGGAAGAAGCTCTGAACCTAGGCTTCTTTGTAAGTTTTGCCGGAAATCTTACTTACAAGAATTCTCACCTGTTGCGGCAGTCGTTAAAAGCCGTACCTCTAGATCGGGTTCTCTTTGAAACCGATGCTCCTTATCTGAGCCCAGTTCCTGTTCGGGGACAACGGAATGAACCTCACCATGTTCGCTACACCATTCAAGAGGCTAGTGAACACTACCAGATGTCGTATTCCGCTCTTTGTGAACAAAGTACCCAGAACTTTGAACGTCTGTTCCTCAGTGGCCCGTAGGGTCGTAAAGTTCCTACTGACGTAAAATCGTGATTTCGACTCGGCGATTCTGTTCTCGCCCTAGTTCGGTGGCATTTGAGGCCAAGGGCTCACTGGCCCCTCGGCCTTCGTAAACGAGACTTTGAGCTGGTACACCTCGTTTTTCTAGTTCATGAACTATCGTTAAAGCTCGAGCCCAAGAGAGCTGGAATTCCCCCTCGGGGTTTCCTACATCGGCTGTGTAGCCGACAACCCGGATCGTCCGTCCTTTTAAGGTGCTAAGTACCTGGCTTAGGGCGTCCAAGCGTTGTTCTTCCCCGGGTAAAAGCACGGCTAAATCCGGTTGAAAGGCAAGTTTTTCTAAGGTAAGTTTGACACCAAGAGGCGTTGTGGTGATAACGACGTTGGGTGTAGTCGATTGCAATTGTTGTTGTAAAGTCTGTGCGGTTTCTGGAATCGCCAAGGGTTTGTCATAAAAAAAGAAGTAAAGGTGAAATCCATCATTGCGAAGGCTTTTACCTTGCGATACCCAGGTGTCGTTAACTCGAGTGACGGCAAATAAGGGCTGATGGGTGTTCAGATCATAATTGACAGTGGTGGAACGTAAACCAGTAATTCCTTGAGCTTCAAATTGGGAACGAAGGGATACCTGCAGCACTTCTTTTCCCTGATAACGGCCTATTCCCAAAAAGGTACAAAGCATTTTGACGGGTAGGGCACGAGGAGTGGTTTCTCCCAGAAAGGGAACGATATACCCAGTTGTGATCCAAGATTGTTGGGGTTCAAGAGTAGGGGGAAGAGAGGGCGGAAAGTTGACATCGAAAGATTGTGCCTGCCCTGGCTGAAGCCATAGGGTCTCGTCGAGTTGGATGGGAACTTCTTGGTCAAGGTTTAAGCGACTTTCTTGGGCCATCATGTGATGCACTTGCATTCCCTGGGCTAGGGGAGTCCAAGAGACTGAGTCATAGCCATAAAATAGACCACTATAGTGACCGTTGATAAAGCGGCGTTCATCGTACCTTTGGATAATCTTGACCGGAACAAAACTCGGGGAAGTGTCTAAGCTTTTGCTTGAGGTACTTGATTGAGCATTTAAGTTATTTGAAAAAAAACCAAGCGATAAAATAACAAGAGAAAAAAATCTCAGACCCTTTAGGGAAAGTATTTTGAAAGCCCTCCTTACGGTGACCTGGGGTGCAAAGGAAAGTGCAAATGAAAGGTTGTCCCTAAACCAGGTGTTGACTCAACCTGGATGCTCCCTTGATGAGCTTCAATGACGTTGGCAACCACCAAAAGCCCTAAGCCTGTACCTCCAGCTTTAGAAGCCGAAAAGAAAGGTTCAAACAATTTCGCTTTGACTTCTTCAGACATCCCTTCTCCTGTGTCTTGAACATCAATTTGAACACTGTCTTCTGCCAAACGGCTTCGAATGGTTAAGGTACCGCCATTTCGCATCGCTTTGCGAGCATTATCTACCAAATTGCTGAGAGCTCTTAAAAGCCGATCATGGTCGGCCAAGACTGGTTCATAAACTTGATTGTCAACAACGTAGGTGATGTCATGACCACGAGCTAAAGAGCGATTATTCTCAACAATTTTGTTAAACAACTGATCGAGAAAAACCACCCCAAGATCGAGGCGGATATTACCGCGCGAATAATCTAAAAGCTCACCCACCATGCGGTTTAAGCGATCGATTTCAGCTAAAAGCTTTTTTACCATACCTTGAAGACGCTCGGATTCTGGTATGGCCACGGAAAGCATTTCAGCATAGCCGCGAATGATGGATATGGGATTACGGAGATCATGGATCAACATCGAGGCAAATTTTCCCAAAGTAGATAAACGTTCACTTCGAATGAGTTCTGCTTGGGCTGTTTTCAGATCCTCATAGGCTTGCTCAAGCTTAATGTTCTTTTGTCGTAAGCCGTATTGAAATGTTTCATTACTCACACGAACCATTTTTGAAACAGTTTTCATGATGAATAAAGCCACTTGAGGGTTTTCAAGAATAATTTTTCGAAAAGGCAAACGATCAAGATAGAGGACATGAACGGTATTCACAGTTTTTACAGTTGCACTGCGGGGCAATTCATCAATCAGGGACATTTCACCAAAGGAAGC
>DAIDJJ010000088.1:0-10621 GCA_027451385.1 Spirochaetales bacterium | reverse complement strand
GGTCTCTTGTTCTGCTAAGCGTTCCATAGGTTCAAATGAGCGAAGGAATTTTAAATTTCCCCAAGAGGACGACTCCTCGGGAAAAGCAGCTTGAAGAACATCCGCCAAAGAGATCTCGCCAACTAAATGTCCTTCCTCGTTAATGACAGGGGCATAACTGAGGTTATTCTTGTAGAAGAGGTCAATCAGATCATGAATGGTCGCCTCAGGGGTGATCGTTGGGGTTTCTTTGGGAAGGATTTCCTCTACTGTGGTGATTTTTTCTAGCGAATAATCGTAATGGGTGAGAACATTCAGAAAATCCGCAGGGCTTGACGAGGCTAATAAGGCTTCGAAAACATCGGATTTTTGTGAAAGTTTCAGAAAACCGGCGAGGGCGTTCAGGTAACGGCCAGGTTTGTTTTGAGATACGAGCATGAGGGTGATCAGTCGGATGGGGGCGACGGGGTCCGGTAAGGGTTGACTGGGGCGAAGAATTAAGATGATGACATCCTCTAACTCTTCTAGCCGCGCATGGGGAACAGCTATGCCCGTCGGAACGGTGGTCCCCCCGAGGTTTTCACGCTCGCGTATAAGGGTCTCTAAGTCTTCCGAAGTACGACGAAAGGGTTGCTGGGTAAGAAAGGTTTTTAAAAGAAGACGAATGCCTTCCTCTTTGCTGGTGATGGGACGGTCTAAGAGGATCCAAGCCTCAGTCAGAAGATTATGCAGTTTCATGAAGGTTTCCCCTGGGATTCTAACCTTGGAATCCAGAAAAAGCAAACACTCCTTTTTCGTAAAGAACTACATTTCTGCGTGATGGCTGTATGAATTTCAAGACACTTTTCTCTGGACACCAGAGTGGTTTAGCCGAGTTTTCATCGAAGTAATTTCAGTGTAAGTTCTTGTTAGATAGAAATATAAATATCTAGCACCTTTTTGCTTAGAGAAATTGGTACGGCTTTTGCTTATGAGGGGTATAGAGGTGAAACGTCATGGAACAAGTTCGCATGGTGGGACACAGCCGTCGTGATCGTGAGATTCGCACAGAATGTCTGAGAAAGAGCCTGCATGTCTTGATTGCTTTAACTCCGACCTTGGCACAAACCAATTTTGTCATGACGGTTGCCCTTCTTTCAGCAGGTCTTGTGGTGTATTCTGTGGCGGAATCCTTAAGGCTTCAAGGCCGTGAAGTGGCCGTCATTTCCTTGCTCACCCGCTTATCGTCTCGCGAAAGAGATCGCAACAAAGCGGTGTTGGGCCCTATTACCTTGGGCTTAGGAGCTTTAGTTTGTTTAATGCTCTACCCTGAACCGGCCTCGGCCGTGGGGATCTACGCCTTGGCCTTTGGCGATGGGTTATCGAGTTTGGCGGGAAAACTTTTTGGTCGGATTAAACTTCCTCTGACAGGAGGAAAAACTTTAGAGGGCAGTCTTGCCGCTTTTATCGCTGTTTTTGCCGTGGTCTACACCTTAACACGACAACCTGAGCTGGCGTTTGTCACAGCCCTGGTGGCCACTGTGTTAGAAGCTCTTCCCATTAAAGACCTCGACAACTTGCTGATTCCTTTAGGAACGGGAATGTTTTTCCTCTGGGCACAACCGTTGTTTCGAACAATTCATTAAAAACAAAAATCCACACGAACGACGGGTTTTCCTCGACGGGTGTTTAGGTTAAAAATAGGAATCCTGGACTTTTCGTCGCAAAAGGGCTGTCCCTGGAATTAAAAGGAGTCCAGCCCAAATTGCTCCAAAAAAGGTCGCTTGGCTTGCCGCTAAAAATAGGACCATCGACCCCAATTGACTTAGACTGTGGGGCCGCCTTTTCGCTAGGGTTGAAAAAAGTAAGTTGGCCAAGGTCAGCAGGCTCAGAAAGAGGAAGATCAGTAGTAAGCCGCGTTCGTCCCCAGGGGCAAATAAACCCGTGGAATCCAGAGTTGTCGTTTGAAAGGTGAGGTTGGCACCTAAAAAGACTGCCAGCCCCAAACCCATACCCACAAAGTTGCCCAATTTTTGATAAGGGAACTCCAAAGCAAAAAGGCTGGCTGAAAAGGCCATAAAGAGTCCAAAAAGGCGGAATATCCACACTACTCGGGTTAAAACTAGACTCCAGAAATACGATTGGTCGTTGAGTACGTAAAACAGTTGAAGTACGCGAAAGCCTTCTCCCAAAAGACTGAATAAGAAAAAAGAAAGAAAAAAGAGTTCCGGAGCATTGGTTTTACGATACAAAAGACGAAGGTAGAACAGTGAAACGAAGGCCAAGGGAATCAGAACTAAGAATTGCCAAAGGAAGGTAGCGATAGGTGCATCCGTCACAGGATTTCGCAAAAACCAAAATAACACCGCCTCTTGGGCTGGAAAGGTACCCTTCCACCCAAAATCACTGCCGGCGATCAAGGCCGAATAGGTCAAGAAAATCCCGGCGGCCCCCGCTAAGACCAACAGCACCGTGAGAAGTCCATTGCGGAATGAAAGCGTCATAAACGCATTAAAAAACATTTCAGTCAGATTGAAAAGGCCTCGATATACTCATAAGGAGGGTCTATGCGGCGAATCATAAGTTTGATCTGGATTTTTGGGGTTGCTTCACTTTCCTGGGCTGGTGACATTGCCCAATTCCGCGTGCTGGGTTTTTCGCCAGACGGCAGGTACCTGGACTTCGCCTCCTACGGCATCGATAATCCTACAGGGTTCCCCTATGCCGATTCCCACATTGTCGATGTGATCACCAATGAGTTTGTACCTGGTACTTCGGTTCACGAAGTGTTTCCGGTTACCCCTTCTGTAGGAGACGACGGCTTTGAAGCCCTTCTTGCCGTTTACGACCGTACCGCACCAGAACGTCATCATTGGGGTATTGATCCCCTCAAGCAGGGACGGACGATTTTTTACCGGGTTCTTGCCGAAAAAACTCAAGCGAATTATGACAATTTTCAGTTTTTAGACTATTTGACGGGCGACAGTTATCAAGTCAGCTTGCATAAGACCATTGAGACAACAGCCTTGGGAAAGGTTCAATCGAAATTTTATATCAGCTTGGACATCACAGATAAGGCCGGTCATGTTCGGCATTTTCAGGCAGGACACCCCAATTTTATCCGTCCAGGCGTCGCGAATTACATCATCAACCGCATCCTTTTGTCGCCGAATAAACGCTCGTTGATCTTTGTCATTGAACGGGAAGAACTGGTGGGCAAAACGGTGAATATGCGGAACATGGTCGAGACTCTAGTCCTTTAAGGACAGTCCCATTTCCTTGACGAGGGGCCCCGCTCTCGCCTATTCTTCGGGCCATGGCCGATAAAATTACCCCTCGATCCACTGACTATTCTCAGTGGTACATAGATATTGTGACCCAAGCAAAATTGGCAGATTACTCCCCTGTCAAAGGTTGTATGGTCATTCGTCCCCGGGGGTACGCGCTCTGGGAAGCGATTCAGAAAGTTCTGGATGGCTTATTCAAAGAAACGGGGCATGTTAATGCCTACTTCCCCATGTTGATTCCCGAAAGTTTTTTAAAAAGAGAAGCTGAACATGTCGAGGGCTTTTCGCCCGAATTAGCCGTTGTTACGTACGCTGGCGGTGAGAAGCTCGAAGAGCCCCTGGTGGTGCGTCCCACGTCTGAAACCATCATCTGGTCGATGTATCAAAAGTGGATTCAAAGCTATCGGGACTTACCCCTTCTGATTAACCAATGGGCGAACGTGGTGCGCTGGGAAAAACGGACCCGCTTGTTCTTACGGACCACAGAGTTTTTGTGGCAGGAAGGGCACACCGCGCATGCTACAGCAGAAGAAGCTCAAGAAGAAACTTTAAAAATGTTAGCGGTCTATAAACGTTTTGCCGAAGAATGGATGGCTTTGCCGGTTTATGAAGGTGAAAAATCTGAAAGTGAGAAGTTTGCCGGTGCCGTCAAGACGTATTCGATCGAAGCGATGATGCAAGATAAAAAAGCCTTGCAGGCGGGAACTAGCCACTTTTTAGGACAGAATTTCGCTAAAGCTTTTGATGTCACCTTTCAAACCAAGGAAGGTGGGCTCGAACACGTTTGGGCGACCAGTTGGGGGGTTTCGACCCGGCTGATCGGGGCCCTGATTATGGCTCACTCGGACGATAAAGGTTTAGTGATTCCTCCGCGCTTGGCCCCCACCGAAGCGGTGGTCATTCCGGTCTTTCGAAAAGATAATGTCGAAGGCGTTTTAGCTTACGCCAAACAACTGGGTGCTGACCTGAAGGGCTCGGGTTTTCGCGTTGAACTCGATTTGGATGACAGCGCATCACCAGGCTGGAAGTTTGCGGAATGGGAAATGGTCGGTGTCCCCGTCCGAGTCGAAGTCGGCCCCAAGGACATGGAAAAAAATCAGGTGGTTTTGGTCAGGCGCGACACAGGCGAAAAACTTTTTGTGGACCGAGCCGCTGTGGCGGACAAAGTGCGGGAACTTCTGCAGGACATCCAAAAGCAGTTGTTTCAACGGGCCCTGGAGTACCGCAACGCCAACACCGTTCGGGTGACTTCCTACAGTGAGTTTCGTCAATTGATGGAAGAGGATGGAGGGTTTGTTCAAGCTCCGTGGTGCGGAAGCCGTGACTGCGAAGCTCATGTCAAAGAAGATACCAAGGCGACTATCCGTAACCTCCCTCAGGCGTTGAAAGAAGTCCCCGTGGAAGGCGGGTGTTTATACTGCGGTCACGAAGGCCGCCATTGGGCGATTTGGGCCAAATCGTACTGAGTTATGAGCCGGTTGATGGCGCTTTTCGGCGCCCTGATGCTTTTAGGTGCGCTGACGCTTTTTGGCTGTTCGGATGCCGAGCAGATCAACGCTCGGTTTGCCTCCTCTCAGGCCTCTTGGTATCGCTTTAGTGCCCATCAACTTCAAAAAGTGTTTTCACCGCAAGCCCCCTGGGACGGGTATTGGGTCCCTTATGAGGCCGCCTATCGGGTTACGGATTTGTACTCGGACGGTGAGACAGCCTATGCGGCGGCCACAGGGGCTGGCTTAGTTAAAGCCAGTGACCCAGAGGGTATTCCACGGGTAGAAGAGTGCTCTTCCTCAAGAAATCTGAGCACCCTTCGAACGGGACTTGTTTTTCCGTTCGAGTCGCGGGTTTTTGTGACGCTTTATCACGAGCCGCATGCCTTCGTGAAGGCGGGGCTTCCCATTACCTTGGCTTGGTTGGACTCACAAGCTCAATTGATTTTTTATCCTGTCCCTTATCAAGCCACTCACCCCGAAGCCCAAGCTGTTCGGGCTAGTTGGGATGCCTCGCAGGGGGTTTTGCACTTGGTGTGGAAGGAGTGGCAGACCGACCACTGGACTTGGACTCAATCCGCTTTAGCCTTAAAGGACGGTCATGAGTTTGGGTTTCAGTCAGGCTGGCCTGCGAGTTCGGACCCTCAACCCTTACCGGAAGCTTGGCATCGCCTGTGGGTTCAGCTGGCTCAACGCGAACCCGCTTTGGGGTCGACAGCTTTGATTCGCCTGGCTGGACAGGTCACACAAACCTACCGCTGGAGCCCTTCGCAGGGGTCAGCCGTTCAACCCGGTACCGTGTCAGCTACCGCTTGGCCGGACGGCTCTCGACTAGCGGTAACAGAAGCCGGCTTGTTAGCTTTTGACTCCCCCCGCTTTGGATTTCGGATTTATCATCTATTCCCCTTGGGGAGCGCAGGTAGGTATACAGGGGCGGTCGCCCTTAAACATGGGGTGCTGATCTCTTGGGATACCTTTTATCGCTCTTATGTGGGGCCGGCGGGACTCTTATACCTGCCCCTTTCTCGCTTTCAGCCGTAAGAGAAACCGATAAGCAGACCTCAATGTGGTATATTCAACTATCATGAGACGACTTTTGGTAGTGTTGGTCCTGTTGGCGATGGGGTCTAGCGCGATGGCCCTTTCGCTCTGGGGTGCCGAAATCAACGGGCTGGAAGTGGGTACTGGCATCCTATGGATTCGTAACACCGTGGCTGATAGCGCACCGGACCCGATATGCAATACGTTTGAACTCTCTGTTCCGTTTCGGATTCAAAATACCTGGATTTTTCGTCCCGAAGCCCAAGTTTTTTTTCAAACCTATGGCTACCAAAATGGTCGAGCCATTCCGATCGAATCGATGTTTGACTCTGTTTCGATGATGGGGCTTTTGTTTAACCCCACGTTTGGAACCGAGTGGCGCTTATCCCCCTATTTGAGAACCTACGCGGAAGGCGGCTTAGGCTTGTTGTTTCGCTTGCCGGTGTTTTTGAATGGCACCACAGCGGGGAGCATGGCGGGACCCATCACGTCGTGGTTTGCGGCAGGGCGCTTCTTGTACCCCAATCTGGGGGGCGGCTTAGGCTGGCAATTTTCGCCCTTGTTGGCGCTGATGCTGAGGGCGCAGGTGTATTACCCCCTTTTCAATTTGTGGGATCAACTGCCTTGGGATGACGAGCTGATGGTTGGGGCTACCTTGGGAATTCGCTTCACATTTTGAGCCAAGCGGGCAGAAAATTTCCGCTCGAGGAATTTTTCGTTTCCTGAGTGGTTTCAGGTTAAAACCAGCGTGGTTTCAACCTGAAACCAGAGCGGGAATTTTTTGAGGGGAAAGAGGGCTGAAAATTCGAGGGGCCGACTGTCATGTAGAGTCAAGGAAGGAGTGCTCGTTGTGCGTAACGCGGTTACACTCAAACAAGCTGGCTCGGATCTTGGGCCGTTTCAGTCAAAGGAAACTGGAGAGTCACATTCGAATTTATCGACGCCGATGCTCATGTTGTAGAAAACCGACACATACCGACAAAGTGCTATTTGTAGATGCGCCAAGCCAGATGACTCTCTTTTGATGCTTGAGTATGCCGGAATTTCGGGATATTCTACTAATAATAAGACCCCTCACGCCTCTGCTCGCATGCGCACCCAGAGGGGTTCTTTTTTTTTCGAGTCTATTTAGGTCAGATTCCAGATACCCTAGAAGATGCTTGGGTTGACGTCGCTCTTGGAAATGAAGAGGACGCTAAAAAACGCATCGAAGCTACCGCCTCGTTATCAAAAAATCCTTTCGGGAATCTTCACCTCGAGTTATTGACCCTGCGGAAGTAAAAACTGCACTGACTAAGGGCTGGTAAGCCAAGAATTGATGCAGAATACTATCAGCGTACCGAGCATACTGAGGGATAAGGAGTTTCTATGGCCGACCAACTCAAGACCGTTCAGTCCATTGCTTGGATGGTGAATCAGCTAAAAGCAAAGGGGCAATTCAACTATTTCGATTGGGCGGCTAAGTTCCGGGAGTCGGCTGAGGTGAAGACGCCGAGAACAGACCGTAAGTTTCAACAGCACAAAAATGTTCTGATACGGGAATTCCTCATGGAGGGGGAAGAGCGGGAATTGAAACCCTCCGGTGAGGGAAATTATAGCCTCACTGGCAACTCTGAAACTTTTTTTGCGCGTTTGGCACGGGTGGGCGATCCCAAGGCCCGGACCGCACTCCCTTTGTTGTCTGCTGTGCACCAAAATCCGAGCTTAGTTCCTATTCCTTCGAGGGAATTCCTAAAAGCCCTCGTAGAGGTTCTGGATGTCGAGGACAAGGATCTCGATCATATCGTCTACAAGTCCAGCTCCCCTTGGCAACAAAAGCCTGAATTTGTTTCAACCGTTCTGGATGCCATCCATGCCCAGAAACAACTGCGTGTGGAACCTCTTTATGATCGTAAGTCTTGTGATGTCACCCCTATCTTGCTGTTAAACTACGATGGGGCTTGGTACCTTTTAGCCAAACGAGGAAACTTGTTGCAGTACAACCTGGCCCGAGTCAAAAAGCTTAGCCTTACGGATATTCCTAGCGAACCCCTTTCCAAACAACATCTGGAGCAATTTAAACAAAGTATTCTTCGCTCTTATGGCAGTTTTTTGGTCAGCGGCAAGCCTGAGCTTTCAGAGGGACAACCCGTCAAGGTACGTTTTACCCAGGACGCCCAGAAGATTGCCCGGGAACGGTTCCCGATCCACCCTGTTCTTGGCCACAAACTGCATTACCTTGCCCAAGAAACTGAGGCTGGGTATGAAGTCCTGTTCCATGTCCAAAACTACATTGAACTAATATCTGAACTGCTCCGCTGGGGACCGGATGCCGAGGCCTTAGAACCGCCAGAGTTTCGAGAGGCTTGGCTGTCTCGCTTGAGAGAAACCGCGCAAAAGTGGCTATTGGTAGGCCTTGGGTGAGACGTCTCTGACCATTCCTTCGTGCTTTGCCACCAAGAACGAGGTCAAACCCGCCGTATAGACATCTACCAGGGCCGCGAAGCTGACCAATACCGGCAGGATGGGTTGAAGGTTGATATAGCCGGTGTCCAAGGCTTTACCATAAGACGCACACATCAGAGAAAGGTTGATGTACGCCCCTAAGCTGGGAACCGAAGGCAAGGCAAAGGACAGCAAGAAAGCAAACGCCACCGTCCACACAATTTGATCAATCGTGATCTCATAGCTGGTGTAAGACTTCAAGATGACAAAGAACGCTATGGTAGAGGTCATTGCCGTTCCCGCTCGGCCAAACATGGCAAAAAGGGGCAGGTTCATACCGCCGGCTTTACGGGGGACCCCTAAGTTCTCGTGCGTCATCCGGGTAACAAAGCTCAACGAGAAGAAGCTGTCACCTGAGAAAAAGCCGGCCAAGCCCGCGCTCAACATGGCAAAGATCCACTTATAGGGGTTAATTCTGCCGCCAAAGAAGTACAAGATTAAGGGGATAACGCCCAAAATCGCGACAGCGGTTGCCAGGGTGAGGACTAAGAATACCTGCGTATATAGCTGGATGTTCTGCAGTTGACTGAGCTGGGTAAGCCAAGCCGCCGAGAGGATAAGGATTCCCCAACTCAAAATTTCCACCAAAAAGGTATTCATGTGGTAGAAAATTCGGGAAAGCGAGTTAAAGAGGGCGACTGTGGGTTGAGTAATGGCGCGGTCAAAGTGAAAGTGAAGGCCCAAAAAGAACGAAAGGGCATAGATCGGCAAGAGGAAGTCCGAGCCCCCCGTCAAAATCTCAAAGGCATTTTTAGGGACCAGTTTGCTTACGGTCGCGTTCCAGCTCTTGAAAATCAGAGCCGACTCGTGTCGAGAGGCAATCGGAATGGCTTCGGGGTTAAACAGGAGGATCAATAAGGCTCCCAAAATCACCAGCACAAACGAAATCAAAAGCATATAGCTGACACTGCGGACCACAAGACGCCACAGACGTTTTTCGCGGCGGAGTTCATCCACCGCCATAGCCGTTGAAAAGAAAATTAACGGGAAAAGGGCGTAGCGACCTAGGCTAAGAATGAAGTCTCCCGCTTGCAGTAAGAACGAAGGGACCTCTTTACCAAAAAAAGGTAGGAAAATTCCAAGAAGGAGGCCCACTGTCGAGCCTAAGAGCAACTTAACCCAAACTTTCATGACTCAGTCCTTTTGGGAAATAAACTGGCGAGCAGTGTTTTCTTTTCTTCAAATACTGCCCAACGACCTGGTGGGGCCGCTTTGGCTTCGCCGCGAGGGTGCGAAAGTATAAACTGAACAAAGGATTCGGCTTGAGGTAGGGCGGATTCGTACGCCCACACCGGGAGATTCTTACGACGTGCATTGGCTAAGACTGCGCTGATAAACCCCTTGGCTCCTTGATAGATGAGGGCTAAGGGAGGGGGAAGTTCCTGGCGGTCTTCTTCAAACAGAACGAAAATGATTCGTAACGAAGGGTTTGTACTTTGAAGGGTGCTCAGCTCTCGGGTAAGAAAGGTCAAACCTTTTAAACTGGCATCCAGGGATTCTTCTAATACAGCTGGGGGCGAATCTAAGAAAACGCCCTCCTTATCGAGAGTAAGAATCACCCAGACTTCATGGAGTGGACCGAGTTTATTGGCGGTTTGCCACACGAGATTTTTGGCAGAAACGGCAGAGTTACGGTACCAAGGAACAAGGAGTAAGCGATCATCCTGGTCAGGAGCCAGGGCGGCTTCGTGCTGCCGAGGTGTCACGGAAGTTCCCACACGAGCCCCTTGGTCCAGGAAATACCGGGCAATTTCGTTCCCCAGGTAGGTGTCCTTTCCTGTCACCAAGATTGTTTTTTCCATGGGGGCGATAGTATACTAAGGCCCGGAAATTGTCTATGAAAATTGCCTTAGCCCAAATGAACCCCAAAGTAGGGGATTTCTCAGGTAACTCAACTCAGCTTTTGAACTTTGCCCAGGAAGCCTCGCGGCAAGGCGTTCGCTTGATTGTTTTTCCTGAAATGTCCCTTTGCGGGTACCCTCCCTTAGATCTCTTATCTTTTCCGGCCTTTCTGAGGCAAGCGGAAGCCGCCTTAAATGAGTTGGCCTCAAAGTTGCCCCGTGGCTTAGCTGTTGCCGTGGGGAGCATTGCCCAAGCTCCCGAAGGTAGTGAGAAGTCACTGTTAAATGCTGTGTTTGTCCTTTTGGACGGTAAAGTCATATTTCAGCAGTCGAAACGCTTGTTGCCTACGTACGACGTTTTTGATGAACGGCGATATTTTTCACCGGGTCGAGAAAGTCTTCCCTTTGTTTTGGACGGCCTTAGATTGGGCTTCGCCATTTGTGAAGACCTCTGGTGGGAAGTCTCGCGGGATTTAGGGACCCCTTACGCTCAAAACCCTGTTGAAGATTTGGTTCAAGCCGG
>DAIDJJ010000087.1:0-10694 GCA_027451385.1 Spirochaetales bacterium | reverse complement strand
GGTACTGAAGGTCCATTTTTTGAAGCGTCCGAAGAATATCAGGACTGACCTCAAAGCTCACCATACTTTGGTGGCGAATATGGTTGAATTTTTCCATACAGCCCGACAGGTACATGGGGTGCTCGGGGTTTTGGAGTTCCCACCGAAATTCATTGGGTTCAGCCCCGATGGCGAGGGCAGCCCACCAAATTTCATCATTGACCGAGCGCTCAAAGGGGAGCCAATACACACTCTCGCGAAAAAAGCTCCAAAAAATCAGAAAGAGAAAATCCTGTTCCGAAAGGTCGTAGAACTTCTGAAATTGCTCCTGAAAACGCTTTTCTGCCGGTGTTAAGGTCGTTTTGCAAGTCTTGAGCTGAGCAAGGCCAGCCTCTTTGAGGGTGGCAATAAAATTCTCCTGGGGAGGTGCTTCGTAAAGCTCTTCTAACCATTTGATGTGGTTTGTCTCTTTATCAGGAGAAAAGAGGTTCAGGTCTTGCAATACTTTGAGGTGATCGCTAGCCTGTTCCGAACCAGATAGCCATCGAAGACACAGTTCAAGCAACACTTCATCCAGGGGGAGTTTATGTAAAAATCTTTCGACCATCTGGATTCTGAGTTTTTCGACTAACCCCTTTTTGCTTTCTGGCCAAAGGGTGTGCTGAGTTCTTTTTCTGCGCATTCTTGCCTCGCTTCCTAGACCAACCTAACCCTCCTGCTGAAACTATTTTTCAACCAAACGAAGATCACCTGGTAGACACAGTCTAAATCTTGGGGAATGATCACAGAATGGGGCAAGAGGTTTTAGCACCGGCCGGGGGCTTAGATCACGCACTTTGGGCACTCGAAGGCGGAGCCAACGCGGTATATTTTGGGTTTCAGAAGTTTTCAGCACGCAGTCACGCGGCCAACTTTGATTTAGAGCAAGTCCGGCAACTAGCCAAAGCGGCTCGCGAAAAACAGGCTCGGCTGTATGCCGCCGTCAACACTATTCTTACTTCAACCGAAGTCGCCGAAGCTGTAGAACTAGCTTGGAACCTTCACTGGTGCGGGGTAGATGCCCTGATCTTACAGGACCTTGGGGTCGCCAAAGCCCTTCAAGCTACGGGTTTGCCTATGGCCTTACACGCTTCGACCCAAGCCGCCGTCCACACCCCCGATGGCGTTCGTGCCGTCCGGGACCTCGGCTTTAGCCGTGTGGTTTTAGCCCGTGAACTCACCCTGAGCGAAATTGAACGCATTGTCCAAGCAGACCCCCAGATGGAATACGAAGTCTTTGTTCATGGGGCCCTCTGTTACGCCGTTTCGGGAAACTGCATGGCCTCGGGGTTAATGATAGGGCGTTCGGCCAATAAAGGCGACTGCGGTCAAGTCTGCCGCACCTCCTTTGAATTAGATTACTTAGTCCCAGGCCCCCACCGCCGCACCAGCCCGCATGAAGAAGGCTTACCGCAAGGAATTCACGCTCCCGAAGGGGAGCAAACTTGGCAGGCCGGCACCAAAGGAGCCTTTGCCAGCATGAACGATTTAGAGCTAGGCCCCCGCGTCCGCCAGTTGGCCGCCTTGGGGGTACAAAGCTTTAAAATTGAAGGGCGAATGAAACCACCGGCGTATTCGTATTACACGTCCAAAGCCTATCGTGCTTTTCTAGATGGTCACGACGACGAAGGGTGGGTTGCGTTGGATGAAGCTCGGCTTGGTTACGGCAGACGTCCCAGTGCGGGGTGGTTGGATGGTCACAAAGCTCTGGCGCAAATCAACCCGCAGTGGGCTGGTACCTTAGGGCTCCCCCTGGGCGAAGTCCGTCAAACGCAAGGGTCGACTTTAGTCCTTCAAGCCGACAAACCCAAGGCTTCACGGTTACCCACCAAGGGGGACGGCGTTCTGGTCTTAGGAACGACTCCGGGACAGTCCTTTCGAACCTCAGTTCTTCAACCTACGGTGAGCCGACCTCCGGTTTGGGAACTCACTTTAGCCAAAGAGCCCCCCTTCTCGGCCCTTGGTGCCAGTGTATGGCTAACCAGCCGCCATGACGGCAAGCTCCCCCTCAAAAAAGCATCCCGGTCGTTTCAATTCCCTGTGACGACCAAATTGCAGATGACTCAACCTGCGCCGGGGGTGGTTCAGCTTTCTCTGGGAACGACGTTTGGACCGCAAGTCCACCTCGACCTCACCCTCCCCTGCGAACCTTCCAGCTCTCCGCAAGGACTCGAAACGGCTCTGCACAGCGCCTTTTTGGCCTCTTCGAGCCGGTTCATTGTGGACAAACTTAAACTTGATGTGCCCGTGCCCTCCCTTTTCATCAATCCCCGCGAGCTGAAACAGGCCCGGCGAACTTGGCTAGAGGCCGTCGAAGCCGAAGCCGAAAAGTGGGCCCAGGCTTGTGCGCAACAAGTCCTTCAGGAGGAGCCCCCTCTGAAAGAGGTCCCATTGAAGCGGTCTCAGTTGAACCCGCTCGAAGGGGTCAACCGTCTGTTAGGTTTTATTGTGGAGTGGGAACGCCTTACCCCCGAACAACTGGCCCCTACCCCTTGGGGTCTTGCCCTTCCCTTGGCCCCGTTTACCCCCAATGAAGAGGAAGCTCTGGGTCGCTTGCGACGGTTTCTGTCCTTGCCGTCCGTTCAAAACCATACGTTCTTGTTGGGAATCAACAACCCCGCGCACTTGGTATGGCTAAAACAGCTTCGGAAGGAAGGGTTTGACCTCAAGTCTTGGTTTGCGGATTGGGGGTTTCACCGAGCCAACGGCTGGCTGGACTCAAGCCTCAATTTGCTTGCCCCCGGCCAAGTTTTTTCGGTGGGTTGGTTAGAGCAAGAAAGCTCAGATACTTCGTACACGCCCCCTTTGTTTACCAGCCGGGCCTGTATGTTGCGAAATAGCTTTTCTTCCCCGTCTCAAACCCAACTCACCCCTACCCAAGAAGCCGCCTTTGACGCCAGGTCTTGGTCAAAGCTGAAACTTCAAGGCCGCACCCCCGTTCGGTCCGAGCAAGGCCCCCGCTGTCCGGCGGGTTGCTCCGGTCATTTCTCAGCGCACTTAACGCAGGGGAAGCAAGGCTTTCGGGTCGAAGCCCGAGACTGCGTCAACTATCTTCTATTAGAAAAACTTGACTCCACCTCCGTCTAAGTTGATTTTATTAGTCAGCTTGTAAAGGAGAGTCTGTGAGTAAAAGCAATGTCGGTTTATCCGGTGAAAGGGGCCCCATTCTCTTAGCCATTATGGTGGCAACAGGGCTTGCGGCCCTAGATACGACGATACTTTCTACTGCCGTTCCCTCGGTGGTTCAGGATTTGGGAAATTTTTCCCAGTTCCCTTGGCTTTTCTCGATTTACCTGTTGGCTCAATCGGTCACGGTACCGCTCTACGCCAAGATTTCGGACCTTTTTGGGCGTAAGCCTGTTTTACTCTGGGGAATTGCCCTCTTTTTACTCGGTTCGATAGCTTGTTCCCTTTCGGGGAGCATGTTTTTGCTGATCTTGTCCCGAGGTTTGCAGGGTCTTGGCGCTGGGGCGATCTTACCCATGACCATTACGATTGCCGGAGACTTGTACACCGTCGAAGAGCGTTCCCGAGTTCAAGGCTACATGGCCAGCGTGTGGGGAATTTCGTCGGTGGTGGGTCCTGCCCTGGGGGGACTGTTTTGTCAGTACCTCTCCTGGCAAGGCATCTTTGTGCTGAACTTGCCCCTGGGTTTAGCCGCCATGTTTTTATTGGTTAAGAACTTTCACGAAACCGTTCACCACCGCGACCACAAGCTGGATTGGCTGGGTGGTGCTTTGTTGACTCTGGGTTTGACCCTGTTGATTTTGGCTCTCTTGGAAGGCGGTGTGAGTTGGGCCTGGAACTCGGTATGGAGCTGGGGCTCTTTTGGTTTAGGCGGCTTGTTCCTGGCCGTTTTCTTGTGGACGCAAACTCGCACGGCTGAGCCGATACTTCCCCTTTGGGTCTTTACCCGCCCCCTCTTGTTAACAACTTCGCTGATTTCTTTTGGGGTGGGAGCAATCCTTTTGGGGCTGAGTTCCTATTTACCCACCTTTTTGGAACGGGCCTTAGGGCTCCCCCCGTTAGCTTCAGGTTCGGTGATTACCGCACTGATGATTGGTTGGCCCATTGCCGCGTCGTACTCCGGACGCATCTACCTTCGCATCGGGTTTCGTAAAACCTCTTTGGCGGGGATTGGCTTTTTGCTGTTGGGCGGGTTGGTTTTGATTACTCAGGCCGCTCACCCCTGGCTCCCCCTCATCATCGCGACCTGCTTGGTGATGGGCGTTGGCTTTGGTTTGGCGGCAACGCCGATCATCGTGGCGGCACAAGCCAGTGTGGAATGGAACCAGCGCGGTGTGGTTACGGGGACCAACCAATTTGCCCGAGCCGTGGGGAGTTCGGTGGGGATTGCCCTGTTTGGGGCTTTAGCCAATTCGGTGTTCTTGAAAACCGGCAATACCCCCAATGTTCAACTGGTGGAATCCGCTACGGGACGAGTTTTTTGGGCAATTCTGGCCGTTATTGCGCTAACCCTGATCGCCGGTATCTTCATGCCCGAAACCAAAACTCATCACACAACCCCCAAGTCCTCTACCCCCGAGCCCCAGCAGGCCGAAGCATAAATAAGGACCGTTCGTCCGCTGGCCATTTTTCTAAGGCGTAGCGCAACATAGTCCTGGGCATGGTGGGAGCGTATTGCTCCAGGAATTGCCGTTCGGCCTGAAGGTTGCGCTTGCCCAGTTCTCGCAACATCCACCCTACAGCTTTATGGATCAGGTCATGCGGATGATGAACCAAAAGCTGGGCCACTTGAAGGGGTTCGCTCCAGCGTTCCTTTCGGATGAACGTCCACGTGGCGATCATCGCAATCCGTTGTTTCCACAAGTGCCCGCTTTGTGCCCACTGGAGTAACAGTGAGGTATCCTTATCCAAGAGCCAGACTCCCAAAAGACCGGGAGCACTGGCATCGACCAGATCCCAGTTGTTAATACGGTCCACCCGCTCAAGGTAGACCTCGATGAGACTTTGGCGTTCCCTTGGCGAGCCTTTGGTGAATTGGGCGACCATAATCAATAAAGCCGTCAAACGACACTCATGCACCTCGGAGCTCAACAGTTCGTGAATTTCTGTTAGCCCCACTTGGGAGGCATACGCCTTCACGACCTCTCGTTGGTGGGGGACGGTAATCCCCCAAAAGACATCCCCCTCGCCATATTGGCCGGGTCCAGTTTTAAAGAAGCGTTGATACCCGTCTTTTTTCTCGGGTTGAATCCGTTGCCGGAGGCTATTCATCAGGTCTTCGGTGAGCTTGGTCATGGGAGTATTGTAGCGCATAATCTGAGAAAAATTTCTGATTTGCAAAGGAGAATCCGGGGCACTATAGTTAGGGGCAATCGCAAGTGAACCACTGATAAAGACCTGCTGGAACTCCCTATATGATCAGCAGAACGATCTTCCGAGTTGATTCTTGACATTCGGTTATACCCGATTCATACTGATTCTATGAAAACTGCTATTTCTTTACCTGACAAGCTTTATGAAGAAGCCGAAAAGACCGCTCATGAATTAGGAATTCCGAGAAGCCAGCTTTTCGCTCGAGCCTTGGAAGACTTTATTTCGTTACATAAGCGGGAAAATATCACCGAACGATTGAATCGTGTTTACTCAAAGATTGACCAAAGCGAATTCACTCAGATGACAAATGCATCGATTGAAGCAATCAGGGAAATGACTAAGAATGACGCGTGGTGAAATTTGGTGGGTCGACTTCAGTATTCCCTACGGAAGCGAAAATGGGTTCAAAAGGCCTGCCCTAATAATTCAGAATGACGACTTCAATAAGAGCAGGCTGAAGACAGTGATTGTTATTCCATTTTCCACGAATCTTGAACTATCTGAGGCCCCTGGGAATGTTTTACTTGATAAAGCCGAGACAGGCCTTACGAAAGACTCAGTGCTGGTGACTTCATTGATTGCTTCCATCGATCGAACAAGGCTTGCAGAAAAGATCTCCAGCATCAACAAGAGAGCATTTGGTGAAATTGAAAACGGAATCTTAATTATCATGGGAATGGGGAAATTCGCGTAAGGGAACCTCTATAATTCCCTTTGGAATGGGAGGTTTGAATGAAACTTTTCGTGACTGCTTAGGTTGAATCCGTTGCCGGAGGCTGTTCATCAGGTCTGGAAAAATTCTGATTTGCACAATAGAATCCTGGGCACTATAGTTAAAAGACGGTTAAGTTCAAATGCTTTGAATGGGGGTGTTTTATGTTACCAAAGCCTAGTGGCTTTCACGAAGGGCCACCCTACTATTACATCTGCTTAAAATGTCGTCAGAGTTTTACTGTCACCAACCGGATTTGGGTATTCCTTAAAGGTTGCCCGCACTGCGGAAGCCGCTTAATTCAAGAAAACGGGTATCTAAGAAAGTGAGCACTCAGCACGGGAAGCCGATTTTTCTGACAGCAATTTTCTTGACAAGTAGACAAATAAGAAGACTCATCTTATACTAAGGATATGAAATCTCTACCTGTAGGGGAAATTAAGTCTCAATTTTCTGAAGTTCTCGAAAAAGTGAAGCATGGAGAAAGTTTTGGGATTCTCTATGGTAAAAAGAAAACCCCTATTGCTATGATAGTACCGTATGAACCTGAAGCATCAAAAAAAGAAAGAAAAATTGGAATACTTGATGGCAAAACAGAAATAGTCTTCTCTGAAGATTTCAAAATGACAGTGGAAGAATTCTTGAGTTTGCGATGAAGTATCTTTTGGACACACACACCTTCTTGTGGTCAATTTCAGGCTCTGAGAAAATACCTACAGATACAAAAGCCAAGATAGTTCACCCAGATAATGAGATATATGTAAGTGCAGTTTCCTTATGGGAAATTGCGATAAAAACAAAAATTAAAAAGCTAAGTTTGGGCAACATAGAGATAGAAAATTTGATTCCCTACGCTGAAAAAATGGGAATGGAATTAATCAGTTTGACTCCTGAGGAATCAATAAGTTATTCAAAACTGGAAGAAGACAGCCATTTTGATCCATTTGATAGAATGCTTATATGGCAATCCTTTCAAAGAAATATGACAATAATTTCGAAAGATGAAGAATTTGAAAAATTCAAGAAATATGGACTGAAGCTCTTGTGGAAGTAAGACTCAAAAGTTCTTAAGGCTACATACGAATTTATAAATGAACTCGTTTGATCGCTATGCTTTCAAGAATTCCTTATCAGTCCTCTTCCAGTCGTCAGCGACAGGTATGTGGTAGAGAAATCATGAAGCTTACCAATGAGCCCCTTGCTGTTGGTTCTCACAGAAATAGGACCTTCAAAAAAATCTACCTGGAAATCCTCAATCGTTGTAATTTAAAGTGTTCTTTTTGTCCCCCCGATACTCGACCGGCTCAGTTTTTAACGCTCCCAGACTTTCAATATTTCCTTGAAAAACTCCAGGGCTGGGGAAGTTACCTGTATTTTCATGTCAAAGGTGAACCATTGCTACACCCGCAGTTTCCCCAGTTTCTTGAGACGGCTGGAGCTTACGGTTTTCAGGTGAATTTGACCACCAATGGCACACTCCTTGAAAAGCATTCAGAGGTCTTATGGAACGCGAAGACTCTTCGTCAGCTTAACCTTTCGCTTCAAGCCTGGGTGGAACTATCTCCCGAACAAGAAGACCATTATTTTGATGTATTGTTCAGCTTTCTTGACGAACATCCAAAGCGTTCGCAAAGTTTTATCAGCTTGCGCCTTTGGCACCAAAATACTGCCGAAGCCGACAAAAACAATGAGCGGTTATTGACTCGGCTCGAAACCTATTTAGGCGTTCACCTTCCCCGCAAGGAAGCCCTGAATCCCGAAACAGGGTTTAAACTCAGCGAAAAGCTCTATTTAAATTCGGCAGATCGCTTTGAATGGCCTGACCTCAACCTGCCTCAAGCAGATACAAAAGGGTTTTGTTATGGTCTGAGTAACCAAGTGGGGATCCTTTCGGATGGCACGGTTGTTCCCTGTTGCCTTGATGGTGAGGGGATCATAGCCTTGGGAAATCTCAAGAATCAAAGTTTAGAAGAAATCCTAGCTTCGCCTCGATCTGTAGCCCTTCACGAGGGCTTTTTACATGGAGAGCTGGTGGAGCCCCTCTGCCGTACTTGTGGGTTTCGTCGCCGTTTTACCCGAGTTCCTTCAAAACGTGGGTAAAAAATCGACTTTTCTACCCACGTCTGCTAAGATAGGGGTAACTTTTCTGTTTTTTTACCCACGGGGAAAGGGATATGGGAAAACTAACCACAGCATTTTATCCTGAACGACTCGAACAAGTCGGGGATATCGAAACTAAGGCGGTACTCAAAAAACTGGCTAAGGCCCACCAAGCCCTCGCCGAGCTTAAGGCTACTGCAGAAACAATGCCCAATCAGGGCATTCTCATCAGCACCCTTTCTCTGCAGGAAGCAAAGGATAGCTCGGCCATCGAGAATATCATCACGACGCAGGACGACCTCTACCAGTCCGACAGCTTTGAACAGCGCTACCAGACGTTAGCCGCAAAAGAAGTCCATAACTACGCCCGAGCCCTTCAGACGGCTCATGAGCAGGTGAAGGCGTCAGGTCTCATCACGCTACGAGATATTCTTGAAATTCAATCGATCATTGAAGAGAACCAAGCTGGGTTCCGCAAGTTGCCTGGAACCGAACTCAAGAACGAGACAACAGGTAAAACGGTTTATACCCCACCCCAGCACCCCGACGACATCATCCTCCTCATGAGACATCTCGAAGAGTTCCTCAACCGGAACGAGCTTGCAGATTGGGACCCTTTAACCAAAATGGCCCTCATCCATCACCAGTTTGAGAGCATTCATCCCTTCTATGACGGAAATGGCCGCACGGGGCGTGTTCTCAATATCCTCTACCTTGTCAAAGAGGGGCTTTTGGGAAGTCCCATTCTCTATCTTTCTCGTTACATCAATCGCTCGAAGAATGAATATTACCGGCTTCTACAAGAAGTTCGGAAAACGCAAAACTGGGAGCCCTGGCTCCTCTACCTCCTCGAAGGGGTCGCAGAAACTTCGCGAGAGACCACACTCCTCATCCATGACATCAAGAAGCTCTTTCAGGAGTTCAAGCAGAGGCTCAAGCTTGAGGTTCCGAAGTTATACAGCCACGAGCTGTTGAACAACCTCTTTCAGCATCCCTATACGAAAATTGACTACCTGGTTCGAGATCTGTCGGTTTCGCGAAAGACAGCCTCGAAATATCTCGACGATCTTGTTGAGCTGGGGCTCTTGTCCAAACATAAAGTCGGGAAAGAAAACTTCTACCTGAACGACGCACTTTTCCAGCTCTTACAGAAACCATAACTGACATGAGGGCACCTCTAAAAACGAAGCTATTCCTCGGTCAGCTTCTTAATACTACCGTCAAGTTCTTTGTAGTCTGTGGCGGCCTCGGGAATGAACTGGATCTTGTAAATCATGGTTACTCCTTAATCGAGTTCCAGTCCAGATTCCTCTCCAGAGAGTAGTTCCGCAGTCTTTCGTCGAGCATATTTTTGACTTCAAAATACTCAAACATCTCTTCGAGGTCCGAAAGATGTTTGTACTCTTCAAATGTCAGCATGACCGCTTCCATGTTGTTGTTCTTAAGGATGTACACAGGCTCACCAGTTTCGGCCAGCTCCCGAACGGTCTGTGTCAACTCTTTTTGAAGTCGCGTGATAGGAATGATCTTATCCGATTCTACGAGCATAATGGCACCTCAACTAATGTAGTATAACACTTATTTTTCTATGTATTCAAGAAATTTTGTTCAGATCGCCTAAGATCGATCGGCTAAAAGTCATACTACCCCCTTTTGAGGTATACAGAAAGTCATGGAAATCGTTACTTTCTGTTGACCAAAGGGTAAGGCAAGCGTAAACTCATCTTAGGAGAACGCATGTCACCGCTCCGAATACTTGAGCAGTTTCTTCGTACTACGACAACCCCCGAGGAGGACAGAATCGTATTAATGGGTTGTCGATTACACACATCTTCCAAGTCTTTAAAAAAATTCACAAAAATTTCCTCTATCAAACAAACTTCTTTACATGTTTACCGACAGAGGTTGTGTTTTATTGTTTAAAGATCTATAGTCTGTCCTGATTCAAGTAACTTACTCAATTCTCCAATATTTGAAAATGGACTTGATGCAACGACCATAGATAAATTTGCTAAACCCATTAAAATTAATTCCTTATCATTTTCTTTAATTCCTTTATCAATAATTTCAAAGTCTTTTTCAATTGCTAGCTTTCTTTCAGCGAAAACTTGCGTAAAAAGACTATGAAAAAAATCATATTTCCTTTCAATTTCATAGAGAAGTGTTTCTTTAGCAACATCGAGTCTTTTAATTTCTCTTTTTGTAATTTCAGCTTCTTTTTTATACTCCAAGAACATTGTAAAAGCTGATGTGACATCCAAAGGTGAAAAATTAGGAATTTTTTTAATTAAAGTGGTAATGTTATTCTTTGACATACTAACCTCACAATATTGGAGAATCAATGATTTTCAGAACAGAACTCGTGGATTTACCAAGAATTTGGATTTGCTCTAAATTCTTATTGTTGAATTTTTTTCCAGTAAATAATTTTCTAAAAAACTTGAAAAATTTTGTGATAATTCCAAGGGGGTATATTTTTTTGTAAGTTATCTTGTAAATTGATTCAAAACCTTCCATAGCCTTG
>DAIDJJ010000086.1:0-10917 GCA_027451385.1 Spirochaetales bacterium | reverse complement strand
GTTTGAGGCTGTCCAAGTAATTTTGCCATTCTTCGAGGGTTAAGGGGGTCGGAGCCGACTGAGTTTGTTCGGGAAGCAACCAGGAGGTAAGTTCCTGAAAACAGGGCAGCGGGCGTGGCGCGTGGGTTTGTAATTCCACACCGGCAATTCGCCCTTCTGCGGTCCACTCGAAACGAAAATGGTCTTGACCTTGTGAACCCTGAAAATCCAACATGGTGATATTCATGGTCACCAGATTCTCGGGGCCAGCCGAGAAGTCGAGGAAGTAGAGACCTCGCTGGGCATCCCACTCGGCAAACCCCACTTGAGCAGACTCTAACTCCGAGTAAATTTCTTGATACGAAAGAGGTATGGAAGATCTCCAAATGCCTTCTAAGCGTTGAAAGGTATCTAAAACGGCGTTCAACGTTTGAGCTGTCAAAGTCATGGAACTAGTGTAATGCATTTCTGAAAATGAGAAAGACCCTTTTCGACATCCGATCTTTTTGATAAGGTACGGTTCATGAAAGTTACCCGAGCTTTTTCCCTTGGCTTGGTCCTAGGGGCCATGTTCTTTTCGGCCTGTGCGGTCAAACCACATCCTGTCGCGGCGTATTCTGCGACTCTACCAGAATTGGTGACCCCGGCTCCATGGATGGATTCGCAAGTCAAGTTATCCCGTGAAGGAATTTTAGAAGCCTTGGGCACTAAAGGTTGGGCCCCTTTACCGGGTGACGGTCTCCCGATGAGGACCTTAGGTCCTGGCCAACCGTTGGAACCTCGGCCGTTGAATTCCTTTCAAATGGCTTCGGACAAGCTTTGGACCCTTACAACCCCCTTTGCTGGTCTGTACAGCACGGATAAAGGGGCCCACTGGACGACCTTAATTCAACGCAAAACCTTGGGGACCTACGCCTATTTAACGGCACTCGCGGCAAGTCCGGCTATTCCAGATTTTTGGCTAGTTGGAACCAGTTTTAGCGGCCTATTTGAGTCTCACGATGAAGGGAAAACATGGAAACGCCTGCCGGATCTGTTTTCCACCTATGATTATGGGGATGGATATCACGAAATGGTGAATGCCGTGGCCTTCTCGTTTCAAGATCCAGATACGTTTTATGCCTCGATCGGAAAAGAAGGCGATAGGCTGTTTATTCATAACCTTAAAACTGGCTTAACACAGACTTTGGCCTTTCCAGGGGGCACGTATCTTCATCCCGCCGAGGCTTTGGCGGTTCACCAAGAAGGTGATCAAGAAATTCTTGAGGCTCGCACCGATAGCGCCTGGTGGCGTTACGCGACCAAAACTCATACGTGGCTCAAACTTAAAGACCGTACCCCCCCGCCACCGCCCAGTGAGGCTAAACTGCAAAGACTTAAGATTTCACAGGACCGTTGGGGCTTTTACTTGAACGCCCACCATGCCGCCAATCCTCGCTTGCTCAAAGAATATCTGGCCGAAATGAAAAAGAACGGCCTCAATGCCGTCGTCATCGACATGAAAAACGATTTGGGGGAACTTACCTACGATTCTCATATTCCTTTGGCTAGAGCCTGCGATGCTGTACAGCCTTACCTGAATTTGTCCGAAGTTGTGAAAACGGTTCATGAGAATGGGTTTTACCTCATTGGCCGAGTCGTCGTTTTCAAAGACAAAAAACTGTTCTTTTATGACCACCATAAGTATGCTGTGTGGGATAAAACGACCAACCAGCCCTGGGTAAACCATGAGGTTATCAAAGAAGCTGATGGCAAAGATAAAATTGTTCCCAAAGAATTTTGGGTCGATACCTATGCCCAAGACGTCTGGAACTATAACGCCGCCATTGCCAAGGAATTACAAGAGGCTGGTGTAGATGAAGTTCAGTTTGATTATATTCGCTTTCCTTCGGATGGGGCCATTTGGAAAATTCGGGACCGCTTTGAAATCCCTCACATGACGCGCTTGGATGCCCTGGAAGCCTTTTTAAAGACGGCAAGGGCGAGTGTTTCGATTCCGATCAGTGTAGATATTTATGGTTTTAACGGATATTTCGAAGCTGATTACCTGGGTCAAAATATGGATATGATGTCCAAGTACGTCGACGTCATTAGTCCGATGTTTTACCCATCGCATTTTTTCAAGCCCTTTTTGTGGAATCTCAACTACTTTGAACGGGCCCGCGTCATCTACCAAGACGGTAGTGACCGTGCTTGGATGGGAACCAAAGGTCGGGTCAATATTCGCCCCTGGGTGCAGACCTTTTTACTGGGCGGTGAGAGAAAGTTTTCGACAGCGCATTACGTCGAATATTTTGAAAAACAGCTCGACGGGGTTCAGCATTCGCACGCCAAAGGGTTCTTACTGTGGAACAATATGAATGACTATTATATGGTGACCAAATCGGTGGCCCCGTATGAAGTACAACCTACTCAGCGTTGAAATCTTCCCGTTGACTAGGTAAAATGAGGGACTATGACAGCTTCTGAACTTCGTAAGAAATATCTGAACTTTTTTCAATCTAAGGGACATTCCGTGATCTCAGGGAAGTCCTTGATACCGGAAAATGATCCCACGGTACTTTTTAATACTGCGGGTATGCAGCCTTTAGTTCCGTACCTTTTGGGGGAGGCTCACCCTTTGGGAACCCGGTTAACCGATGTTCAAAAGTGTGTCCGAACCGGTGATATTGAATCGGTGGGTGACCCCAGTCACCTCACGTTTTTTGAAATGCTGGGTAACTGGTCCTTAGGGGACTACTTTAAAAAAGAAGCGATTTCATGGAGTTTTGAATTTTTAACCAGTCCTCAATGGCTGGGAATCAGCCCCAATAAACTTTGGGTCACTGTCTTTGCCGGTGAGGAGGGAATTCCTCGCGATGAGGATTCCGCAAAGTTATGGGAAGGGTTGGGCATTCCCCCTCAACGCATCTCGTATTTGGGTCGCAAAGACAATTGGTGGGGACCGGCTGGACAAACCGGCCCTTGCGGGCCTGACAGTGAAATGTTTTACGATACGGGCCGCCCTTGCCCCAAGGGGGACTCTTGCGAAGGGCCAGCTTGCGGCTGTGGCCGTTGGCTGGAAATTTGGAACGACGTGTTTATGCAGTACAATAAAACGGCTGAAGGAAAATACGAACTTCTTCCCAAGCCGAATGTCGACACGGGCATGGGAGTCGAGCGCACCAGCACCATCCTGCAAGGCAAAACCAGCGTTTATGAGACCGAGCTGTTTATTCCGATTATTCAAGCCGTCCAGAAAGCCACAGGGGTGACCTACGGCCTGAGTGAAGCCGACGATACCAACATCCGCATCATCTGTGATCATATCAAAACGGCTTGCTTTATCCTGGGGGATGATCTAGGGGTGACACCGTCCAATGTGGGGCAAGGGTATGTGTTGCGTCGATTGATTCGGCGAGCGGTTCGTTGCGGTCGAAAACTTGGGGTACAAGAGCCTTTTCTCAAGGGACCTGCCGCTGCGGTATTGTCCATTTATCAAGGCGTGTATGACGAGGTTTCTTCGCGTGCTGGTTTGATTTTTGACGAATTAACCCGCGAAGAAGAAAAGTTTTTAAAGACGCTGGAGCACGGTGAGCATGAGTTTGAAAAAATGCTGCCTAACCTGGAACGAAACCCCAAGAAAGAAATTCCTGGACGTCTAGCTTTCAAACTGTACGATACCTATGGATTTCCTATCGAAATTACCGAGGAACTCGCCACGGAACATGGAATGACCGTAGATCGGCCAGGTTTTGACGAGGCCTTTGCCAAGCACCAAGAATTGTCCAAGGCTGGGGCCGATAAAACCTTTAAAGGTGGATTAGCCGACCATAGCGAGATGACCACAAAACTGCATACGGCTACGCACCTCATGCATAAGGCCTTGCAAATGGTCTTAGGGGAGCATGCTCGACAAAAAGGCTCGAACATTACCCCCGAACGTTTGCGGTTTGACTTTTCGCATGGGGAAAAAATGACCGAAGAGCAATTGAGACGCGTCGAAGCCATTGTCAATGAACAAATCCAACGAGCTTTACCAGTTTCGATGACAACGATGCCGATTCAAGAAGCTAAGTCCTTGGGGGCAATGGCTTTGTTTGGAGAAAAGTACGAAGAGGTGGTCAAGGTCTATCGTATTGGCGACTTTTCGCTGGAAGTTTGCGGTGGACCTCATGTCGAAAACACCTCGACTTTGGGACACTTTCGCATCCTGAAAGAAGAAGCCAGTTCGGCCGGGGTTCGGCGTATTCGCGCAGTCTTAGAAAGTCATTAATGGGGATTTGGCAGGGGCAGTGGGGGGACTGGCGCATGACGCGGAAGGACGACCCGAAAGGTTGTTCTTCCTGGTCGGCTTTCGAACTGAATAGACCCGCCTTGGCTATCCACAATTTGTCGACAGATATCCAAACCCAGTCCCATGCCTTCGGTTGGACCTTTGGTGGTAAAAAAAGGTTCAAAAATTCGTCCTTGCAAAGCTTCGGGTATGCCTGTACCAGAATCGGTGATTTCTACAGTTACCCAGTCACCCTTTTGATACAAAGAAAGTTCTAGCTGTCCTTCTCCTTTCATAGCTTGGAGAGCGTTGCTGATCAGGTTGATCCAGACCTGATTAAGTTTAGAGCGAGAGGCCTGGACGCTAAGTCCTGGTTCAAAATGTCGCTCAATATTTATTCGCCCTTTCATTTTACTGCGAAAAAGAGAGATCACGGTTTCCAGCTCTTTTTCAAGGCTGACTTCTTGAAGTTGGTCTTGCTCTTCTTTTCTGGCGTAATCTCGTAAGGAGTTCACAACGGCCGAGGCTTTTTCGGTAGCAGTGGAAATGATTTGAGCCGAGCGTGCAACCGAGCATATCAGCTGAAACAACCCTAAGACCACTTCTGTATTGGGCCGTTGGAGCAATTTTGTCAGGTCTTCGCGGAGGGGCCATAGGTCAAAATCCGCCACCAGAGAACTCAGTTTCTCGGCCTGGGGGAGCTCGGCTAGAGATTGTTGCCAATCACGGCGTTCTTTCCAGGACGGAGGTGCTTTAATCGACGTCGCTAAGTGGATGGCGTTGACTAGAAGCTCCAGTAAGGGAGCATCAAAACCAGGGACATCGCCAAAAAACTGCGGCAACAACTGAGGCAATTCATGGCCAACCATGTCATTGAGGGTACGGCAAGAGGAATCAATTGCCCCCAAAGGGGTGTTTAATTCATGCGCAATGCCGGCGACCAGTTTTCCCAACGAGGCCAATTTTTCGGACTGTACCAAGTAATCCTGAGTTTGGCGAAGGTCCCAAACTGTTTTTTCAAGGTTTTCGTTAGTGCGGGTTAATTCCTGAGTCCGGTCTTCTACACGCTTTTCGAGTTCGTCATTGAGCAGTTTACTTTGATCTAATTGCCTTTGAACCCGCTGACCCAAAATCAAAAAGGCATTCGTGACCGGGAGAAATTCACGCACCGGATTGACCAGCAATTGGTCGGCAGAATAATCTCCAGCCGCGTAGGCCTCTGCAGAGGTTTGAAGTTTCTTGAGGGGCACGGCTAAACTTCGCCGTAGAATCCAAGGGAGAATGACCCCAAAAGATATTAAGAGAACACCAAAGAAGGACAGTCCGAAGGTTAGGGCCCCTTCACGGTAAATCAACGAAGATTGGGCTTCTAGCTGAAAGGCAAAGGACCCCACAATTTGCTGTCGATGACGGACTTCAACCGTATGTAACGGGAGGTTATTTTCGAGAATTCCTTCTTTTGCGAGCGTCTTGCCATCTTCAATAATTTTCAGGTAAGGAATGTCTCCTCGTAAGACGAGGGCATGGGCAATGGCCTCAATCGTCGACGAATCATAGTTCCAAAGTAAGGGACCTAAGGCTGCATTAAGGTAAGACGAGATTTGCTTGGATTCTGTAGTCAGGGCTTGCTGTTCGCGTTGGGCCGAAATGAGCATGAAAGAAGCGGCAAGTATCCCGGAAACCAACGCCAGGGTGACCACCCAACTCAGGGTGATGACCCTTACGATAGAATACGAAGGTTTTCGGGATCTCGAGTTCAAGGCTTTAACTCCTGGTAGCCCATCAGGCCTAGACCAACAATCTTTGCCATGAATCCTCCTCAGAACCATGGGGTCCTGCTTTAAGTATGATGGAGAATAAACTAGGGCGCCAGACGGCGCCCCCAAATTGTTTTAAAGTTTCTTAAAACTTTTAGCGCTTCAAAGCGCTTTCAATATCGTTGGGCCTAAACCCCACTAGAACTCGACCGTTGATATCTACCACCGGAACGCCCATTTGGCCCGATTTGCGGACCATTTCATCGGCCCGGCGGGTATCGCGGCTGACATCATAATCCGTGTAAGGAACCCCTTTTCCTTTCAGATAGTTTTTTACCATCGTGCAATAGGGGCACGAGGGGGTGGAATAAACAATGACACTCATGAAACACCTTCTGTCTTAGGCATACCGGCTAAACCACCGGCGTTGATAACATCCGAGAAGCCCGCTGCTTTGAGCATCGCAGTGGCTGAGGCCGCTCTGGCACCAGAGGCGCAATACACCACAACCGGCTTGTTCTTGGGACCCACCTTGTCGAATTTGGACGAAAGATTTTGTACCGGGATATTTTTCGCTCCCGGGTAATGTGCCGCTTGAAATTCTGAAGAGGTTCTCACATCTAAAATTGTGGCCCCCGCTTGCAACTTCGCCAAAACAGCTTTGCGCTTAGCCCCTGAACGCAGGGTAAAGACAACCCCCAGAATAACCACCAGGGCCAAAACACCTAAAGAAATCCAATGATCGTTCACACTTTCTCCTTCCATTTTTGATTTCGGTCGCAGACATCCGAGAACCCTGCCGGCTGCGTTCCAAAAGCTTGAATCAATCTGGCCCAGAAGTTAACTTGCGCTGCTGTCGCCGAAAGGATGACTTGCGCCCGCTGACTCCACCAACGGCCTACCTCATGTCGCAAAGTTTCATCTAAGGCGACAGGAGTTTGACAGGTGCCCTCTGCTAACTTCAAAGCTGCGATTTCTGCTTCGGTAAACAACTCAGGCCAAGCCCCTTCTGGGTTTGCGGCCTTTTGTAAAAGCAAATCCAGCTCTTCGTCAGACAGCCCCTCCTGTGCAAAACCTTTACCATTCAGGTCTACACAAAAAGGACAGCTGACCCGTGCCGAAACATAAACTCTAACCATTTTTAAGACCCGCCGGGGAACTTCACGGTCGTGATGAACCACCAGAGCTTCCATGAGACCGGCTCCCCAGAGGGTTTTCGGGTGATGCATCAAGACCCTTTGGGCCCATAACGTCCTCCCCAGTCCTTTCTCAACCAACGCCAACATGAGACGAATCAAAAAGCCAGGTCGTTCAGGAGGAAGGGGGTAAAGCGAGGGCGGGGGCAGGGTTTTCATGGTTAAAGCTTTTTCACCGAGATAGTTTTGATTCCGACCGCATGGTACAAAGGACAGTACGCGACACTGGCGGTAGCCAGCGGGATAATCGCGATCAGGGCAATCCACCAGAGCCCTTGGCCGCTTAAGAGAATTCCTGTGATGACCAGGGCGATGGCAATCAGGACGCGGATAATCCGGTCAATGGTTCCTACATTCTTCAGCATGATAGTGCCTCCTCGTTTTAAAATACGACAAGAGGAAAACATCGTCGGTGACTTTGGTCACAGAGGGCTCAAGGTGTGTCTGAATTTTTCAAAAGACGGGCTTTGGTTAAGGGAATCTTAGGGTTTTTATCTTTAAGCCCCACAATGGCTTTTTCGACAAGTTGTTGTTTACGTTGTTTAGCCTCAAAAAGATCAGTCTGGACAAACGCGGAAGCTTTTTCGAGGTTGGTCAGACCTAGACCCACCAACCTCACGGGTTGCCCGGTCCATTTGGCCCGAAATAAGGTTAGGACCTGCTGATACAAATCATCGGCCGAAGGGATCTCTGAGGTGAGGGTGAGCTGGGCACTTGAGGTATGAAAGTCCTGGGTCCGTAGCTTGAGATGCGGTGTACGACTTACCCAGCCTTCCTGCCGAGCCCGGAACATGACCTCATGGGCCAATGTAAACAGGGCATCTTCGAGGACTTCCAGATTCTGCACGTCTTCTGGAAAGGTTGTTTCCGCTGAAATGGAGTGACTTGACGCCTTGCGTTCTCCATAAGCGGCCACACCCCGCGAAGCCTCATATAGAAATCGGCCACCAGCTTGCCCCACGAGGATTTCTAAGGCTTCCAAGGTGAGTCTTCTCAGTTTTGACGTGGTATCAATCCCAGCCTGTTCGAGGATTTCTCTGGTTTTTGTGCCGCAACCGTGGAGTTTTCTTAAAGGAAGTTGTTCCAAAAAGTCATCAATTTGGTGGCTCTCCAGCAAAAAAAGCCCATTCGGTTTGCCCCAATCGGACGCGATTTTGGCCAAATAGGCGGTAGGTGCCCCGCCTACGGAAATGGTTAAACCCGTTTCGGTCGTCACTTGGGCTTTGAGGGCCTCAGCGGTTTGGCGAAAGGGTCCTAGCAAACGTTCTGTGCCCGTCATGTCGAGGTAGGCTTCATCGATGGAGGCTCGGTATAAAGAAGGCGTAAAGCGTTCCAAAATATGGAAGACTTGCCGCGAGAGTTCGCTGTAACGTTCAAAACGTGGACGGACATAAATGCCTTGTGGGCAGAGTTGATAGGCTGTGGCAATGGGCATCGCGGAACGTACGCCAAAGGTTCTAGCTTCGTACGAACAGGTCGAGACCACACCTCGGACACCCGGCAAAGCC
This sequence comes from Spirochaetales bacterium, assembly GCA_027451385.1. Classification (GTDB taxonomy): domain Bacteria; phylum Spirochaetota; class Spirochaetia; order JABEVK01; family JABEVK01; genus JABEVK01. The sequence goes on along the minus strand of DAIDJJ010000086.1, from coordinate 2,222 downwards.
CCCACAATGACGGGTTTGCCCTTCCATTCGGGGTGATCGATTTGTTCCACTGAGGCAAAAAAGGCGTCGAGGTCCACGTGAAAGTATTCTAAAGAATGCGAGGTTTCGGGAATCATGAGTTTAAAACCAAAGTGTCTTCCAAGGTCATTTCTGAATCTACCTGAACTGGTGCCCCTTGAAGTCTAAGCTCTCGAGGGTCCGGTTGGTAGAGGGCGCTGAATTGAGCCGTGACCAGAATACCTTGGGCTAAGGTGAGCCGCAGGTCTAAGTCAGCTGGCGGATTCCTGCCTATAAAAATCTGAACAACCTTCCCTCCCTGCTCGAGGCTAAAGGGGAAGTTGCAGTCGTAGACGATGATGGGCTTATCCGAGTGGAGCGTTACCTTGAGTTGACTTGGGCCACCGCTTAAAAGACGAATATGCCATACTTTTCGGTTTAAAAATTGTTGATTGGTAACTTCGGTTTTCCAGAGATCATTTTTAAACTTTACCTGATAATGAGCTGACTGCGCCTGTGGTGGCAACAGAATGTCTTGACCGTTCCACCTCAGGGACGTACGCCCCCAAGTCACAGGGGCTGAAAGATTGAGTCGGTCAGTTTGTTGGGTAAGGTTCACCTGCTCCTGGATAGTTAAAGGAATTTTCGTTTTCTGGAATGGATTTTGATGGAGGACAGTGGCAATGAAAAATAGAGAAACCGCAGTCGTAGCGAGAAAAAGAACCCGAACCCTCAGTTTTTCATTACGGTCTTGCCTTTGGTGACTGAGATAATGGAATGCTTGGGCCAGCTGAAGAAAGGGAAACAAGATCAAGGCAATGACGAGGTTCCCCAGGGCTGGAGTCACGAGAATCCAACGTTGAAGAATTGTATCAGGCGAAAGCGCAAAGGTTTCAACAAGGGCTTTTAAAAACCAAAGCGGGGCAAGTCCAAAAAAGAGAACTTTTAACCCTTTAGATTTGACGAGATGAAACAAAACGGCAAAGAGCAAGGCCCAGAGAAAATAGAAGGAAAAGGATAATTCTACGGCTGCTGCCGCAAATGTTTCGAGCATGAAAACAAAAAGCGCAGTGTAGCTATAGAATTTGGACCAGCGGGACAGGGGACTACGACGTACCTGGAAAAAACTCAGAAAATACAAAGCTAGGGTGAGAATAATTTTAAGAAGCAAAGCCAATAAAGGTTCATAGCGCCAGAAAGAAGGGAAATCTTTTTGCTGAAAGACATAATCGATAATTCCGGTGGAAAAGGTCAAGAGGAGAAAAAGAAAAAAGAAAGTTACAGGAATTTGCCAGATGGACTTTAACCACGAAAGGGTATCCGTTCCTCGTTGTTTTTGACGACTCAAAAAAACAAAAGTTATGACAACTCCAAAAACCAACAAAAGTCCCAAATACCATTCTTGGGTTAAAAAGAAAGTTTTGCCCCAATAGTCAAAAATGATGTAGCTATGGTCTGAGGTTTGCGGATAACCAGAGGGAAAATGATTCATAAAGGCATTGAGAGCCTGGGAAAGCTGTTGGTTGGTTTGTGACCCGGTAGAAGTGCCGGCTGAACGAATCAGCATGGTCGGAAAACCACGTTCAAACCATGGTTCGGCTAAAGTCTGTTTTTCGGGGAGGTCAAAGCGAAAAATTTGCGGCTGGTTTCCGGCAATGCTAACTTGAAAGCCAACACTCCGCAAGGTTTCAAGCCACGCCTGGGTCAACCATAAAGGAGCAATCGAGGCTCCGGAAACCAAATACAGTTCTAAATTCGTACTGTTCGAATCAAGATCAAGGATCACTACCGAAGTGGGTTCCCAGGGAAAAAAGGTATTGAGGAACTGCCGAGAACTCAAGGGATAGCCAGGACCTTTGGCTCGCTCAGCTCCGGCAAAAAGCACGGTGACGGGAAATAGTGGGGGGTGGGTTTTCCAGTCTTTTATGGCAGACAGTACGGCTTGAAGACTGTCGAAGGCCTGACGTTGAGGTGTTGAGTCCACGGGCACCACAACTACCAGTCTTGCGGTGGTTGTTCCGGGTAAATTGACCACGAGGCTGTGTGCAAAAGAATGCGCACCAGGCAGGTTATTGTAGAAAAGGGTTTCAAAAGGTATTTCGTCCTTTTGCAGGGTCGCAGCGATCTCATTCAGGCGCTGGATTTCTGCATTTGTTCCTTCATCCGAACGGGTTTCTTTCTGTCCAAAAAGATTGGTTGAGAGAGAAAAAAGCAGGAAGACCCCA
>DAIDJJ010000085.1:0-10954 GCA_027451385.1 Spirochaetales bacterium | reverse complement strand
GACCCTAGTGATCGAAGATGTCCAGGAACTCTCTAAACCCCTTCAAGCTAAAGTCCTCAAGTTCTTACAATACGGGACCTACTATCCAGTGGGCGGAACCGAAGAGCGGTCTGCTGATGTTCGCGTGCTGTTTACCAGCCAAACTACCCTGCTTCCCGAAATGGAAAAAGGTGATTTCCGCAAGGAACTGTACTACAAGATCGGCAACCTTCAAATTAAGATGCCGCCTTTACGAGAACGCCGCGAAGATATTCTTGCCATCTTAGAGGCCTTGGCTCAACGCAAGAACACGTCCTTACCAGAATTAGGCCGCAAAGAACGAGAACTCCTCTCGAAGTACGCCTACCCAGGGAATATTCAAGAGCTGGCCGGCTTGCTAGAAAAAATTAATTTACTCTACCGTTCCACCGGGGCTGTTACGGCCGATGACATCGAGCAAGTTTTAAAAGAAAACGCCCAGATGTACGCTTTGGTTCAAGGTGATAAAGCGGTTGTGCGAACGATCCAGCTCCCCACAGGGCAAGAACCACTCGACCTGAGGATGTTTATCGATGACATTGAGCGTGAAATCATTCTTTCGACGTTACGCTACAGCGATTACAACATTTCGCAGACGTCTCGTAATCTGCAGATCAGCCGTCAGGGTCTCAAGAATAAAATTAAGCGCCTAGAGATTCCTGTAGACATGCCCGAAGACGATGATGGCGAATAAGGCTTAAATTCGACGGTACTCCAAGCTAGTTGTTTTTGAGTTACTGGCTGGTCAGCTTTTGAACTTGACCAGCCAAGGCTCTCGTCCAGTTGCCCATCATGGCTTGTATTTGACCCCAAGAAACCCCGTTTTGCGCCATTAATTTCGAAATTGACCCCAAGAGTTCCGCTTTTTTGTCGGCACCTACCTTGGCAATAGTGGCTAAGGCATCACGGATGACGGCATCTGTTTGTCCTTGGTTGATTCTGTCGTTGACTTGTTTCAAATAGTCTTGTGCGGCTTGCGTATTGTTGTTCCAACCCGTTTTAATATTGCCGAGTATGCCGTTCAATTCACTTTGAGTGATTTTTCCATCCAGACCAGCTGCCCAGATTTGCAGGGCCCCCCAAGCTTTGTCAAAATCCAAGTCAGAGACCGCAGACCCGGCATTGGGGTTCCCCGAGGGAAGGGCTGGGGCGGGGAGGTTGGGGACGGCTGGTAAAGCAGGAACTGAGCTTGGTGTGTTCCAAGTGGTACTTGTGTTTCCAGAGGTTTTTGCCGCCCCAGTTACCCCAGTGTTATTCCCCAAGGCTTGGTTAATACTTTTCGAACCACCTGAAATGGCCGCAAGTAACGGTGCTGCCACGCCCCGTTCTTGTTCGGCTCGTGCTTGTAAAGTAATGAAGGCAACAGCACTAAGTATGAGAATATTGAGGATTAACTCCAGAAACCAATTTCCTGTTTTATCGGCCATACTTTGCGTATCGGAAAAAAGACTTAAAGTCTCAAGTCTGGTTCGCGACACTCGTTGAACGCGGTATTCCGAGACGGTGGAACATAGCGGTGTATTCTCCAGGTCGACCTACCAGGCCTCGGTCATCGCCTTCAACGCGATGATAAAACTCGTCGAGACTTTGCCAGGTCACATCAATGACTTCGCCGGGTTGAAGCCTCAACGTCGAAAGCTCAACGTCACGTCGGCAAAGAAACGTATGGTGAAACTCACGGTCATAAAATTGATGCTCAGTATCTAAGTATTCTCGAGGGGCAATAAAGACGAGTTCAAGTTCTTCGGGGTATAGGATCAGACCTAACTCTTCTTCTGTTTCTCTTAGTGCCGCTTCAAGGACGGTTTGACCTGCCGAAACATGGCCGGCAACAGAAATATCCCATTTTCCAGGGTCCGTTTGTTTCCTCTCGTCTCTCCTCTGGAGGAGTACTCGGTTTTGGCTATCGATGATCCAAACTTGTGCGCTCTTGTGCCACAAACCCTGGGCATGAACCACACTGCGGGGGAGGCTTTCACCGGTCAAACGGCCATGAACGTCACAAATATCAAAATGTTCTTCCATAAGCTTCATTGTAACGACAGCAAGCTCGACGTTCCAGAAGGGGCAAGCTATGATAGCGGAATGACGCTCACTCCAGAGGAGGGTTACGACCTTTACGCCCCCTCGTATAAAGATGATCACCAGCACTTGGACAGTTTTGATTGGGATGCGGCACGAACCTGGCTGAAAGAAGCCCTCGAAGCTCCCGATTCCAAACCGAGGAGTCTTTTAGATGCCGGTTGCGGTGATGGGCGGACACTCGCTCGTGTGGCCCGTTGGGATTTCCCTCTCAAACTGTACGGTGTGGACATCAGTCGAGGCATGCTAGCCCGGGCCGCCAAGCGCGTACCGGGAGCTCACTTGGATCGGTTAGATTTGACGAATCTCGACGATTGCCGACGTTGGGCTGGTCGTACGATCCGGGCGGATTTTGTGACTGCCTTTTTTGTCTTAGTGCATTTTTCTCGCCCAGAAGCCTTCTTGGCGTCGTTGAGTGCGGTGACACGACCCGGCGGCGAAGTTTTGATGAACTCCATTCCTCAGCGCGAGGCCCCAACCCTAAAAGCCGGGACGCGGCGCTTTCAGATTCAGGCTTACCATTATGAGCCTGACCAAATTCAAGACTCTGCTGAGGCCGCAGGGTGGGAGCTGGTAAGGCGACAAGATCTCTTCGAAGAGGTTACGTTGGTGTCGACCCTGTTTTGGTGGCGTTTACCTTAAGCACATGAATGGCTTTGACACCTAGCCCCCCTTGGGCAAAGAATAATCTCAGATAGCCTGAGGGATTCCTGACTTCGCCAAGAGAGTAGACATAGTCTGTCCATTCGGTTTGACGACCAGGTACTGTGACTGTGGTTGTGTGTTTACCGCTTAAGGAAAACGTCAAGGGTAATTGGGCTAGGGGGGTGGATTCCGAGCGCAGGGTCAAGCGAATTTCATAGTCTCCGCTTTGATCGAACAAAAGCCCCAAGACGTTGACTGAACCTTTTGCTGTTTTGAGGCCAGTTAAGTTGAGTTGACCTGCTTTTTGGTAGGTGACTGAGCCGAGATCTGTCACGGGGGTTTCTGAATGCCAAGGTTGGGGGCTGTTGAGCCAACTCATCGCTGGGAGTTCTTGCAAAACACGGCAGATGTTGCCAGCCACGCGCAAGAGTTGCCCCCGGGCCAGTCGTTTTTCGGCCAGAGCTTGCTGAAGGTCCGTCAACAAGGGTGTGTCACAGGCGTCAGAGACAACCATATAAATATCATTTTGGGCACGGACCATGTACGACGCTGCACTCAACGAGGCCTCGTCTTGGTCATCATTCATGGCGGCCCACCAGTCGGTCATCACCAAGCCATTAAAGCCCCACTCCTGGCGCAAAATCACGGTCAAAAGATCATAGTTTGAAGCTGTCCAAATTCCATTGATGGCACCGTAGGTCGTCATGATCATGCGGGCTTTTCCCTGGCGAACCGCGAGTTCAAATCCCTTTAAATAAATTTCACGAAGAGCCCGTTCCGAAACCACGCTATCACAGGTTTTGCGGCCGGTTTCTTGGTTATTGGCTGCGAAATGTTTGATGACTCCGGTAACGCCGTGCCGATGTAGGCCCTTCAAGCAGGCTACCGCCATTTTTCCTGTCAGCAAGGGGTCTTCAGAAAAATATTCAAAGTTGCGGCCATTCAAGGGGTGCCGATGAATATTTATTCCCGGTCCCAGAATGGCATCAATGTGATTGTCTTGAAGTTCTTGAGCTAAGTATTCATGTAACGCTTCGACCAAAGGTAAATTAAAAGTACTGGCAAGGCAGGTTCCGTTCGGCAGGCTAAAAGCGAGTTGCCCATTGTCCATGCGTATCCCTGAGGGGCCGTCCGCACAGCAGGCTAAAGGGATACCGAAACTTTTCAAACGTTCGGTGACCCCGCCGAAGGCAGCCGCTGTCCCCGGGGTTACCTTCGGTGAGCACATTCCTTCACCTAAGGTCAGCTGGGCTAAGTCTTCGTCAGTGAGCTGAGACAAAAATGTTTCGAGGGGGATTTTGCCTTCCGAGACATCAGAAAGTTTCCAGCCCTTGTCTCCGGCATAAGGCAACCCCGGGGCAAAGTCCTGCTGGCGTGACTTAAGGTCGATGGTTCGTTCTGGGGTAGACTCACTGACCAAAACGGGGGTGCCGGCTTGGGCATGAAGACGCATGAAGGATGTCTTGGGGGCTAGGGCTTCGGTACACGAGCGAACCACAAGAAGATGGTCGACAGCTACCGTTGCCAGGGGTTTGGCCTGTCGCACGTCGGTGCCGAGATAAAAGCGGTAGTCGCCAGTTTCCAGGACGTAGCAAGAGGGGTGACCGGTTCTCCCGTCGTCATCATAGCCACCCGCCTCCTGCAGATCGAACTCGAGGTGGAGAGTACAGCTTTCACCGGGGGCTAGAAGCGGGGTTTTCGCAAAGGCGGAAAGCTCGCGAGCAGGACGGCCCAAGAGACCTTGGGGGGCTTCGTGGTAGAGCTGTACGACTTCTTTGCCAGGACGTGCACCGGTGTTGGTGACGATTACTGTGGCGTCGAGTCTGAGTCCTCGAACTTGTGCCGTCGCTACTAAGTTGAACGTGGTATAAGAAAGTCCAAAACCAAACGGATAAAGTACTTTTTGGGTTGCTGCTGTTTCAAAAAAGCGGTAGCCGACAAAGATATCCTCGTGGTAGACGTTGCGAAGGGGATCCCCAAAAAAAGCATGGGCGGGGTAATCGGAAATGTCTTGAGCAATGGTGTCGGGCAGTTTGCCACACGGGGTTATCGCTCCGGTCAGAATATCGGCAACGGCGTGGCCACCTTCTTGTCCGCCGTGCCAGACGTAAAGGACTGCGGCCGGGTCGTGGTCTTTGACCCATTTCATATCTAGGATATTGCCCACATTGAGAAGCACGATAGTACGGGGAAAGGATGAAGTAACACGTTCCAAGAGCTCAGACTCGGTGTTGGTCAGTAAATAGCTTCCGGGCTGTGCCGCGTTGTCGTGATCTTCTCCTGCAGTGCGTCCTAAAATCACTAAGGCGACTTCAGCCTCTTTGGCAATCTGCTGAACCACTTCTGAGGTGATGGGCATTTCTCGTTGAGACCAAGGTTCTTGTGCCCAGCCAGCCCCTTCATCAAAAGGATGTTGGGCTTCCCAGTCCCGATAGATTTGCTGTAAACCCTGGTGAATTTTGATGCCTTGTGCGGTAAGACCCTCGAGAATGCCTACGGTGTAGGCCGTATTGACCAGCCCGCCGGAGCCAGTACCGCTCTTATAGTAAGAGGCTTGAATGCGGCCAAACACGGCAACCTGTTCATTGAATTTAAGAGGTAAGGCCTGTCGGTCGTTTTTTAGTAAGACGGCGCCTTCAGCGGCGGCTTGACGAGCCGTTTGGGCGTATCCCTTGAGATTTACCGAGGTTTTCATAAAGCCCCTCCAGGGCTAGGGGTGGGGGCATTATATTGGGGGGGATACTGTTCAAGGCGAGCTTGAAGACGAACAGATAAGCGCGGGGAAGCCCAACCTAAGGTTTCTAATATTCCTTGAGATTCCTGCTGATAAGCCGCAATTTTATCCACAGACCAAGTTTGAGGGGGGGCTTGAAGGTTGACAAGCCGATCAGCCAACTTGACTAGGGCGGCAACAGGACCTGCGGCACGAATCCTTATCAAACTGTCGGACATTTGCTGGTCTGGGGGTAAGGCAGAATTCTTCGTTAAAGCTTCGACCGCCAAGGCTACAGACATACCGGCAAAGTCTTGTAATTGTTTCATCGTAACACTGGTGTCTTCTAAAACATCATGAAGCAAAGCAACGGGGATGGCCAAAGACAACGGGATGGGTTCGTGAAACGATGTTAACATCACTTCTTGCACGACTTGGACGAGGTGAGTCAGATAGGGTAAAGAAGTTCCCGGCAAAAATTGCTGGGCGTGGGCTTGGGCGGCAAAGCGCAAACAACGGCTGTATAAATCTGATAGTTGAAGTTGGTCTTTCCGCTGAGCTTTCGCTAACGTAATGACGAGGCTGACTAACTTCTGGCGAGTATCTTCGGGGGATTCAAAGAAAATCGCTTCTCCCCCGGCATCCTCCCACTGTTGGCAAAAGGTTTGGTTGGAAGAAATCAACAAGGCTCCACCCAGAGCGAGTAGGGAAAAATTCGAGGGGGGCAAGACGAGACGTTCTAGAGGAAGGTCAGGAAATCGAAGGTCCAACCAACGGCTGGCTTCAGTCAATAAACCCGTAGTGTTGGTCGCAGGGAGTATTACGCCAACCTTAGCAAAACTTTGGCACACTTGACGTAACAGCTCACGGGTAGTAACGGCATCCGCCGTCAAAATGCTTTCAGATGAAAAATAAATTGGTCGAGAAAGCATGGCACCTCACAGTTCCTGCCAGATGAAACGAGCAATCGTTTGCCAATTTAATCTAGATTTCCACAAGCTTGATGTCAAGGGGCTTTGAGAAAACCAAACTTGACAATTCTGACTGAATAAGTTTACTAATAAGCGTTCGGAGGAACGTTTGAAAGCCGTCCTGACTCCAGCCGTTCCTCTTTCTGAAGAGGAAAAAAAGCTCTTGGCTCCTTGTCTCATTGAACGGGGGCTTTCTTTGGATTTACTGGAATTGCTGGTTAATGTGCCAGAAAGAACAAGACTTATAAAAGTTTACTCGGATTCAGGACGACTCTTAGGGCTTACCAACGTTTTAGTCACCCCTTCACTTTTTATGAAGCATGCCTTCGGGCCAGGAAATCATTTGGGGACTAACACGACGTTCTTTTTTACTCAGAAAGACCAGCGAGCTGAAATCTTAAAAGCTCTATTCAAGAAATTGTTAGAAAGCTTTCCTTTTGGCTATTATGTGGGGTTTATAGACCCTGAGGTAATTTCAGATTTTTCTCAATTTTTGAAAAAAGTTCCCCATGTTGTTGCCCAGAAAGTTCTAGAAGCTGGTTCAATTTCGGTCTCTGGCAAGGGTGCATCTAAGGACTTTCTAGCTCGTCACAAGCACCTTCGCCGCCATGTTAAAATTTTTGAAAAAGCAGGGGGCAAAATCGAAATTCATACCGGAGATCTTTCGCCACAGCTTGCCCATGAAATCGTGACCTGCTGTTTGCACTCCTACAGAAAAAATATCCACCCAGGAGTCCCCATCGATATAAGTTCATATGGGGAGGAAATCTATGATTTCCTTGTTCACTACAAACGTTCCGTGGTGATCGCTACTAGATGTAAGGAGCGTTTGACGGGAGTTCAAATCTTTCTTCGTCACACTCACCACTTAGAACTCACGGAAGGCGGTTTTCTGCCAGAAAACTTTAAGGCTTCTGAAAATATTGTTCTCGCTTCTGTGCGGTTTTGTGAAGAAAATCAGCTAGAGAGAGTCAGCTATGGGCTTGTTCTCAACGAGACAAAAGACCGCTTGATGGATCAAGAGAACCGGCAGCCTCTTTATCTTGTGATGTTTTTTGCCCAGGAGCCTGAGGCTTCACAAAAAGAAGCTTATGAGTTGCATGCCCACGAACGCTTTTCCCGTCTCTTTTGGAAGAATTCGTCCCCAAGCCGTCACTCCCTATTTTCTCAGGAGGTTTTATGAGTTACTTGGATTTTCCGCGGTTTAGTTTTGCCGGTCAATTTTTCACTGACCCTTCGACGGTCGATAATGACCCCCAGCATTATGAACCTTCTGTTACCAATCCCTCACCTTGGCAGGAACCCATGGGGCTTCACTACTTTCAGTTTCGCAACTGTCAAGTCGTCAATGCTTGGGACGACCAAGGAGTAAGTCAACCAGAAGATGGATTGGTTGGTTTAGAGGTGCTCACAACCGATGTGCCTTCACCCGCCAAGATTGTGGACTTGGATGTGTATCAGCAAGGCGTTTCGACCATCTTCGGATTACAAATGAAATTTACATTAGCTGATGGAAGTACTTTTGTGGGGAATATTGATCCTTGTTCCCTGAACAGTTCTTGGTTTAATGCTGTATTACCTGAGCGAGGGTGGAATCAGGATTATGGGTGGGGTAGTCCCGGCGGAGATTTTAATGCGTGCGGTTTCTATAAATCTGTCGTACGAATTCAAAACAGTCAATTTCCTTATGGAAAGTCAGCTATTTTAGATGCCTTAGCGGCAGTTTCTGTTAAAGAAGCAGACTCTATACTTTTTTCGATTCGTTTGGTCTTGGACGGCTATGATAATGTTTCAGGTGGTTATATCGATGGTGATTTGAATCGTCCAGTCAATCAAGGGTTTAGACTGGGCCGGTTAACGGCGATGGTCGGACCCCAAGTTTCAGGGGATTCCATTCAGGCCCCTGGTCCAAGATGGCTTCAAAGCCGTGGACTAGGAGCTGATGCAGCTTGGAATACTCCTTCGTTAAACCCAGTTCCCTTTCAGCTCAACAACGACCTGTCATTGGTTTCGGTGGATTTGGCAAATGGTGTATGCCGAAGTTGGCCTGGTGGACCACCTTGCAATATCGGTGACTGGACTGTCAGTATTAAAGTCCCAGGACGAACTTATGTAGATGTTGGAACGTTTCAGTTCAATGACGCAACCTACAATAACAATTCCGGAATTGTTGACTTTAAGCTTAAAAATCCCGAAGAGGTTCAACTACTCGCAGAACATCCCCTTGTTTTGCGTTTGCTGTCTTCAGGTATCCTTTTTCAGGAACACGAGGACGGTTTGTGGTTTGCTGCCGATGATCGTTCATTGCGCATGACAAGTGAGCCTAACAGTAGCTTATCTCGTCTTTCTGCCCGTGTACGAGTAACACGTTTTGGTGTACCGGTTAAAGATTTTCCGTTGAAGGTTCAGGTTGTTCCCGTACATGGAGACACGCCTGGAGCGACAGTTCCACCGACTAACCCTGGAGATACCCCTTCCGCTGATGGGGCTTTGGCTGCTGTCCTGGGTTTGACGGATGATCAAGGGTGGGTGGAAGTTCTCCTGAGTGCTGTAAAAGATCCAGGTTCTCGTACCGCAGAACTTGACGGTCAACTTTATTTCTTATGGCTTTACGCGGGGCAGAAACCCGATGAGAAAGTTGGGGTGCCTCAAGAAAAAACAATCTCGGTTGTGCTTTGGTCGAGTTACCAGGTCAATGAGAATCCTTCCTGGGAACTCGTGCAAGGAATTATGGCTCCCTACATGAAGCTTTTTCCGGGTATGCGGAATAAAATTGATTTAACAGATAAAAATACCTTTTTTATTTTTGGAAACAACCCACCTTGGACAAAAGTATATGGCCCGGATACCCCTCCGTATGACTTAAATGGTTACCTTATTTCTTCGGGTGCCATTCCTTTTTATATGACGCGCGAGGTTAATGATCCCAGGTACATGCCACTTTCGCGCGATTTGTCGCCCAATAAACTCACAACGGTTCTGTATTACATCAAGCAAATTCAGCAGACTCCCGTTCAAACTGCCCAGCAAATTCAAGAGGAAAAAGCATGATTCGTCTTTTGGGACTTTTACCGCTACTTCTATGTTTCGCGTGCACACACCAATCTAGTTCAGACTTAACTCATTCAACCTTAACCAGTGCTACACCTGAATTACCCTTTAACGTTAGCTTCGTTCCTGTTAGCACTCTTCCATCCCAGGCCCTTCAGTCGTATGCCCATGCCGAGATAACTGCCCCTGATGGACAAGGGGTGATCTCACTTTTAGTAGGGGGGCGGCAGCCGGGGGAAAACACAACAAAGGGTGGCTTACATACCTTTGAAGGTGCCCCTAACCAGAACTTCCCCCAAAACACATTTAATGAGGCATTAATAACGTTGAATCCGGCAACGGGTGAACTGCATCGATTTTCTTTGAAACTGTTACCGTCAGAAATAGCGGCAGCTTTGAGTGTGACGAATTCTGAATTTACTTTTGATCCACAAACTCAGCTCTTGTACATTGCTGGAGGTTATGGTTGGAAAGCTGACGGCAGTGATATGGCAACCTCAGATGCTTTGCTCAGTCTTAATGTTCCCGTTCTAATCCATGAAATTCAAAAACCCACACCTGATCCTGCCAAGATTCTCGCCGGCATTCAGATTGTCCATGATCCAGCTTACAAAGTTACGGGTGGAGCCCTACTTAATCTCAATGGACAGTTTTTCTTAGTTTTTGGCCAGGTTTTTGATGGTCAGTATAGGGCCTTTGGCGGAAGTGATTTTTATCAACAATACACAGAATCGTACCGCATGTTTCGTCTAAAACCCGGTACTTTGGACCGAATTGGGGCAGTTAGTACGGTTTATTATCCACAAGATCAAGTCCAACAAGCCGGACACCCTTTTCATCGACGGGATGGGAATATTATCGAAGATATGAGTCCCAATGGGACGCCCAGAATTATCGCATTGGGAGGAGTCTTTCGACCTGGGATTATTGGGGCGTATGTTCAACCCATTCAGATTAATGCCGATGGTTCTTATGAAGTTGACACAGGCTTCTCTCAAAAATTCAGTCAGTACGAATGCCCTGTTCTGCGTTTCTGGTCTCCATCTGCGCAAACGGTCTATCGTTGCCTTGTTGGAGGAATAGGGCATTACTGGTTGCATCAGTCAGCTGTTCATGCCGCCGCTTACCAGAAGGTTTCGAAAGAAAAACGGAATGATGGTTTTCCCTTTGTCGAAGATGTGGCTTACCAAGCAGAAACCTCTGCCGGAATCTCTGAATACGTTTCCGAAAATCCCCTCCCTGGACAAAGATTATTAGGAGCGTCAGCGGATTTTCTGGAATTACCTTCATTACGAACTTCTGGTTTAGCTTTAGCAAATGGTGTTCTCAACCTTGATCAGTTTCCTTCAGGAAAACCTGTGCTGATCGGTTACATCTATGGCGGTATCGAGGCGGAAAATCCCCTTCCTTTGATTCCGAATACAGGAACCCATGCCACCAATGAGGTTATGCAAGTGTACCTGACGAAGCAACC
>DAIDJJ010000084.1:0-11009 GCA_027451385.1 Spirochaetales bacterium | reverse complement strand
AGAGGGGTACCGCTCCTTGCAGTCTCCGGATGATCATCATAAAGTTGTGATTTTATTTAGTGATGGGGAAGCCCGTGATGGAGACGCTGTTTCTGCGGCTCGTACTTTGGCCTCTAGAGGGGTAGAAGTCTTTGCTTTTGGCATGGGTACGACTAAAGGGTCGACTATTCGTCAAGGCCAAGGGGTTTTAGTAGATGATTTTGGCTTTACTGTGATTACAAAACTTAATGCAGATCTTTTAAAGGAAATTGCCTCAGAAACCGGCGGGATGTATTACTTCGGTGCTGACCGTGATCGTTTAGATGATTTGCAAAGCCGTCTAACTAGCCTTGAGAACCCTGCCGTTCGAGGAGGTGTCCAATGGGAGCTGGCTCCTCAATACCGCCTCTTTTTAGTGGTAGCCTTACTTTGTCTGTCGTCTGCCCTTTTTCTTTGGGTATTACCCTGGAGGAAAATTCTGTGAAACTCTTGAGTTTAATAACAGGCTTAGTTTTATTAGGCCTTTTGACAGGTTGTTCTGATGCCGAAGATGGTTTGGCCATCCTCTCAGGAAATTATGAATTTCAACGTGGAAATTACGCCTTAGCCAGTTTACGTTACCTTCAAGTTGAACAAAAAGATCGTTTTGGACCTTGGGTAAACTATAATCTCGGAAATGTTTATAACGCCTTAGGTGAGGCAAATTCGGCTCTGGCAGTTTGGAATAGTGTAGATAGAAAAGCCCCTGAAGAACTTTTATTTCGCTTGGCCTTTAATAAAGGCGACCTTCTCTATCAAAAGGGTTTATATCAAGAAGCGTATCACAGTTTTCAGCAGGCTTTATTACTCAAACCCGCGAATATCGACGCTAAACATAATTTGGAACTTTGCCTTTTAAAAATTCAGTCCTTTGCGAGTGCTAACGCACCGGTGAGTACGGCAGCGCCAACGACCCCGACTCCACAAACAAAAGCCCTCTTGGATTATGTCCAGCGTTTGGAAGGAAACCGATGGAAAAGCAATTCGTCACAAAAAAGCTCGCCCTCCTCCTCGGACTGGTAACCTTACTGCTACCGCAGTCGTTAACAGCCTTAGAGGCAAAACTCAGTCTGGATAACGACCGTTTTGTCGTCGGGCAAAAATTCAATGTCAACATTTTAGCAGATACACCAGACCCTTTACAGCTCAAACTAGCTCCGGTGACTTTTCCTTCGGAACTGGAATTGACCAGCGGACCTTTTGTTCGTGAAACCTCTTGGGAAAATAGTTCGGGACAGGTCACCAATGGCACCAAAATGACCTTGAGCTTTAGGGTTATCAAAACAGGTATCGTAACACTTGGTCCGTTTACGATCACTTATGGTTCTCAGTCGTTTTTAGTTTCACCGAAAACCTTATACCTCTTAGCTCAAGATGAATCTCAAAATCGATTTCCCCTGCAAGTCGGCTGGTTTATACCGCCTGGCCCCTATTTTTTAGGTGAAGGTATTCCCGTCATACTTCAGGTGAAAAATCTTGAAACTTTAATTCAACCCTCTGAACTGGATGTTTCAGCTCCTGCCAATACGTTGTGGGAAAAGGCTGCGAACATCGGTGATATTGAGGTAACTGCCGTCGGCGATGACCGCATTCTTACACTCCCTTGGTCGGGTTGGATGATGATTCCTACACAAGTGGGAACTATTAACCTTCCTGCTGTTACAGTCAATGTCAATGGGTTAGTGCGTACCACGTCTCCCCTTAGCTTGAATATTCAAGCGATACCTACGGTGGTAACGACACGGGCCATAGGTGATTTTTCGTATGAAGCAAGAATTGAACGTTCAACACAAAATTCGGGTCAAGTGACTGTCGAACAAATAGTTCGTGGCCGAGGCAATTTTCCGTATTTGGTTCTTCCTGAGGTAACGGCTACAGGCTTACGATTAATCAATAAACAGGAAACCGCTGGTTACCGACCCACAACTAGTGGGTATCAAGGTGATCTCACCGTGACATGGCTTTTTGCCGCAGACCACGCAGGCTCTTATACGGTTCAAGTTCCCCCCTTTGTTTCCTACCAGCCTAGCTTAGATAAAGTCTGGACTTGGGAACCCAAGTCTGAAACCTTAAATCTGGGGAATGCCGGAAAAGTCACCGCAAAACCAGTTCTTGTTTTGAATCCGCTCAAGAAAAACGAGTGGTCAAAGGTCCTTCCCTGGAATCTGACAGAACGCTTTTGGTTTTGGTTAGCCTTTTTACCAGGCCCTTTCCTTTTTTTCCTGACCTTTTTAGAGCATAAAGGTCGCGGCAAAGGGTTACTTGTTCTGCTTCCAATAGGATTTTTTCTCATGAGTGCCGCCGGACAGCCACTTCAGCACCAACCGCAGGGTGGTACTACCGAAGTTAATTCTGTCCCGTCTAACGAAACTCAACCCGCTTATTGGTACAATGAAGGCTTAAAACAAAAACAAGAAAAACAAACAGCCTTGGCCGTCAGATCCTTTAGTCGTGCCCTGGCTTTAGGGTTTCAAGGCCCGCAAGCCCTAACCGCTTTACGAGAAGTTGAAAAAGAAGCCCAACTCACCGATCAATTTCAAGTTTGGCAAGGTCCTTCAACCGATCTTTTCTGGATTTTGGTTCTTGTTAGCTGGAACGTTGCCTTTTTCTTTTGGGCCTGGCATCGTCATACCGGTAAAGTAAGCTGGATCATTCCCATGACGGTGGCATTTTTTATATTTTCGGCTTCAGGTATTACAGCGGGAATCTCTTTAGCAGAGCGGTCTCCTGGAGATGCGGTTGTCGGTACAGGTGATGCCCCCTTGAGAAGAGTGCCCAGTGATCTTGCTGAAAACTGGCTAACGGTTCCACAAGGGACCATTGTTCGCTATCAAGGGATTTCGGGACCATATGCGCTGGTGACTACGGGTTATGGGTTGCAAGGATGGTTAAAGGTCAACTATCTTTTGCCAATTCAAGACTAACAACGGCAAGAATATCAGGTCGGAGGGAATAGATGGATTTTGCAAAGATCTTGGATACTTGGGAACGACATCATTCCACCCCAGAACAACCTAAAAGTCCAAGAGAAGGTGGAGGCACGGGAGGAAATGATGGTTCAGTAACCCCTAAGTTTCGTAAAGGAACTGTGAAAGGATTTGAGGCACAAGAAGAGTTAGACCTGCACGGTCTGAAGCGGACCGAAGCTCAGGAACGTTTACGCGAGTTCCTCAAAGATTCCGCTGAAGAGCGTTTAACGAGAATATTAGTGATTCATGGTAAGGGGCTTCATTCAGCACAAGAGAGTGTTATTCCTCAATTGGTTCGGAATGAACTCAGCCACTCCCCATGGGTATTAGAGTTTGGTGATGCTGAACGACGCTTGGGCGGAACCGGAGCTACTTGGATTAAGTTAAAACTTAAAGATTAAGACTTAGCGTTCGCGGAAAATAATCCGACCTCTTGTCAGGTCGTAAGGTGATAGCTCAACTTTCACGTGATCACCGGGAACAATTCGAATATAGTTCTTACGCATTTTCCCGGACAAGTGCGCCAGAATGATATGTCCATTTTTAATTTCTACACGAAACATCGTGTTGGGAAGGGATTCCTTTACAACACCTTCAACTTCTATCGTTTCTTCTTTTTCAGCCATAAGTTGTTTTACTATAGAGAGAACAATAAGGGCTTGTCAACCTGTTGACTTTTTCAACGAATTTGAGCAAATTACCTAGGTTTTTTTATCCCCATCTTGGAGAGAAACTTGGACAAAGAATTTCTGAAAAAAATGCAGGAAGAACTTCAGCGCCAGAAAGAAGAGATTCTTCATCACTTGGTCATTGAAAGCGAAGGTTTTCGTGCCATCGTGGAAGACATTGATCCCAAAGATTTGGTGGATATGGCGTCAGACGATATCGATAAGAAGAACTTGGAGGCCCTCAATGCTGTTGAATCCAAGAAGCTTCAAATGATCGATAATGCCCTGGCACGTATTCAAAATGAACGGTATGGGGTTTGTATGGAATGTCAAAAACCCATACCCGCACAACGGCTACAAGCCATCCCCTATGCGCTGTTCTGCATAGATTGCCAATCTCGTAAAGATCGACAAAATCGCTAACTTAACTAGGTAAGGTCTTTTCCGTGGTAGAATAAGGGGGAAAGAAATTTCCCCCTGTATTGCAGGTATCCGAAACAGGTCTCCAAAAAGTTATAACCGTTACGCTAAGACGGCGATATCGCCCTACGTTAAGACAGCAAGACCTAATCCCCAACCCATCAACGCTATCCCCACAGATGCCGTGATAAGACTAGTCATCCATAACCAGCGCCGACGGGTGAGAGCCGAAACAGCCGAAAGTCCAATGGCCACTTGCAAAAAGGTGACAGCAAACGACAGTCGGTAATGTGCCTCAAAAGAACGATGGGATGCTTTTTGTTCACGAGTGGCTTCTTGAGAGATTTCTTTTTGTTCTTCTTTATATTTTTCCAGGCCAGAGTTCCAGCGAGCGATATCTTGCGCACTAGGATGTCCCAACTGGGAAAGTAATTCTTTTTGTTCTTCTAAAAGATTATGCTTGAGGCCCTTAGCCTGATAATACGCCCATTGATCAGAAGCTTTTAACTGAGAAATCATGGCTTCATTGATTTGATGTTCCGACATCAAAGAAGCGATGGCCGCTAAAACGGCAATGAGAGCTGAACTTAAGGCGATCTTGAGCATACCGGGATCTCGGCTTTCGTGTGCGTGTTCGTGGAGCTGTTTCTGGACTTCTTCGGTGGGATCTTCCATAAATATTTCCTTTATTGGACGTTATTGTACTAAGAGGGTGCTTTCTTGGACAAGTAGAACGCCTCATGAAAAGCTAACCAAAACCATAATTTCTCTACTAGGCAACAGGGTGTCTTTTCTTTACAATGAGTATAATTCCCAATACCCATAAAGGAGGCCCCCGATGGACCGTCGGAACCTCGTAAAGCCTAGCCTTGCTACGGCCCATGAAAAACGCCTGAGGGAAGCCTGCCTCATGAGCGAGGAAGATGTTCTGAGCCGGATGGAAACCTCACGGGAGGGCCTTGAGCAGTCTTCAGCCGAAGATCGTGAGCACATTTATGGTCCAAATGTTCTTGCCGCCGAAAAGAGAAAAAGCTTTGGTCAAGAGATTTTCGAGCGTTTTGCAAATCCCCTTGTTATTCAACTTTTAGTCATTCTCATTGTTTCTTTTTTTATGTCTCTCGATTCTACCAAACTTTTGGGGAGTGATAACTTATTCTTCCGCCTTCTGGCATACTTGGGGTCGTCCAGTGATTTGATCACACCCTCTACCGTGGGGGGGATGATTCTCATCAGTGTTTTTTTGGCTTACTTCCAAGAAAAGCGTTCAACCGTTGCGGCAGAAAAGCTCAAAATGCTGGTTCAAGCCACCACAATAGTCTTGAGGGATGGAAAAGAAGTCGAGATTCGGATGTCCGAAATTGTCCCCGGAGATATTGTGGTGTTGGCAGCTGGTTCCATCATCCCAGCAGACTTACGCGTCTTAGCGGCAAAAGATTTCTTTGTTAGTCAGTCGGCCTTAACTGGTGAATCCATGCCGGTTGAAAAATATCCAGCTCCGGATCCTAGTAAGACAGAAGTCTTTGATTTACAAAATGCCTGTTTCCAAGGCAGTACCGTCATTTCAGGTTCTGCTAAGGGCGTAGTAATTAATACAGGAATGAGTACCTTCTTGGGGGGGATTTCGGCCAATTTAGCGGCTCCTAATGCGGCTACAGACTTTGATAAAGGGGTTTCACGCTTTGTTTGGCTGATGATTCGCTTTATGATCGTCATGGTCGGAGTGACTTTCTTGATCGTCGGGATCACCAAACATAACTGGTTGGATGCCCTCATGTTTGGTCTGTCCATCGCCGTGGGACTGACTCCAGAGATGTTGCCGATGATTGTGACGGTTTGCCTTTCTAAAGGCGCTCTTTTTATGTCACATAAAAAAGTCATCGTAAAAAAACTCAAGTCAATTCAAAACTTGGGTGCGATAGATATACTTTGTACCGACAAAACCGGCACGATCACCCAAGACAAGGTAATTCTAGAAAAACACGTGGATGTGACAAACCGCTTTTCTGACGATGTTCTTCGTTATGCGTATATGAATAGCTACTATCAGACAGGTTTACGTAACCTTCTGGATCTTTCTATTCTTAGTCACGATGATTTGGATGTAGAGAAAACCTGTAAAAAAATCGATGAGATTCCCTTTGATTTTCAACGCAAACGTATGAGCGTTGTTCTGGATTATGAAGATAATCACGTTTTAATTTGCAAAGGATCTGTTGAAGCAATTTTTGCAGCCTGTGACAAATATCAGATTGACGATGATATTTTTCCGATGATCGAAATCATCAAGAATGACATCATCGAAGAGTATATGCGTTTGTCATCGGAAGGCTACCGGGTATTGGCCATCGCTTACCGCGAATACAGCAAAGAAAAAACCAGTTTTTCGGTTCAAGATGAATCTGGGCTTGTCCTTTTGGGGTATTTAGCCTTCCTCGACCCGCCCAAAGATTCCGCTGAAAAAGCTATTGCTTCGTTACGGGAATATGGGGTTCGTGTTAAGGTCCTGACTGGCGACAATGAGTTGGTAACGGCAAAAGTGTGTCGAGATGTCGGTTTTGACGTACAGAGGGTCATTACTGGCAAAGAATTGTCTCAAATGTCACCTGAGGTATTTGCCCATACTGTTTTAGAGTTTGATGTTTTTGCTCACCTAACTCCGGATCAAAAAGAAGACATCATCAAGACACTTCGTTCGGCCGGTCATGTGGTTGGGTTTATGGGTGACGGGATCAATGATGCAGCGGCTATGAAAGCCGCTGACGTAGGCATTTCGGTGGACACGGCTGTCGACGTCGCCAAAGAGTCGGCTGATATAATTCTTCTCGAAAAGAATTTGCTGGTATTGGAAGACGGCATTATTGAAGGTAGAAAAACCTTCAACAACATCATTAAGTATATCAAGATGGGGTCCAGCTCGAATTTTGGCAATATGTTTTCTGTCGTGGGGGCCAGTTATCTTTTTCCTTTCCTCCCCATGCAGCCGGTTCAGATCCTGCTCAACAACCTTTTGTACGACCTGAGTCAAACGGCTATACCTTTGGATAACGTTGACCCCGAATTTGCCAATAAACCTCAGTCGTGGGATATTCGGTTTATCCGTCGGTTTATGATGTTCATAGGCCCAATCAGCTCCATTTTTGATTATGCGACATTTGCTTTGATGTGGTTATTTTTCAAAACCTCGTCTCTTTTCAATTTAGCAGTTCCCACGGATCTTGTTCCGTACTTTGCGCATATCACTAAGGCCGATGATCCTAACACGACTTATGCGGCCCATTTGTTTAATACGGGTTGGTTTGTTGAATCCTTGCTGACTCAGACTTTAATTGTCCACATCATCCGAACAAATAAGATACCCTTCTTGCAAAGTCGAGCGAGTTTTTCGATGACGATGACAACTGTTCTAGTCATGGCCGTGGGGGGTATCCTTCCTTATACCCCGATCGCTTTAGACCTTGGCCTTGTTCCTTTGCCGCCGATTTTCTGGGCCTTCATAGCGTCGTTCTTAGTCCTGTACGGTGTGCTGACTCATAATGTCAAAACGTGGTTTCATAAACGCTATGGAGGGCTCGGCGCATGAGAAGTTTACTGGACGCACTGCAAGAAGGCCGCTTGGTTGAATTGCCTGAAGTAGGTAAAGATAAAGCCTTAGAATATTTAGCCTTGCTGATAGAAGCTATCCCGGATATTGGTTCGGGTACGGACTTGGTCAAAGCGGTGATGGACCGCGAGGCCACGTTTAATACAGGGATTGGAAAAGGTGTGGCCGTTCCCCATTGCCGTACTACTGCGGACGGTGAACTGTTGTGTGCGGTGGGGTGGTCGCCCAAAGGCATTGAGTATAACGCTATTGATGGGAAACCCGTTCACCTCTTGGTGATGTATTATGTACCGGACGCTCAGCGGAACTTATACCTTAAAGAAATCTCTGGTTTAGCCAAAGTGCTTTCGGGATCTGATGTCCTCGAGAACTTTCAACAGTTAGAGAGTCTGACCGAACTTCGAGAACATCTTCTGGATTGGGTGAGCCAAGCCATCGGTGAAGCTGTACCAGATGCCAAAGCCCGTATGATCAAGCTGGAAGCCAAACAAGCTTCGATTGAAACGGCAGCCGTACGAGCGGCAACTGCGGGTGCTCCTACAGTTTTGGCCAAATTTACACCCTTTGATTGTGTGTGTTATGGCGACCATGTTCTGGTCTTGTGTCAAAATATCGATTTGGTTGAGACGCTGGAACACGATGATGGTTTTCGGGAACAAATTCGTTCCGAAAGCGATTTTGAAGTTTCAGGTTACCGTGTTGCTAGACTTTCAGAAATCACCTACGCCCATGGGCGACGAGTGATTTCAGGAGTTGCCTACAAGGAAGGCTGATCTTCTGCCCCAAGACACTCGCCTGTAACTCTTAGTCTTGTGGCAAGCGGTTCAGGTCCTGTTGAAGCAAGGGGCTGTCAGGCAAAACTCTTAGCCCTTCCTTGAGGACTTGTCTAGCTTTTTCGTGTTGGCCTGTGTTCCATAGGTGGGCAAATTCATTGTGGATGCTAGCTGACCAGGCTTGGGTCAACTGGTGATGAAGTTCTTGAAGACCAGGAAGTTGTTGCAGAGCTGGGGATAAGTTTTGTATGTAAGTGACACTCGCGGCATACCCCTTTTCTTGGGCTAGTTTTTCGATCGCTTTACTATAAATCCATGTCAAAAATTGGTTGCTTTGTGAGTCATTGATCAGTCCAGCCTTGAGGGCTTGAGTGATTCGTTCTTGAGCTTGCTCAACTGTAAGTTGGGGGAGCTGTGTCACGAGTTCGTTCTCAGTCAAAGTTTTCAATAAATTCTGAACCTGGGTAGGATTCAGGACTTTTTTCTCTTCCCAAACATGGATCAATTCACGTGCTGACGTATAATCCTGCCTTTCTGACCACGAGTGACATTGATTGGTGACCAAGGCTAAGGTTAGCTTTTTTACCGAAGGAGTGATGCCAGTCTGAGAAATTAAATCACTGACCAAAGAAAGTCCCTCTGAATAGTTTTGTTGATTGTTAAAGACAGCAATGGCGTCCTTATAGACCGTTTCGAGCATGGTAAGTGAAGCTTCTGAGTGGTCAAAGGACCAACGTTGTAGAGCAAGGGGGATGGCTTGAGAAAATAGGCCTTGTTTTTGTAAGAGGGAACACCTGTTTTGAAGAACCAGCCCCAATAAACCGCGGGCATCAAGATTTTGGCGTTGGGTATACTCTCCCGGAGGTACGTAGGAATAACCGGTTACATGCCCAAACTCATCATGAAAGGTCTTTTTCGTACCAGGATCCCATCCTTGGGCCGTTGTCGTCTCGACATCTACCCAAGTCGATCCTACCAAAACACGACAAAAAGCATGTGAGGGAACTTCTACAGCTTCCACGGTTAGCCCTAAACGTCTGCCAAGAATAAGATAAACTAATGCAGAAGACACGCAATTGTAATTGCCAGTTTTCAACAATTGATCGAGCCGGGTTTGTTCTGATTGGTATTGAGTCAAAAAATCTTGATGAAGTAGTTTTAAGAGGGTGTCTCCTAGAGCGGCACCTTCTAGACCTCCTAGTTTTGCTTGAAGCACATGGAACCAAGTTTCTAGTTCTGCCACACTTTGTGAAATTTCTTGAGGGTCTTCCCCAGAAAACTTCAACCCCAGTTCAGTAATTTGTTGGGGGGTAAGGGGACTTGGAGGAAAATCCGGGGCTTGTGAGACGACTCTGCCTCCTAAGGTCAAAAAGAAAATAAAAATAAGACACAAGCCCGTTACAGAAGACCCCAGAAAACGTTTCATGATATAAAGCTATCAGAAGAGCTTGGAAAATTCACCACTCTTCTGGTAAGACTAAAGTGATGAAACGGATTCAATACTCAGTTGGCGGTCCCCAGTGGTGGGCTTTCTTGTTGCTCATTTGGTGCGGACCTTCGTTACCAGCATTGAGTTTTTGGGACAATACTCCCCCTGCAAAACTTTCCCAGCAAATTGTTCAGGCTATGACGGATGAACAACTCGCGGCCCAAGTGTTTCTTCTAGGTTATTCAGGAGTAAAGCCTTCACCGGAATTTTTGACACGCATTGAGACTTATGGCTTAGGCGGCGTCAAGATTTTTGGTTGGAATGCGCCGAATACTCAGGTTGTGGCCCAAGCTGTGTCTTTGGTTCAAAAAGCTGCTGCCTCCTCTCCCTTTCATATCCCGCTTTTTATTGCCACCGACCAAGAAGGCGGCTGGGTACGCCATATTAAAGGAAATACCAGTACAACTTCGGGTAGCCTTTCGTTGGGTGCCGAAGGCTTGGCCTACGATGCCTACCACACCGGCAAATACTTAGCCCAGGAATTAGCGGTTATGGGGGTCAATATGAACTTTGCCCCTAGTGTAGACCTGTATATTAATCCTGATGCGCATGTGATTGGTCCTCGCTCTTTTTCAGAGGATCCTTACGAAGCCGGCTGGTTGGCCGTGGCATTTGTGAGGGGTGAAATGGATGCGGGAGTGATTCCAACCGCCAAACATTTTCCTGGTCACGGCAATACGGCACAAGATAGCCATGGGGGACTCCCCATCATTCAAGATACCTGGGAAACGTTAAAAAATCGCGAGATGATTCCCTATAAAATGTTGATTCGAGAGGGCTTGCCGGCAATTATGACAGGGCACCTTGCCTTCCCTCAAATATCGGGTAACCTTTTGCCCGCTTCACTGAACCCTCGTTTGAATCGTGACTTAATACGAAACAAATTGGGTTTTCAAGGTGTGGTCATCACCGATGACCTATTTATGGTGGGGGCCAAACCAGCCGACTGGAGCGAAACAGAACCAGCCCTGAGAGCTTTATCAGCGGGTAATGACCTTCTGCTTTTGTCTCAACCTGATCAGTTAGAAGTGAAAGACTTTTGGGCTGTGACGGCTAAGATTCAACACGACC
>DAIDJJ010000083.1:0-11010 GCA_027451385.1 Spirochaetales bacterium | reverse complement strand
CACGACGACAAATCATCGATAAAATTCCGAATTTGAGCATCAAATTCGCCGTTTTCTAGCTTCAAATTCGCTGAATTTGAGCATCACTTTGCGTAAGTTTGACTCCTCGAGGGCCCGGAATTTCGAGTGTCCATGCTGATGGCAACTCAAACAAACTTGATCTTGGAGTAAAAAAAAACGCTGAAATCTCTTTCAGCGCCGACTCATATATACCATTTCAATTCTTAACATTTCAATTCTAATGACTTTAGCAGAGGAGGTACAAATTTCGGGCTAAAATTTCCCCAGCGATGAAGACGTCTGGATGCACGCGGCTGGGCCTGTTGAAACACCCCAAAAAAGCAGTTCTGTTGTCGTAGGTAGTTTTGTCCGACAGGACAGTCGGGTCGAGAAGTCGCAGGGCGTCTTCTGTGCGATCAACCTGATAACTTGGGCATTTCAGACTTTGCTTCAAAAAACTTTTCGACTTTTTCAGGATTATTTGTAAGCGTCAATTTTCTCCAAGAGGCGACAAGTTCCAGGGGGTCGGGAGCGGAAGCCCAGTTTTTGTAGATTTTCGCAAAATGTTTTTTACTTGCCCCCTCTTAAAGTGTGTCTTATTTTTGTTCCACAGGTGAGTCCCAATTCAGGACTCATCGAATCTTTTGAGAGGGGTTCCAGAATGAAGAAGTTTTTTACAGTCATGATCTTAGGTGTAAGTTTGACGCTTGCGCTGAATGCCGAAACACCTTACTCAAAACTTCCCAAGGTGCCGTCGTTTTCCTTGACAAGTACCGACGTCCAGATGGGCATGCCCTTGGGCAAAGCTCAGATGAGTGCTTGGATGGGGGGTAAGGACGAATCACCCCAACTTTCTTGGTCGGGTTTTCCCGCCGGCACCAAGAGCTTTGTCGTCACGATGTACGATATGGACGCGCCGACAGGAAGTGGCTTTTGGCACTGGGCCGTTGTCGATATTCCGGCCAGTGTCACGACGTTGGCGGACGGTGCTGGGGCCGCAGGGGGAAAAGCTCTTCCGGCAGGGGCCTGGATGTTGCCCAACGATGCCCGCCAAGCCCAATTTGCCGGCGCGGCGCCTCCGAAGGGGACGGGCACGCACCACTATTTTATCACCGTGACGGCTCTGGATGTCACGACTTTACCAGTTCCTCATGAAGGAACCCCAGCATATTTAGGTTTCTTGGTGTCCCAGCACACCTTGGCTCGGGCCTATCTGATGGCCACGGCCCACTTCTGATTCTTTCTCACATTTCTGCAATAGGCACCTCGGCCACAGGTTGGACGAGGGCCTTTTTTTGCCAAACCCGGCTCTTCCACCTAAAGGTCATAATGATGCCGCGAGTCCACTCGTCGGCTAAGATGGTCAACCACATCCCTAAAAGACCCATGTGCAAATAAATCCCCAAGAAATAGCACAGGGGAAGGCCTAACAAGAACGGGAAAAGCATTCCCATCAGTACAGGAAAAATCACATCGCCCGAAGCTCTCATCGATTGAATAATGACCAAGTTAAACGTTCGCCCTGTTTCGAGAACGACACTAATCAACATCAATTGAGACCCCAAAGTTAAAATAAACGAATCGTTGGTAAATACCCCCAAAAGAGGGCGCGCCAGGGCGGCCAAAATTCCTACTAATGTCACCGTCAGGACCAAAGAAATCAACAAAGAACGCCAAACCAAACGATAGGCTTTCTCGGCCTTCCCTGCCCCCACCAAGTGTCCAACTAAGATTTGGGTGCCAAAGCCCATCGACATCCCAATAATGATCACATAAGACATGATGCTCATGACGTAGACTCGGGTCGCCAAAACATCAGCCCCCAAGGTCGCCATAAAACTAATCATGACGATTTGACTTACCTGGTAGGCAATCGGCTCCCCAGCCGAGGGAATTCCGATGGAAAGAATGCTCCATAGAGTTTTGCCACTAAGACGAACAAAATCGCCCCACTGGATTCGAAACGGAACATAACGCCACATCAACGCAAACATCACCAAGGCGGCAATACTGCGGCTGACACTGGTAGAGATCGAAACCCCGAAGACACCCATTTGAGGAATCCCCAAGGCCCCATAAATAAAAAGGTAGTTCCCGGCTATATGGAGCAGGTTCATTCCCAAATTGACGAACATCGTAATTTGAGTAAAACCGCTGGCTCGAAGCACGGAACTTGCCGCCCCCAAAAGAGCCTGCATGAACAAAGTGGCTCCGACCAGTTGAAAATACGTATCCACGAGTTTTGAAACTTCAGGGGGAAGCTGCATCGTCACACTGATCCACTCACGTAAAAGAACTAGGACAACACTTAAAAGCACACCAAAGACCAAGTTGATCGTGATCGAGAGTGCGGCCAGGTAGCCGCAGTCTTGTGAACGACCAGCACCCAGGTATTGGGCAATCAGGACAGCACTCCCGCTGGAAACCATATTCAAAATCAGCAAAACGACATTCACAATCTGATTGCTGGTTCCAACAGCGGCAACTGCCGCACCCGAAACATGCGAAAGCATAAAGGTGTCGGCGGTGCCCATCAAAATGAACAGCAATTGTTCAATAAAAATGGGCCAGGTAATCCGAAACAAACTTTGTGAAGCCAGGGGTTTACTCATGATCTATCTCTTGAAAGTTCTATCTCTTGAAAGGCCGTAAACAAGGACGAGGTCGCCAAGGGGTCAAGTCGAAAACTCCCCCAAACTAACCAAGCGTGCGCGGCAAATTGCCCCGTGGACTCACGTCGTGCCCCTAAGACCAAGTGCGGATTCATGCCGCTAGACTTGGCCCGGTCTCGTAATACTAAGGCCAAGGCCAAACAGGGAATCTTTTGCCGAACCCGCCAGAACCTCAGGTGCAAAAGAAGGTGACTCCAAAGGGTTAACTTTTGGACTTCTCGGGCTGAGGGTTCTCGGGCAGAGCTTTCACCGTGTTCCGTCTCAGAAAGAACGGGTTTTTCTTCCAAAATCCAAGCCCGTTGCCTCGACCAACTTTGACCCCAGAGCCTAAGGTCCACCCATAACAACAGCAACCACAACCTCAGGGCTTCAACCCAGTAGGTTCGCAGAAAGTGCCGATTCCGCCTCATACGCGGCGGGCCAACCCCTTAGCCACTAAAAGTTCTGCAAAGGCTGTGACATCTTTACGTAAACGGTCTTCTTCCACAGCAAACTCGGTGACCAAAGTTTTTATGGTGAGTTCTTCAGAACCTGTCGACTGTAAGACTTCAAAAATCCGCCTAGCTGTGGGGTTTAACCCAAAATATTTGCCCGAAACGGCGTCTAGCACCACGGACTCATTGTCAATTTGGCTGACCGATAATTCTTTTGAAACTTGCAACATACTTGCTCCTTTACGTAAAAATTAAGTCCTCGATAGTATCTTGCACTTCGGACAAAGCCAACCGTTGTAACGGTCGAGTCACTAAGCGTACTCGCAGGGTATTAACAACCTCAGCCGCTTCGGTCAGTCTTTGGGCGGGGTCTCCGACGCCGGGAAGATGATTCAGATGAGGCAAAAGTAGTTGCAATTTTCGGTGGCCGTGGATTTCCTGGGTGGCAAATTCCTCTCCTGGTTGCAGAACCACCGCACCCCCCAACAAAGCGGGGTGTGAAGCCCCAAACGACCAGGAAATTTTCCCATCGGCTCCAGTTACTGCTTGAAGGCTCCCTCCCAAGGCTTTCCAAGAGTCGGGCAACAGACGCGTCTGAAGAACTGTGGGGTGTACCCAACCCTGACGAACCGCCACAAGGTCATCGCACAGCAGGCCCCAACCGCGTTGCAAAAGACCTGTCACCGTTGTCGATTTTCCGGCACCTTTGTTGCCAACGATCAATACCGCTTTCCCATTTTTCCCTGCGGCGGAGCCATGAAAAGCACACAACCCCCTCGCAACCGCGACAAACCCGAGAGCCGCCCGGACTAAGAAATCGGCAGCCGTTTCAAAAGGAGTATTCACCTCAAGCAAATCCCCTTGGTATAAAAAGTCGATCTTGCCCACCCGCAAGCCAAAGGCGTGTTCAAACTTTCCCCAGCTCAGCCCCCCAGCTTCTTGGTTTAACTTTTGGTCCTCGAGTTCAAAAGTCCGATAACGAAGGCGCAAGACAGGATTGGGCGAAGTGTCCGAGGTTTCCGAAGTGTGCGAGTTTTCTGTGTGGACTGGCAAGGAAGTTGGTAAAGGAAGTTCTCCCTCCGAGTCCAGGTGTAAGCCGGCAAAACTATAATAGGGCATCAGGGGGCGCTCACTGCTAAACCGAAGGTACCGCCAGTTGAACCATCCGTGGACGCCGCAGTCAAATAATACGTGCCAGGTTGTAAGGTCACGGTGAGGGCATCGTCCGTTCGTGAGGAAAACACACTCCCATCCGGCAATTGAACAGGGGTCATTAAATCGGATTCTCTTAGCGAAAGGGTGATCGGAGCCGTGTAGGTGCTCGAAGTTGTTTTATCTGCCCAAGTCAAGGTGAGAGTTTCGGGTTGATACACCGTCAAACTGTACACCACCGAGTTCACGGCTAAGTTTCCGCTGGATAAGACCTGAATCAAGCTATAGGTCGTAAGCGTAGAGGTCCCCGGAGTGAGCGTTCCAGAAACTAGGGCAAACAGTCCATTGCTCAAAAGGGTGTACGTTTCGTAAACGATGCGAGACGCCGAGGCTCCTGAACGAAAGGCACGAAAGGCATAGGTTGTCGAGGATGTTACCTTAGGAAAGGCTGGTGTTGTGGAACTCCACAAGGTATCCGAGCTAGACGTTGTGGGGTCAGCAGGCACAGTGCCCGCCGGGGCGGAAGTCCAGGTTACCTGATCGCCTGGAGTGGCGGTAACCCGAAGCAACGTATTGGCCGGAACGGTACCCGAAGGAGGAGATATTCTAGGAGCCTCCGCTTGGGATGAAAAGGGTTGAAACGAAAACGGAGTCGCGGTTAATCCGGGGGGTGACGTCGAGGCTACCGTCCAGAGAACACCGCCTACTTTCACCGCATTAGGTCCCTCAAGTTCCGAGAACCCGGGGTACTGATATTGCCAACCTGAACCAGAATTGATCCAAGCCATAGCTTTTCCACTAGTTTGAGACAACCCCGCTAAAAGCACTCCACTAGGGGTATCTGCCAGTAAGGGGTCATCTAAGGCTTGAGGCAAGGAGTTAACAACCCACGACCACGGCAACGTATTCAAGGTAAAAGAAGCCTGAGCGCTCTTTTGAGCTCCGGTCACCCAAACCGTCCCCGAAGGACCTCCCCAGGACACAGCCGACGGGGAGGCATCAGACCAAGGGAGAGGCGTCGCGGCATACCACTCACCAATTTCGCCATCTTTCCAGAGTTGTGCATTCCAAACGTGATTGGTCGCACCCGAAGCGGTTTGCCCGCCACACAAGAAAAGTCGACCGTTGGCCTCAAAGACAGCGGCTCCGGCCTGCGCTTCTGGTAGGGAGCGGAGGTTGGTTTGCCAAACAGAATTGGAATAGCCTAAATGCCCATCCGGGTTGATGTAGGTAAAGTAAATGGCTGAACTTAGACCCGTAGCAGTTTTACCCCCTAGCACATATATCTGCTGATTCGCTGTCCACACGGAGGGGGCTTCTAAGCCCACCGGTAAATCCGCTTCTCGAATCCAAGGTCCCTGAGTACCATTCGAGACCGAGGTCCGCCACACCCCAGATGACGGTCCCCCCGAGCCAGAACCGCCCACAAGATAAAGATAGCCTCCCCACGAAGCCAAGCCGGCCTGGGAACTTAACATTCCCGATCCCGAGGTGGGACTGGCACACGAAAACAGTGTGCTAGCAAGTAAGACTAAAAAACCACGTAAAATCCTCAAAGCCTGTCCTTTATTATGACCAGAAATCGACGTGTGATCAGAAAACGACGTGAACCCCATACCGCGAGCTTACAAATGCACATTGACGTCTTTGCCAAGAAGTCGAATCTTGAGCTTGCGCACGACAAACAAGAAAGGCCTTAAAAAGAAGTACGCCAAGTACGGCAAGTGCCACTTCGAAAAAGCTTGAAGGTCTAAATCGTTGGGAAGAAAAAAATCCCCGGCGCTTCTAAGATACTGCCGGTACGCCCCCCGAGTCAGGCCTCGTAAAAACACCACACGATGGCGGCGGTTGGCACCGATCTGAGATAATGACAACCCCGCATCGGCAAAATTGCGTTCTGCTAAAATGGCTAAGACCCCGGCATCGGGTTTACGGCACTTGAGTTCAATCAAATACTCAGGGAGAGGGCCTAGTCCCAGACGTTCCACCAAGCCCGCAAAGACCGCCGCTGTCGCCTTAGGGTCCAAGAAAGTATAGCTAGCTGGGATGGGTCGTGCGAGCTGTTCTTGAACTTCAGGCTCATACTTGGTCAACATCGCCAAAGAATCGAGCACCCAATGCAACTGGCACCAAGAATGTTCAGCACCATGGATCAGCACGTAAAGGGCGTGTCGGCCGGGCTCCAACGTTCGAAATGCGTAGCCTCCCCCCGAAACCACAACTGAGGTATTCCAAGCTTCGTCAAAGCCAAACGGAGCCGAGCCCAAACTAGAGGGACTTCGACCGTGAATTTCCAGGTAAACCGGGAGCCCCTTTTTGCGAAAAGCCAAATGACGTATTTTCACGATTCGTCTTAACCAAGAATCAAAGTCTTCGTCACGAATTTGATAGTCGGCACACACAAACCCCAGGTCGAGCATGAGGCGAACAGCCCTGTAAAAATCTTTATGCGGGACGAGAATATCCATATCTCGGAACTCGCGCTCATGCGGGTTCCCCCACAGTTGGATGGCCAAAGCGGGGCCCTTTACCGTTAAAGCCCGCACACCTTCGCGTTCAAAAGCCTCTAAGACTGCGGAGCCATCATTCAAAATCCAGCTTTGTACGGCACGACGAGAGGAAGATAAGCGTTTCAATTCTTCATAGGGCAAAGGTAAATCGGAGGGAACTGCGTGATATAAAAGGGAAACAGACTTATGCCGTGAGGCGGCATCTAACAACCGGGCTTCGTCTAAGGAGGACGGCATAGCTTGTGCCCCGGCTTCAAAACCTCGGTAAGTTGCCCCC
Organism: Spirochaetales bacterium; assembly: GCA_027451385.1. Classification (GTDB taxonomy): domain Bacteria; phylum Spirochaetota; class Spirochaetia; order JABEVK01; family JABEVK01; genus JABEVK01. The sequence continues at coordinate 3,965 of DAIDJJ010000083.1, read as the reverse complement.
AAGGCGGTCAGCCATCTTGTTTCGGGGTCAATACTCATGCAGATTCCTCATAAGGGTATTCTAACGGAAAACTTCTGCGTCGGGAAGACTGGATTTTTGGATTGTGAATCACGAAAATGAATCCAGAGGAGGTTTCTATGCTATCGCGCCGTGCTCTGACCGTGATCCTCACCAGCTTTTTATTGGGCGCCTGCCAACCAGAAAATTCAGCGCAAAGTCCAGCTTCCAAGAGTGTCGAGCCCCCTCTTCCCTTACCCTCTATCAATTCTAAAGTCTTAACCTTGGTCAGCGATCCTTGGCCTGGGTATGTCGAGACCTCTGGAGGCTACCTGGTCACCCTGGCTCGAAAAATATTTGAGCCACTCGGCTTTAAACTTCAAGTTCGTCTGCTTCCTTTTGCCCGGGCCTTGAATGAAGTTCAGCTGGGTGAAGCCGATATGGCCCCCGCCTTATATTGGAACACAGCCAGACAGATTACTTATGCCCAAGCCCCCACTGCGGTGGACGCGACTGGGGTCCTTTACAATACTCAAAATTTTGACTCGGCCCTCACGAGCAACCTGCTTCAACTGAATCATAAAAAAGTTGTCTGGGTGAGGGACTTTGACTTTTCACCAATTTTAAAACAGCGTTACCATTTAGAGCTTCAAGGAGTCGAAACAAACTCCCGTGAAAACGGCTTGCTTATGCTCAAGAATGGACGAGTCGATGCCATGATCGATAACTATCAACTTCTGGCCACCCTTGCCCCGCAGTTCAACTTAAAAACACCCCAGTATCGCCTTATGATCGCCTTTCAAAAAGGGCTGTATTTTGGCTTTACTGATAATGCTCGAGGTCACAAGTTAAAAACCTTCTTTGATGAAGGTATCGCCAACATGGTTAGAACAGGGGAACTCCAACGCTTGTACCAATCCAGCGTGCCGCATGGTCCTGAACTTCTTATCCCTTGACAGAGATGGTCGTGGAAGTCCCCCCCTGAATGACAGGACTTAAGACTTTAGCTGGGCGTACTCACTGACTTCCCGACTAATCCTCATGGAACAAAAGTGTGGCCCGCACATGGAGCAAAAGTGTGCCCTCTTAGCCCCTTCTTGCGGCAAGCTTTCATCATGGAATTTTTTAGCGGTGTCGGGGTCCAGGCTTAAGTTGAACTGATCATTCCAGCGGAACTCATAGCGCGCTTTCGACAAGGCATCGTCACGCGTTTGTGCACCGGGATGTCCTTTGGCTAAGTCAGCGGCATGGGCAGCGATTTTGTAGGCGATGATGCCGTCTTTGACGTCCTGCCGGTTTGGTAGACCCAAGTGTTCCTTGGGGGTGACGTAGCACAACATCGCGGTTCCGTACCAGCCAATTAAAGCCGCACCTATGGCCGAAGTGATGTGGTCATACCCGGGGGCGATATCTGTCGTCAAGGGACCTAAGGTGTAAAAGGGAGCCTCATGACACAGTTTCAGCTGAAGGTCCATATTTTCTTGAATCTTGTTGAGGGGGACATGCCCTGGCCCTTCGATCATGACCTGACAATCATAAGCCCAAGCCCGGTGAGTCAGTTCCCCCAAGGTTTCCAGTTCGGCAAACTGAGCTCGGTCGTTCGCATCCGCAATACTACCAGGCCTCAAACCATCCCCCAGTGAAAACGATATGTCGTATTCGGCCATGAGTTCGCAAATTTCGTCAAAGTGGGTGTAGATAAAGTTTTCTTCTTGGTGTGCTAAACACCATTTGGCCATAATCGAGCCCCCTCGCGAGACAATTCCCGTGACCCGCTGGGCCGTCAAGGGGATATGGGCTAAGCGCACGCCGGCGTGCAAAGTGAAATAGTCCACGCCTTGCTCGGCCTGTTCAAGCAAGGTTTCACGGAACACTTCCCAGGTTAAATCCTCGGCACGGCCGTACACTTTTTCAAGGGCTTGGTAGAGGGGAACCGTGCCCACCGGAACAGGACAATTGCGCATAATCGCTTCGCGGGTTTCGTGAATGCGGTGCCCGGTGGATAAATCCATAATGGTGTCAGCCCCCCAGCGAATCGCCCACACCATTTTTTCGACCTCTTCTTCGACTGAAGAGGTCACTTCCGAGTTACCAATATTGCCATTGATTTTAACCAGAAAGTTGCGTCCTATAATCATAGGCTCCAATTCAGGATGGCAACGGTTCGCTGGCAGAATGGCCCTCCCTCTTGCAATTTCAGAACGAACAAACTCAGGGGAACACCCCTCGCGAAGGGCGACAAACTCCATTTCGGGGGTGATGACACCGCGTCTTGCCCAGGACAATTGCGTACCAGCACCCCGTTCGGCTAACCAGGGGGCTCTCAGCTTGGGCAAACCTTTCTTGACATCGGTGACATAGCTAGGGTCGGTATAGGGGCCTGAAGTATCATAAACTTGAACGGGTGAGTTTTGCCCTTTACCGTAAGCGGCAGGAGAATCTTCTAAAGGAATCTCACGAACAGGCACACGAATATCGGGTCTTGAGCCGGGCAAATAGACTTTCATAACAACTCCCTGGCGGAAGGAGAACCTTCCTATAAAATGACGGCCAGGGTTAGAACCATGTGCTTCCCTACGGCGGTATTAACCGCATCAGGTTCAAAGGGTGTTTCTCACCCGCCGAAAATCGGCAGGACCCCTAGCCAGATTCAATTTATCACACGAAGGGCCAAGGGCCAAGTCCTTGCCTCAATAAAGACGGTTCGCCACCCGTAAAATCTACGACAGTTGTCAGGACCTTCGGCAAGGGTTCGCCAGTATCCAGAACCAGTTCAATGCCGGGAATCTCGTCGACCTCGCCGCCATATTCAAACAAAATCTCTTCAGCCCAAGCGGAATCCCACCAGCCGGGTTCGGACATTTGGTGAGACGCCGTCAACGAAAAAACTGGATGCCCTAGGGCTTCGACGAGTTGACGCGGTACGTCATGTTGGGGAATTCTCAAGCCGACTTCTTGGCGTTTGAGTCCCCATTTCTTTTCAGCAGAGCCCAAGGTCGGCAGGACAAAAACATACGGTCCCGGTAAGTGCTTTTTGGCAATTTTAAATACAGCATTGGTGACTTCAGCATAGTCGGACCATTGGGAAAACCCTGAACATAGTAAGGTGGGAGTAAAGGCCAGAGTTCCTTTTAACTTTTTTAGCCTTTCTAACCCGGGCTTTGAAAGCACACTGGCTCCGATTCCCCAGCTAGAATCTGTGGGATAGGCCACCAAGCCACCCTGGTTGAGATAAGCGCAAGCCCGTTTCAGCACACGGTCGTCCACGTTATGCTCAACGACATACTCAATCATTCAGACTCCTTAACTCGAGCTCATTTGAAGACATAATATTCTTTTTCACCCCGGTAAGTTAAGTAACATTTTAACTCTTGACGCAAAGAGTTAAAACCACTGACAATCTCTGCTCGAGAAAACTTACAGCCGTCCAGTTTTAAGACATCGTCCACACAAAGGGTGTGCCCCCAGGACGCTTGGACATGGTGAATATATTGCTTGGGAGAAGAATGGTTAACCTCATCCATTAAACTCTCAATTAACCGTGAATCAATCTTGGCAGGCTTAGGTTGAATCTCCGAACGAGGCTGACTATGAGGCTGACTATAACGGCGAAACTGTGCATCTTGGAAAATTAACCGTTTCTTTTCCAGATCGGGCATAGTATCCCCCACGGGGCCAGCCATGGCCGGTGACCGCAAGTAGATCGGAACCGTTGTACCAGGATAATGATCAATCGAAGAAGCCGACAACTTCGCCAAAGTGGAGACTTGGGGCATTCGCTGAAGTGTAGTCTGGCGAGGTTTGGAGTTGAGTTTTCTTTTGGCGAAGTGCCGAGAAAGAGCAACAATGAGGTCATAAAGGGCAACAGCGGTCGCGATAGCACCAAGAATAAAGAACGCAAAAAGGTAAGCTGCAAGTGCACCTGCAGCCCCATTATCTTGATTAGAATTATAACTCATTCCTCACAC
>DAIDJJ010000082.1:0-11390 GCA_027451385.1 Spirochaetales bacterium | reverse complement strand
ACTCGGATGAGGAAAAAGCGCGAGAAACCGCCAAGCTTGATTCGGAAATGGATCACTTGAACAAACAAATTTATCGTGAACTCTTGGCTCTTATGTTGGAAGATTCCGATAATATCAAACAAGCGACAAAATTGCTGTTTTTGTCCCGCTTTTTGGAACGAATGGGCGACCATGCCGTCACCATTTGCAGTTGGGCCATTTATAGCGCTGTGGGATCGCACGCCGAATTATAAACGAAGGATATCGATGAGCTACGGGAAAGTTTTAGTTGTCGAAGATAACCCTGATATTTTGGAACTGGTAGCCTATAACCTCGAATCTCAGGGGTTTGAGGTGGTGCGAACCTCGACAGGCGAAAACGCACTAGCTCAAATCAAAGCCAAAAAAATTGACCTTGTGGTGCTGGATCTCATGCTTCCCGGTATCAATGGCTTAGATGTTTGCCGAAAAATTAAGCAAACTGAAACGACAAGACATATTCCCGTAATTTTACTCACAGCCAAATCTGAAGACGTGGATATTATCAGCGGGTTAGAAATTGGAGCTGATGACTACATTACAAAGCCTTTCTCGCCTAAAGTTCTCATTGCTAGGGCTCGGGCTGTCTTACGCCGAAATGCCGAAGCGGCGGCGGCGGTTTCTTCTGAAACCATTTTGAAAGTGCATGAGATTGAGATGGATACTGTACGCCATGAAGTTTTAGTCGAAAATCAGCCCGTTGAACTTTCGGCTACGGAATTTGCTATTCTTCGACATTTCCTTTCTAACCCTGGCTGGGTTTTTTCTCGAAATCAAATCATCGACGCTGTACGCGGGGGAAACTACCCTGTCACGGAACGTTCTGTCGATGTTCAGATCTTAGGGTTACGAAAGAAACTGGGCACACAAGGCCTTTATGTGGAAACGGTACGAGGAGTCGGTTATCGCCTTCGGGGCATGATTTGAAGAAACCTAGCTTTTTACTTCAATTCTTGTTAGGTCTGGCTGTATTGGTTTTAGCTTCGCAAACATTCATCCTTTTAATTTATAACCAAAAAATTCGAGGGGACTTTCGGACGGAGACCGTGGCGAGTTCACGGGCAGCCTTAGCGGTGCTAACTTCGTTAGCACAAGAAAAACTGCAAGCATTTTTTGAGAACAAAACCGATGCCCTAGCGTTTTCGAACCAACCTTTTGTTAACAATAAACTTCTTTTGTTTAACCCAAAGGGAAAACTCATTGCCGATTCTGATCCGGCTTTGCACTCACAGGGTTTAGCCCTGAATAATTTTGAACGTTGGCAAATTTTACGGTCACCCTTGAATTCGTTGGTCAAAACTAACCGCGATGACGGACACGAGACCCTTTATTACTTTACGATATTTCGTATTCAAGGAAAGGTTCTTGGCTTTTTGGCTTTAGGAACACCCTTTGACCGCGTCGATGCTGTCTTAAAAAACCTATTTTTAACCTTCTTAAGCATCAGCTTAGTGGTTCTCGTTGTCGTATTTGGTTTAGCCTTTTTTTACTCCCGAGATTTCTCGCGAAATATTCAACGCTTGATTCGCAATTCAGCCCGCTTTGCCCAGGGACTCGACTATGAAAAAGTCTTTGTTGACAAACCTTGGGAACTTCAACTCCTTGCCAAAGCTATGAATACGATGTTTGACCAGTTACAAGACCGCATTGGAACTATCCGCCGACAGAAAAATCAACTGGAAGCGATCTTGGAAGGCATGGTTGAGGCTGTTGTTGTCCTCAATTCTAAAGGAAAAATCTTAACGTGGAACGCAGCAGCAAGTCGTATTTTTCCAGTTTACACGTCTCCTTCGGGTCAGAACTTTCTTGAGGTTACCCGCAATTCTGACTTGGACGGTGTTGTCAGCCAGCTTTTAAGCGGAGAAGCCAAAGAGGCCAAGACGAATATACATTTGCATGATCTCGAAATCACTTTGAGGTTACAAGGTGCTGCCTTATTTAATAGTGCAGACGAGTTGTGGGGTTGTGTGCTGGTCATGAGTGATGTTTCACAAATCGTTCGACTCGAGGCAATCCGTCGAGATTTTGTGGCGAATGTTTCGCATGAACTCAAGACACCCATTACCAACATTCTCGGTTACGTCGAAACCTTAGAGTCTGGTGCCTTGGCAGACCCTGAGAAAGCCCGTCATTTTTTGAAGATCATCTCTCGACACGCCCAACGACTGAATTTGATCATTGAAGATCTTTTAATTTTGTCCAAGATCGAAAATCAACAATCTTTAGCTTCGAAGTGGGAAGACGCCATTCTTCAAGATGTCATGACAGGTGCCGCAAATGTTTGTCATAAAAAGTTGACCAAGAAAAAAATTCTTTTGAGCTGGGCCGCCCCTGAAGAAGAAATTTCCGGGTATTGTATTCCCTTGTTGTTGGAACAAGCCTTAGTCAACCTTTTAGATAATGCCGTAAAGTTCTCCTCTGAAGGTTCCTCCATTTTATTGGGCTTAACGATTACTGGGGGAGAAGCCACGCTGTTTGTTGAAGATCAAGGACCAGGAATTCCCGAAAAAGAGAAAGAGCGAATTTTTGAACGGTTTTATCGCACGGAACGTGGTCGGGAAAAAGAAGGTACGGGTTTAGGTTTGTCGATCGTTAAGCATATCATCGTCCTCCACCGGGGACATGTTCAAGTCGATAGCCCTCCTCCCCATCGAAAACAAGGCACAAGGTTTTCTTTGATATTTCCTTTTCAAGCCCCTCTGACAGCTACTGAAACTTAATTGAAGTTTTTTTCAAACTTTCCTCGTCCTTTTTAGGAATGAGGTATTCATGGAAATCTATGGTTTTGTCCCCTTAGGTTACGAAGGGGAATTAGTTCGTGTCGAAGTAGATTTGCGACCTGGTATTCCAGGGATGGACATCGTAGGTCTGCCGACTGCAGCCGTTCGTGAAGCCCGGGAACGTATCCGCATTGCCTGGCGCCGTTCGGGACTCAATTTTCCTCAACAAAGAATCTTAATCAATCTGTCTCCGGCTGACTTACCTAAAAGCGGTTCAGGGTTTGATTTACCCATGGCTTTGGCACTTTTAGCCGCGACGGGACTTCTGAAAAGTCCTGAGGTAACTTTATTAGCTGTAGGTGAACTAGCGTTGGATGGCCAATTGCGCGGAGTTCCCGGTATTCTCTCGGCCTTAGCTCGCTCACAAGAAAAAGGAGTCTTAGCAGCGGCTTTACCAGAAACCTGCCGTGCTGAGGCTGAAGCGGTTGAAGGGCTGATGATTTATTCAGCGTCCAACTTCCATGGCTTAGTTCAGGTTTTAGAGAACAGGCCCCAGAGTCCAACCCAAGGAGTTACGACTTTACCAGGGTTTTCTTCTCATCCTGGTGTTTGGCCTGGCTGGGCTCCTCAGCCCCACCTATTTCGAGCATTACTCATCGCCGCCGCTGGTGGGCATTCGTGATTGCTGTACGGTCCACCAGGCGGAGGTAAAACTGTGGCCGGAAGATATTTACAAAAGTTATTACCTCCCCTTGAACCACAAGAGGCCTGGGAAGTCGCCCGCTTAAAATCATTACGAGGTGAAATTAATACCGTTTACCCTCAACCTCCCTTTCGATCTCCCCATCATACAGCCAATGTCGCAGGTTTAGTTGGAGGTGGGAAGGCCAACGAACCAGGCGAAGCGGCTTTAGCCCATCGCGGGGTGTTGTTTTTGGATGAAGCACTTCAGTTTTCTCCGAGTTTTTTACAAACCTTGCGCGAACCCCTCGAAGACGGCCGCATTAGCTTAGCCCGTGCTGGACGGCAATGGCTCTATCCCGCTCGTTTTCAATTGGTCTTAACCGCCAATGCGTGTCCTTGTGGTCAGTCAGGCCGTCATGAAGGAGTTTGTTTGTGCGGGCACCTAGCTATTCGCAAATATTGGGACCGCTTAGGAGGGGCGTTAATGGACCGGGTAGATATTCGGCTATTTTTGGAAGCCGATGAGGCCCCAACCGCGAACTCCCTTAACCTCAATCAAGAACGCCTCCGTTTAGAAAATGCCTTGGAACGACGTCGTTCGCGACTTGGCCAAGAAAAGAATGCATGGCGTGAGTGGGGAGAATTACAAAGGTCTGTGACCTTAACCAGCCATCAAAGCACTCTCTGGAGAGAGGGGGTACGACGGCAAGCTTGGTCTGGTCGTGGAGCTGTGGCTATACTCAGGCTTGCTATAACCTTAGCGGACTTAGACAACCGCCCCCAGCTGAGAGATGAAGATTTAGAAGAAGCCCTCTCCCTCCGTAAAGCACAGGGAGAGGAATATTGGCAAACTTAAAACTAACCCTTTAACTGTCGAGTAAACCAGCCGGCTAGGGCCATCATTCGATTGCGAAAGGACTTGTCTTTGGTATGCTCTAAGCCGAAAAACTGAATGGTTTTGGCTCCCATGACTGTGTACACGGCGATTTTATCTTTTAAGAAGGTGATCGAAAACGTCATTTGAAAGTCACCAGCCCCAACAAGAGGAACAAAGAAATAGGTCAAGGGATCCACGTTTTTCATGGTAACAAAAAAACCATCGGGCTTCGAGGTAATTTCAATGGAGGTAAAACCATCCCCAAGTTTATTGTCCTTTTGAAAGACCACCATTTTGAGATAAGGCGGTATCGAGGTAAAGCGGGCATCGGGAAGCCGGTCTGCTTTTTCGGGGGCAGAAACTCGGTAACTATCTAAAATCAAGGTTTCCCAGTCTTTGCGCATGGTGGACCAGTAGGTGGTTCCCTTCATGGTACTGACGGCATTCATGGCGTTAAAAGCCGATAAAAGACGGTCAGACAGGGGCTTATCGGCATCCGGAGCCGGTAGAATGGTCAAAAGTTCAGCCGCAACTGTGGTCTTTCGACCCTGCCAAGCCTGGGTTTCGTCCATGGCCCAAGGGCCTGCCGAATACCAGGTTAACGCCGAGACGTTTTCACCGGAATCAAGAATTTCACCTTTTTGTTCTACCGTTGCACGGTCAGAATCGGATAAAAAGCTGAGCCAGGTGTGAGCGTCTGGAAGGGTTGTTGCTTGCCCCCAGGAAAACCCAGCTACCAGGCTTAAGATTGCCACGAGCGTTTTCTTCATGATAAAATCACGATACGGAAAAGGGGGACTTTCTGCAAGTCATTGTCTTTACGGGCGGCGGCACGGGAGGCCATGTTTACCCAGGTCTTGCGGTGTTAGACCACTTAAAACAAATTACCACGGCCCGCTTGATCTGGATTGGTTCCCGCGAGGGCATGGAAAAGGCTCTCGTTGAGGCACATGGGGTCGAGTTTATAGGCATCCCCTCTGGAAAGTTACGTCGATACTTTTCCTGGAAAAATCTCACCGACTTGTTAAAAATTCTCCAAGGTTATTTTCTCGCCAAGAAAATATTCCAACAACTTCAACCTAGTGTCGTCTTTTCAAAAGGCGGCTTTGTGAGTGTGCCCCCTGTTTGGGCAGCTCGTGCTTTAAAAATTCCTGTGATTAGTCATGAATCGGACTTTGACCCCGGTTTGGCGACAAAACTCAATTTAAACTCTAGCCGTTGGGTATGTGTTCCCTACCCCGAGTCTGTCCAATACTTTCCTGAAAAAGTACGCGACCGTTTGTTGGTCACCGGCAACCCCGTACGTTCTGACTTTCTTCACGCTAAGCCTAATAACCTCAGGAAAGCTTGGTCTGTGCCCGAAGGGGTTCCCCTGGTAGTTGTTCTGGGAGGAAGTCTTGGCGCCGTTTCTCTCAACGAATTGATCAAAGCCCGTTTAAATGCTTGGGCTGGCAAGATTGCCGTGATTCATCAAACGGGTAAAGACTGGACTCCTCCCCCCGCTTCGAACTGGTACCACCCGATTCCCTTTGTTTCCCAAGAAATGCCTCAGCTTTATGCAGCGGCCGACCTCGTAATAGCTCGTGCTGGAGCAGGTACCCTTTGGGAGGCCTGTGCGGTTCAAGTTCCCTTGTTACTGATTCCCCTCGAAGTTGGTTCAAGAGGAGATCAAGTCCGTAACGCCCAGTACTTTGCTGAACGTGGGGCTGCAGAATTCTGGACGCCGAGTGAAGGGGAAGAGGCTTTAGACCAAAAAATTCAAAGCCTTTTAGAAGACCCATATCAACAAACCCGACTTAAGAGCGCTCAACAAGCCTTTGCCGCAGGAAACGCTGCAGAAGTGATCGCCCAAAGAATCCTTTCTTGCACGGAGAAAGCCCCCCTTGTACGATAACCTTCTGTATCACGAAAAACTCACAAGCCTCCTCACCCAAGAAGTACAAAAGGCTGCCTTTCCCCCAGGAGTCTTGTTTCATGGTCCCGCGCGTTCTGGAAAACTGACCCTCGCCCTTGAAACAGCCAGAGCTCTTTCCTGTGAAAAGACAGCAGACTGGAACTGTTCTTGCACAGCTTGTCGGCTTCACCGCACCTTAGACTACCCGGATTTAGTACTGACGGGGAATAAAAATTTTATGCCAGAAATCCTGGCAGGCAGTCAGTTGTTACTGACTAACCCTTCTGAAGCCCGCCGCTTTTTTTTGATTCGTGCTTGTAAGAAGCTCCTCAAGCGTTTTGACCCACTCCTCTGGGAGGGGGAAGAAGCCAAGTTAAAAACAGCCTGGGGACCATTGGAAACTCTCAACGAGCTTTTAGAGACCCTTTACCCGCCTACACCGCTCCCTGAAGCCGCTAAGCTAGAATTGCTCTTACCCAAAATGGAAGCGGCCGCCCAAGCCTTGGTTAAGGTTCTGCCTTCGTCGGGTATTCCGATCCAGCAAGTTCGTCGCCTTTCAGCATGGGCCCGAAGCACCAGTACGCAGAAAGCCAAGTTTGTCCTTTTAGAAAACGCTGATAAAATGCAAGAATCGGCTCGGAATGCCCTGCTCAAAATTCTGGAAGAGCCTCCTCAAAGCACCTATTTTATGCTCTTGACCAGTCAGAAAGGGGCCATACTCCCCACCATACTGTCACGGGTTAGATCCTTAGGTTTGGCCGAACGAACGTCGGTGGAACAACAGCAAGTGTTGAAAGCTCTGTTCCATGTTCCTTTGGGGGAAGTTCCCGACCTGCTGTCCTATTTTCAAGCCTTTGAAACCGACAAACAAGGCGGTTTTGAGGCCTTAGCCGAAACGTTCTACGCCTCTTTGGATTCTCCTGTGTATCCTTTTGACGAACACGCCAAATTTTGGGCCGAAGAGGACAATTTCACAGCGTTTTTACAGGCTTTACTCAAACCTTTAGCAAACTCATCCCCTCCGGTACATGAACCCGATCGCTTGTTGCGGCTTATCCAAGACACCTCCACCAAACGCGATCAGTTCAACCTCTCGGCATCGTTATTGATTGAAACGTTGTTTTACCGCACGAGGCAGTTGAGGTGAGCCGTTTTATCAAGAAGGCCCTTGAAAAACTCCCCCGCCTCGACAAGGCCCAATTGGGCGAACTGTTAAAAGATATTGTCTCCGAGCACCAGCTGTACGAAGCCAGTTTGCAATCCATCCCCGGGGGGTTGGTTGTTTTATCCTCAGATAATCAAGTCCTGTTTCACAATAAAACGGCCGAACGGTTTTTGGGACTTCCGCTTAGTGTCGAAACCTCCGAGAAACCCATTTGGAATTTACCCATTGACCGTGAAGTAGCCGAGTATTTTCGACAAGCCCTGACGTCGACCGAACCCATGGTGGCTCGTGAATTTACCTTTGATGCCCCCAATGGACCTCGGATTCTCAATTTTCTTCCCCTTCCCTTGATGGAGGATGGCCGAATACAAGGGTCTATGATCTTTATTCAAGACGTCACCGAACGCAAAAACCGCGAAAGCCGTCTACGTCGCGCTGAAAGTCTCGCCAGTTTAACGACCTTGGCAGCTGGAGTTGCCCATGAAATTAAAAATCCCCTGGGCAGTATGGGCATTCATATTCAGCTCATTCAACGGGCCTTAAAAAATCCGACCCCGGCCGCCCTTGCCACTATGGCTAAAGACCTTGAAGTGATTAATGAGGAGATCTCGCGCCTTAATGGCATTGTGGTCGATTTTCTTTTCGCCGTAAGGCCCATGGACACCAATCTTGTATTAGGCAGTGTGGGAAAAGTCCTGAAGGATTTGGTCGATTTCATGGACGGTGAACTGGAACAAGCCCACGTCAACGTGAAATTATCGTTGGCTCCCGGTGACGATACGGTTCTTATAGATGAACGTTTTTTGAAGCAAGCCTTTTTAAACATCGTCAAGAACTCGCTCCATGCTATGCCTGACGGGGGGAGCTTAACAGTCAGTACCAAGCGAACCGTTTCTGGTTTAGAAGTTCAAGTCATTGACACCGGCTCAGGAATTCCGCCAGAACTGCTCGAAAAAATCTTTGAACCTTACTTCACCACCAAAGATTTCGGCTCTGGTTTAGGCTTAACGTTAGTGTATAAGATCGTCAAAGAACATGACGCCGATATACGTGTCACGTCCAAGGTGGGTGTCGGTACCACGGTGACCCTCTTGTTCCCGTGGCCGGCTCGAACCCCTCAACTTTTAGATTTCAAAGGAGAGCTCCCTTGAATCTTACGATTTTAGTGGTTGACGACGAAAAAAATATCCGTGAAGGCCTCATGCGGGCTCTTGAACTGGATGGATATGAAGTACTTGGAGCTGAAGACGGCAAACAAGCCTGGGATCTTGTCCAAAAACGCCCTGTCGATTTGGTCGTGACCGATCTCAAGATGCCTCGATTGAGCGGGGAAGAACTGATTAAAAACATTACCTCGACTCAGCCCAACCTTCCTATTATCGTCCTTACCGGACATGGGACGGTAGAAAATGCTGTGACGGCGATGCGGCACGGAGCCTATGACTTTTTAACCAAACCGGTAAACCTGGATCGGCTGTCTTTATTGGTCAAACGGGCTTTGCAAACCCGAGTCTTGGCTAAAGAACATCAGGCCTTGAAAGAAGAGGTCGAAAAGCTCGAAAAGAAGCGGCAGTTTGCGCAAATTATTGGCAAATCAGCTCAAATGCAGCGGGTATTTGAAGTGATTAACCAAGTCGCCAGCACCAAAGCTTCGGTGCTCATCACGGGGGAAAGTGGCGTAGGGAAAGAACTCGTGGCCGATGCCATCCATAACCTGTCAGACCGTCGAGAGGGTCCGTTTATCAAAACCCATTGTGCCGCGTTGACGGAAACCTTGTTAGAAAGCGAACTTTTTGGGCATGAGAAGGGTTCTTTTACCGGAGCCGTGGGACAAAAAAAAGGCCGCTTTGAACTAGCAGACGGTGGTTCCATCTTTTTAGATGAAATCGGAGAAATTAACCCCAGCGTTCAAGTCAAACTTTTGCGTGTCCTGCAAGAAAAGGCTTTTGAACGGGTGGGTTCAGAAAAATCTTTGGAAGTGGACGTGCGGGTTATCAGCGCTACCAACCGTGACCTCAAAAAAGAAATTGCCGCAGGTCGCTTTCGAGAAGATCTTTACTACCGTCTCAACATTGTCAATCTCCACATCCCCCCCTTGAGGGAACGCAAAGAAGATATTCCCCTTTTAGCCGCCACCTTTTTAACTGAAATCGCAGAAGAAAATCATAAAGCCATCGAAGGCATTGACCCCAAAGCTCGCTTGGCGTTGTACAATTATTCTTGGCCTGGCAATGTCCGAGAACTGCGCAATTGTATGGAAAGTTCGATAGTTTTGTGTAAAGGCAATATCATTACTTTTGATGACCTCCCTCCCGCCGTCCGTACTGCTGACGATGGCCAGTACATTCGCTTGGAGGTGGGGGTCAGCATGGATCAGGCCGAGAAAGAAATTATTCGGCAGACGTTGATTCACCTTCGTGGTAACAAAAGTCGAACAGCAGAAGTCTTAGGCATTGGTCGAAAGACCTTGCACCGAAAATTGCATGATTACAATTTGATAGAAGAGTTTGGCAGTTCAGATCTCTAAAGAGGTCAATTTGAATTCACTACGTAAAACGGTCAGCTCTCATGAGGGTAAAGTCTTTACTCTCATGAGTGTGGTGGGCTACCAGTCATGACAGGAAACGACTTTGTTAAGTCATCTCATGACAAGTTGAGTAAAATATGTTATATTTGAAGAATGGAAATCGACGACGAATTAAAAGCCCTCATGGCTCCTCAGAATTGTGCTTTGGTCATTTGGGATGTTCAAAATATGTTAGTGAACACCATTTTCAACAAAGAAGAATTTCTGGAAGTCAATAACAGGGTAATAACTCTGGCCCATGACCATAAAGTTCCTATCTTTTTCTCAAAAATCACACCACTCCCAGATCGTTTTGAGTCTGTCGGACGTAAGTATTTTGGTAAACGAAGAACAAGGGCTTTAAACTTAACGCCAGACGGCTTAGATCTTACCCTTCAACCCCAAGAAATGGATGTTGTTTTAAATAAGAACACAGCGAGTATCTTTATTGGAACCAACTTTGAACTCGTGTTACGAAACGCGGGGATTTCGACGATCTTATTCACTGGAATCGCCACCGAAATAGGAGTTGAGTCTAGTGCCCGGGATGCCTTAAATCGGGGCTTCTTCCCCGTGATTTTATCTGACGCAGTTTCATCCTTTAGTCAAGAAAGCCATAATAGATCTTTGGAGAATTTGAAAAATATGATGGCTGTTTTACCGTCAAGTGACCTCAAGAAAATTTGGGGTTGAAATCAAGTTCAAGACTTGTTGACTTGACGACACTTTTCTAAAGAGAAATACTCTTATGTCTAGTTTTTTTGAGTGGCTTAATCATCAAGCTGGAGAATCTAAACTGACCATCCAGGGAATACCAAATTGATCATGGCACATACCGAAATATGGTCCCCAAGGAGCATTCCCAATTGGCATGGTGAGACCTTTCCATTCTGAGATAAGGCCTCAAAGATGCGGTCAGCTTCACTTTTATCCTGGGCTACTACCATGATATTAAAATTCGTACCAATCGGAACCGGTGGGCTATAGCCTTCGACAATATCACTACCCATTAGATGAACTGTCTCTGTGAGCGGTAACTGGATATGCATGATCTTATCTTTTACTGCAGGGGTAACCTTATCTAGAAATGGCGTCTCACCAAAAGTTTGCATGGCTAAGATTTTGGTTTGAAATACCTGGGCATAATAGGTAAAGGCCTCGCGAGCTGTCCCCGGTAAATTGATATAAAAGTGGGCAAGTTTCATAAGTACTCCTTCGAATCCTAGGTCATTGTTTTTGAGCGACCTCAATATCATTATTTTGTGTAGCATAACTTACTACGGGATTCGTGGTGCCATTGCCATAGACATTGGAAGAGTCGCCAGAAGCCCAACCATTGGTACTGCTGTCTGGAACCCTCTGTGTCAACATAGAAGTCACCTGATAGGAGGTGATTGTGCGATACAGCGAAGGGTTCCGGAATTCGGTTTTAAGGAAGGTACTTCCGTCTGAGAGTCGGAAAGTTA
>DAIDJJ010000081.1:0-11411 GCA_027451385.1 Spirochaetales bacterium | reverse complement strand
CGGCGTGCGGCGGGATGGGCCACTGCGGCCAGTGCCGCGTCATCGTGGTGTCGGGCTCGGTGGCGCCGATTGCCCCCGTCGAGGCGTTCCACCTGTCCACGGCGGAGCTCGCGGCGGGCACGCGGCTCGCGTGCGCGGCCTGCGTCGCGTCCGACCTCCGCATCCAGGTCCCGCCGACGTCGCTCCTCGGCGCCCCGCGCCTGCAGGTCGAGAGCGACCTGCCACGCCTCGAGCCGGATCCCCTGATCCGGCGCCACACCGTCTCCGTGCCGCGTCCCACGCTCGACGACAATCGGGCGGACTTCGAACGCCTCGCGGCCTGTCTCGACCGTGACCGGGCGATTGCCCTGGGGTTCATGCTTGGCTTGCAAGCCAATGTCCGAAACCAAGACGCTTCGGTATTGAGCTGTTGGGTGATAATCGTAATAGATTTTACTCAGAGGATTATCTTGGTCAGAAACAGTATACTCTGAAGAAGAGTTGGCTTCGTTGTCGGCAAAATCCCAACCAGAACTTTCGTCATCCCCTCCAAAATCAGATGAGAATTGGGGGTCCCAGACTAATGGCTCTTTGTCATAGATTTTTCCAGAAATCCCTTTGTATTCAACACAACGACGGCGAAAGTAGATTTTAAGGCGAAACATCCCATTGGGAAATTTCTTGACCAATGGAGAAAGATCTAGACCTCGACGAATGTATTTGTCCGATTGGTCAGCCTTCCAATTGAGCGGAATTAACTTCCTCCAAACAACGCGGCCGACTCGGCGTAATTCTTGGGTGCCATCCAGATTATTGACCTGTAAAAACTGTGGCAAATCATTCCCGTAAATTTCTAAGGCTTCCACCATGATGGAATTCAAATTCCGAGTTTCGATGGGTAAGGTCATTCCTTGACTGGTGGGGAGAATGACCCCCTTCCCAACAAACCTGGCATCCGGCAATTGGGTACCAAAGTTCACTGTGGTTTGTGTCGTCTGAGCTAAAACCTGATCTGAAATGCTTTGTAATTTTTGAATGGTCAGCTGGATAGGACCATTCCAGGGTTGCTTGGGGTATACCCTCACCCAATTCTTTCGTCTGGACAGGGTAAAGCCGTTGTCGTGGTGTTGGATTTCAATTAATCCTGCTAAATCCTGAGCCGGGTTCAGCGGTTGTGAAAAACTGATTTCGATGTACTGATTGCCTTGGTTGATGGCTTGAATATTCGTGACCTTAAACTCGTTCAAAGCAGGAACCACAAATTCTTGTTGCAAAGATTCTTGATGCCCCCCAGCGCCCACCAAGGTAGAGGCCACCCAACGCAATTTGAGCTTTTGGTCTTGCGAGTCTCGTTGTAGCCCACTAATGGTGACCTGATGATGCCTGCCATCAGGACTATGAACCCAACTTACCTGGGGTTTGGCTCCAGGCCATTGAATTTGTAAAGCCTTTTCAACGGTAGCATCCTTGGCTGAAAAAGCTGTAGTCAACTCACCTTGGATTTCCATGAGGTTGGGGTTTTCGGAGGCAGGAATCAGCAAGCTACTCCAGCTTACCGAAAGCTGTTGTTTCATGACTTGGAAGTGGAACCCAAAGTCCACTTTTTTATGGAGATTTTTGTTGAGGGCGGGGTCTGAGAAAACCGCTAAATAGTTTTGACCCTGCGGCAAAGGTTCTTTGGGATGAAACACCAGTGTGGCGGAATCTTTCCACACGGCTAGCCCCGAAATCGCTGGCGAAAACTGCAGGACTTGCCCCGCCGGTGTACCAGCTGGAATTCCTGGCTGAATAGGAAGACTAAACGCAATTTGAATATCTTGATTAGGGACAATTTGTCCCCCCGTGTAGGCCATCACCACATTCGGGTCAGGGAACCCAGGATTTCGTAAACTGCACGAAACAAATACACCTAAAAGGCACGTAGCGGCGAAGAAAAGAAATTTCATAACCATTCTCCTTGGCCGCCGACCACGGCCTTTTTTATAGAGTTTTTTTGAGAAAATTAATTTACTTTACGGCTTGCAAAGTTGAGCCAAACACCCAACCTGCGGGCTGAACCAAGTGGAACCATTTTCCTTGCACCCCATTGATGGTATAAGAATCCTGCGATTCTTGATCGACTTGGACTTGGCTACCTTTTGTCACCTGAGCGACCGTCTTTCCATTCATCATGTCCGGAGAATCGTAAACACTAGAATCTTGGATCACATGGTAACTTCCTGTTGCAGTGGTAGCTTGTGGCGTTGTCACGGGTTGAACATTATTGAGCAACTGTTGGAAATCTTGCCCAAATACTGGCGACGAAACCAAATTCGCAGAACTCATCAAAAGAGCCTTCCAAGCTTCTTTGGATTTTGTGTCTTTCAGAACCCTCAGAGTGATCGCGGCCTGAATATCTTGGGCATTCTGTGTTAAGTCTGATGTTTTTATATACATATCTCGGTAAATACGATCCCGAGAAGGGTCATATGCCATAATCTTAACAAAAGCTGAATTCTCCTTGGCAGGGAAAATTCCCAGAACTGTACCCCGGGGCAAGACACGATCTGTCACCTTAATGTCTTGAGGGGCACTATATAAAAACGTTTTATCCCCTTGAACCGCCGCCAAACTGGCTCCTTTGGCAATTAAGTTATCCTGTACCCAACCTACTTTACCCACCGAGTCCGTGACTTTATCATACAATCGTTCCGAATCGCCCGTACCATAGGTTTTATTGGGACCTAGGACTTGCAACTTATCCCCAATGTTGAGCGATTCTAACCACTCAAATTTGCCAGAATTGTCATTATACAAAGAAATGCCGTTCGCTAAGACAAAAGCATCCTTAGGACCATTATACTCACAAGATGCTACTGAAACTGAAAAAACTAATACAAATATGATACTTTTCATTAAATCCCCAACAATCTAAACATATTCAATTTATGCTAAAATTGCTTAAGTAAGCTGTCAAGATTGAATATGAAAAATAATGAAAGAGAGTTCGCTAACATTTCATTCTGTCGCCTTGGAAGTTCCAAGTGTAAGAGGAAATCGAAGACGGATATAATATTCTTGCAGGTTCCCCTAATCCGACTTAGACTATCAGAAATACCGGGAGGACCTCGTGGAACCAGTCACTCAGCTTGAGCACTACAAAAAACAATGGGAAAAAAGCATCGCTCAGCCCGAAGAGTTTTGGGGGAACGAAGCTCGCGAGCAACTTTCCTGGATGCAGGATTTTTCAACAGTCAGAGACTATGACTGGTCTGAAGGCCTAACCACTTGGTTTTTAGGCGGCAAACTTAATGTCAGTGCCAATTGTATTGATCGCCACCTGGCAGACCGCCCCGACCAAACGGCCCTCATCTGGGAAAAGGATGAACCAGGTCAAGAAGAACGCATTACTTATCGACAGTTGCACCGCGAAGTTTGCCGCCTTGCCAATGCCCTTTTGTCAGCGGGAATTCGACGTGGCGATACCGTTGCCCTGTATATGCCCATGATTCCCCAAGCTGTCTATGCCATGTTGGCTTGCGCCCGCATCGGGGCGGTTCATAGTGTCGTATTTGCCGGGTTTTCAGCAGAAAGCTTGCGGGACCGAATTCAAGACGCCAAATGTGTCGCCGTGATTACTGCGGATGAAGGTGTCCGTGGGCGAAAAATTATTCCTTTGAAACGAACTGTGGACGAGGCCGTAATGGCTTGCCCTACGGTTAAGACCATTTTTGTGGCTCACCGTACCGGCAATAAAGTTCCCTTTTTTCCTCCTCGTGATGTCTGGCTAGAAGAAGCTATGGCGTGCCAAAGACCGTACTGCCCCCCCGTCCCCATGGACAGCGAAGACCCGTTATTTCTCTTATATACGTCGGGAAGCACCGGCAAACCCAAAGGGATTCTCCATACGACGGCTGGGTACTTGTTGTATACCAAAATGACCCATCAGCATGTTTTTGGTTGGAAGCCTGGCGATGTGTATGCCTGCGTGGCCGATATCGGCTGGATAACTGGTCACAGTTACGTGGTTTATGGACCCTTGGCCAACGGCGCAACGACTGTCCTCTTTGAAAGCATCCCCACGTATCCAGATGCCGGACGTTACTGGGAAATGGTAGATAGGCTTCAAATCACCCAGTTTTATACTTCCCCCACGGCAATTCGTTCGATTGCTCGTGAAAGCTCGTCCTGGGTCACCAAGTATAAACGAACGAGTTTACGAGTTTTAGGGAGTGTGGGCGAACCCATCAACCCTGAAGCCTGGAAATGGTATCATGAAGTCGTGGGGGAAGCACGGTGCGACATCGTGGATACGTGGTGGCAAACCGAAACCGGTGGAATCATGATCACTCCACTGGCGGGCGTTACCCCCTTAAAACCCGGTTCAGCCACTTTGCCTTTTTACGGTGTTGAGCCCGTACTCTTAGACGAAAAAGGGAATGAACTCGTTGGCAATGAGGTCAGTGGTCTTTTGGCTATCAAAAATCCTTGGCCCGGCATGAGCCGGAGCATTCATGGAGACCATCAGCGGTTTCTCAATACCTACCTCAGGCCCTACCCCCAAGTCTACTTTACCGGCGACGGGTGTCGGCGGGATGCAGACGGGTACTATTGGATCACAGGACGCGTGGACGATGTTATCAATGTCTCTGGTCACCGTATGGGCACCGCAGAAGTCGAAAGTGCGTTAGTCAGCCACCCTGGCTGTTCCGAAGCGGCTGTGGTTCCCATTCCTCACGAAATTAAGGGACAAGGAATTTTTGCCTTTGTCGTTCTGAAAGAACGCTGGGAAGAAACCCCCGAAATCGTCGGTGAACTTCGCAACGAGGTCCGACATCATATTGGTCCCATAGCGATTCCAGATGGCATTCTCGTTGTTCCCGGGCTCCCCAAAACGCGATCGGGTAAGATTATGCGCCGCGTTCTACGAAAGCTAGCCGCACAGGAATATACAGAGCTCGGAGACCTGACCACCTTGGCCGACCCCGGAATCGTCGAACTCATCACGGCCAAGCGTCAGTCTCTTCATGAAGAAGCTTAAAATCTAAGCTTAATTTATTCTGCAAAGCCAATCGTAAACTGAGCAGACCAAGAGTCCCCGGAAAAACTATTCCCATTGGAAAGGCTTTCAGGAAGGTTTTGATACCATAAGGAGAGACCATCATATAAACTATTCCTTCGTTATTTGATTCCAATCCGGCTATATAAACCTGGTACTGTAGAAATGGTCGCTAGAGGGTAAGAAAAGAGCGAGGAAAACGAATTATCCCATTCCATGGCATTCAACGACAAGCCAGCACTGGCGTCGAAAGTCAGAGAATCAATGGGACTAATATTGATAATGCCCCGAAGTACTGGACCAAACTGAAAAAATTGTTCATCCACAACGTTTAAAGGTTTAGTCTGAGCTGAGCTTGCTTGAATAAACCCAAACCCAGCCATACACTCCACCCCCAAATAAGACGTAAGGTACCAATTCCCTTCAGCTGAAAAAAGCACATCTTGGATTTGGTCTGGTGTAGGATATAAAGAATTTTCAATTCTTTGAGAGAGGTTGCCCCCCACATTACCAACAGCTAAATCTAAAGCAATCTCGTACTTATCTGGGCTTAGCGCGACAAGAGGAACACTGCAAATTGAAGCTAAAAACAAGCCAATCTTAAACTTCAATTAACGTAAATCCTCTAAGTACGCCTCTAAACGTACAAGGGTTGAAGCCGCTTCGTCACGCTTGGTCCGTTCCGCTTGGATAATTTCGGCGGGGGCGTTTGCTGTAAAGGCGGCATTGGCCAACTTGGCTTCGACCGCTTGAACGTACTTACGGGTTTTCTCAATCGTTTTTTGTAGTTTATCTCGTTCTTTGGGGACGTCCACTAATTCTTTGACAAAAACCTGGACTTCCCAACCGTTCCCAATCACCTTGACGGCCCCAGCGAGTTTTGTACCCATTTCGGTCCAATCAAAGGACTCGGCGTTCAAAAAGAATTTCAAAAGAGATTCTTCTTCTTTCAAAAAGGACAGTGCAGAGTGTTCAGAAGCTACGGCCAAAACAACTTTAAGTTCTTTTTCTGGGGGAATCGTAAACTCACTGCGTAAGGCCCTTACCCCCGAAACAATTTCCTGCAGAACCTGCATGGCTTGCGCACTGTCAGAATCTTCCCGGGATGGCTCTGCCACAGGGTATGGGGCTGTGACCAAGTTAGGGGCATGACGCGGTAATTTCTGAGAAATTTCTTCTGTCAAGAACGAGAGGAAGGGGTGCATCAACCGCAAAGCTTCTTCTAAAATCGTTAAGAGTTTGGTGGCAGCTTGACGACGGAGTTCGACATTGTCGCTCGACAAGTCACGTTTTGTTGCTTCGATATACCAATCACAAAAGTCATTCCAGAAGAATTCATAAATCGCATGCCCCACGTCGTTGAACTTGTACGAAGCCATGGCTTCATCCACGGCGCGAATTGTGGTATTCAGTCGAGTCAACAGCCACCGGTCCACCTTGGTCCAGCGTACTTGCTCAGACTCTAACAACCCTTCATCGGGCAAGTTCATCAAAAGATAACGGCTGGCATTCCAGACTTTATTGGCAAACTTGGACCCCAGACGAAAGCCTTCTTTGTCCAACAGGATGTCTTGCCCCTGGGCCGACATGTACACCAGGGTAAACTTCAACGCATCCGCACCAAACTCATCGACAATTTCTAAGGGGTCGATGCCGTTGCCGAGCGACTTGGACATTTTTCGTCCTTGCTTGTCGCGAACCAGCTGATGAATATAAATATCCCGGAAGGGAGCTTTGCCGGTAAACTCTTTACCGGCCATAATCATACGAGCTACCCAGAAGAAGATAATGTCATAGGCGGTAACCAGGGCCGAGGTGGGGTAAAAGCGCTCGAAGTCAGGAGTTTTCTCGGGCCAGCCCAAGGTCGAGAACGGCCACAACCAGCTCGAGAACCAAGTATCTAAGACGTCAGACTCTTGAACCAGTTCCGTGGAGCCGCACTTTTCGCACTTTTGAGGGGCTTCGGTTTTAACATTGTCGTGATGACAGCTTTGGCAAGTCCAAACAGGAATCTGGTGTCCCCACCAGAGCTGACGGCTAATGCACCAGTCACGAATCGTTTCCATCCAGTGGACGTAGGTGTGTTCCCAGCGCTGGGGGTAAAACCGAATTTCATCCTGATGTAAAGCGTCTAAAGCCTTTTCAGCCAAGGGCTTCATCCGGACAAACCATTGTTCCGACAAGTACGGTTCAATAACAGCTCCCGAGCGGTAACCATGCCCCACCTGGTGTTTATGAGGTTCTTGGGCCACAAAAAACCCTTGTTCCGTCAGTTCGTCAATAATCAATTTACGAGCTTTGACCGTGGTGAGACCCCGGTATCTTTCGGGAACATTGGGGCCCAGAGTGCCATCGGGGTTCAAAATATTGATCTGTGGTAACTGGTGCCGATGCCCGGCTTCGAAGTCATTCGGGTCGTGAGCTGGAGTAATTTTGACCGCACCAGTTCCAAATTCCCGGTCAACAAAGCCATCCGCAATTAAAGGAATCTCTCGCTCGGCAATGGGGAGTTTCAGGGTTTTGCCCACCAAGCCTTGGTAGCGTTCGTCCTCAGGGTGAACTGCCACCGCAGTATCGCCTAATAAGGTTTCAGGCCTTGTTGTCGCAATTTGAACAAAACCAGAGCCATCGGCAAAAGGATAACGAATATGATACAAAAACCCGTTTACTTCTTTGTATTCCACTTCATCGTCAGCTATGGCTGTTTGGGCTTCCGGGTCCCAGTTCACCAAATAGAACCCTTTGTACACGAGTCCTTTTTCATAGAGGCGTACAAAAACTTCCCGAACAGCGCGTGATAAGCCTTCATCCATCGTGAACCGTTCACGGCTCCAGTCAACACTGGCACCAATTTTGCGCAGTTGTTTCGAAATGACAGCATGATGTTCGTTCTTGACGGCCCAAGTAAGTTCTACAAATTTCTCACGGCCTAAGTCATGGCGGGTTTTTCCTTCTTTAGCCAAACGGCGTTCGACCACCTGTTGAGTCGCAATACCGGCATGATCAGTCCCCGGCACCCACAAAGTGGGTCGACCCTTCATGCGCCAATAGCGGACCAAGGCATCCTGAAGACTATTGTTGAGGCCGTGCCCCATGTGAAGGACACCAGTCACATTTGGGGGTGGAATAACAACCGTAAAGGGTTGTTCTGAAGAGTTTGAGGGTTCAAATAATTTATTTTGAAGCCAGAAATCGTAAATTCGGTCTTCAAAATCTTTCGGGGCATAGACTTTAGGCAATTCTTCGCGACTCATAGCCTTGAGTTTATCAAAAAAAGCGGGATCGGGACAACACACCGCAGAAAAAGTGGTTGTATATTATTGTTATGCCTGCTTCAGAATTTCCTAACTCCAACGAAGATGCTGTCGTTGTTCCCATTGGTCCCGAAATTGACCTGCATAGTTTTCGTCCTCAAGAAGTTGGTCCCGTGGTCCGGGAATATCTCCGCGAAGCGTTTGAAAAAGGATTTCGGGACGTAGTTTTGATTCATGGCAAAGGTCTTGGAATCCAGCGAGAGAATGTGCGAAAGATTTTAGCACAAACCCCGACTGTCGAGAGTTTTCAAGATGCTCCTTATGGCTGGGGGGGCAAAGGGGCCACTTTAGTCCACTTTATCTTGAAGTCCTAGATTTGGCCAAACGATCCATTTTCCGGAAATATTTGGCTTGCTTCTCGATTTCTGAGACATCCCCCACGGTGATTTTATCTTCGATAAGCTTCACACCGGGTGTCTTTAAAAGTTCACGAATAAAACCGTTCCCTTCAGCGCTAGAAAAACCCACCATATTGAGCAGGTCTTTGGGCCCAAAGGCAAAACTATGACTCAAGCCAGGGCGAAGGTTAACACGATTCTTCTCGAGTTGGATCAATAGAGCGTCATAGAGACGTCCGACGGGATTTTCTAGTGTCGCGTTCGCCAATTGTTTATAGATAAACCAAATTCGTTCAGCTAAAAGCGTCGTTAGTCTTGTAATGATTTGAGGTTGTGCCGTCACCATCCGCTCAAAGTTGACCCGGTTCACGGCCAATAAGACGGCGTCTTCATACGCGTCCGCGGAAGCTGACCGCGGTTTACTATCGATCAAAGCCATTTCACCAAAGATATCCCCAGGCTTTAAAATGGCTAACAATACTTCTTTGTCACCCACAATCTTTGAGATTTTGACCTGGCCCCTTTGTAGGATGTACAACTCATCCCCGGTCTGACCTTCGGCAAAAATCATCGTATCTTTGGGGTAGGTCCGGGTAAATTCGTCCTTTGGAGGATCCAAATACGCAGTCTTCGCATAAGGCTTAATTTTGGCTAAGCGATCTTTCGCAGCAGCGGCATGAATTCCTTGAGGATTCGATTTGACATAATGATAGTAGGAAAAAAAAGCTTGGTTATACTTGCTTTGACGAACATAGTATTCTGCAACTTTATAGAGGATGTCAGGGTCGCCCTCAGAAGTGTTTTTGAAGGTCAATTTCGTTAAAGCTTCGTCTAAATACCTTACCCGCTTGGAAAAGCCTTGAATAATTTTCATCGCTACTGGGGCATTCCGTTCAATCAGAAGACCGTATTGATCTCGATGAACTTGAATCAAGGTAACATCTGTAACGGCCTGAGCCGTTTCAATGTGCGAATGCGCGCTCATGGTCGAAACAACGCCAAAGAAATCCCCTGGTTCTAGCAGGTTAGATTCGGCCTCTTCAACAATTTCGACTTCTTTACTAAGCCGGACTTTTCCAGACCGAATGATAAAGAAATGCTCTGCGTTCGCCTTTCCCTCGACGATGATGTAGGCGTCTTTTTTGAAGCTGACTAAGGTTAACTGCAGCGGATTTTCCATGCGTTAGTAGACACCCACCTTTCCTTTCGTAGTATAGGAGGCCTGCCCCCCCCTGTCAATCAAAGTTAAGAACTGACGCGCACTTCGTGCCAAAGCACCGGTGACGCTTCTAAAGACCCATTCACTTCCAAAAAGACCTTTTGAAAGCTGAAAGGGACTTCTTGGTTCACAAGACGCGAGCCAGTTTCTCCTCTTTCTATAAGTATCGGCTTGGCAGACCAAAAGATGTGCTTATTATCTAAAGATGCAAATTGCGTTAACGGATTAGCTGTACCAAGGCCTAAAACAGGGTCAGCAGGGACCCAACCAGCTCCAGGTTCCCAAAATTCTACCCAAACATGAGGTTTTGCGCTTGAGCCCTCGACTAAAAAACCAGTAACAACACGACTGATAACATTCACAGATTTCAAAGCTGCCGCATACGTCAAGGTTAATTCCAAGGGTGTAGGAGTCTGCGTCTGCCACACTTGATCAGGAGTTCGAGGTTTCGTCACCCCATCACTTCCTTTCAAAGCTTTAAAATGTGATAAAACCTTCTGGAACACCACCTGTGCCGTCATCCAAGGATCTGATGATGAAGACAGCGAAGTTTCTTGCCAAGTATCCCAGGCCGTTCCCCAACCTAAGGTAGCAGAAGGTGAGCTTGGGGCCTTGAGTGTACTACTACTACTGCTACCACTGCTGTTCCCACTCGAGGAACCCAGCCAATGGAACTGACGAGCGGTAATTCGCAAGGTAAAATTCAGGCTTTGTGTTCCCCCAGCATCTTTCCAGGAAAAAGGCAAAAGCTCACCCTGGCTTCCTGGCAAGGGTTTTTTGCTAAAAACTGCTTGATAGGGTTGCAAACTTTGCGAAGGGTCCGGCAAATTTAACCACAACAGCGCATCACCAGAGCCACCAGAAAAATTACAATCGGCTTCGAACGATAGCTTATACGTGACCGGATTTTGCCATTCAGCAGGAGAGGTGGCCCCCAGGTCAAAAGGAGGGCTGTCACCTTCTGGGGTATGAAAGACCAGCTGAGTCCCCTGGCCGTAACCTATAGGAAGAAAAAATTGTAAAGAACGTGGACTCCAAACAGCAAAGTCATGAAAAGGTACTACGGTATGGTCCGCTGAAATCAATTCGACAAAGCTTCCGGCCTTTTGGTCAGGTATTCGGGTAGCCCTCAAGGTTAATAACGTTCCCGAGATGGGAGAAGCTGGTGTGACAGCTTCGATATAAGGACTCAAGGGGTTGAGCGCCGGAGTCCAGACCATAGGTATCTCATTGGTGTTGGTAAACAAAAGTCCATTACTCACTCCTTGGCTATTGGCAATGGTGAGTAGGCCTGACAGAGCATCTGAAGGAACTTTAAACACAATGCGGTGATCTGACCAATGGACAATGGAAGAGGGTAAGATCACATTCCCAGCAAGGGTTAAGGTTCCATCACGAACCGTGCGACCAAAGTAACTGCCCGTCAAGACAACCTCTTGGCCTGGGGCGGCCATGGAAGGGTCTAATGTTTGAATAACCGGAGATTTTCGAGAAAAGATGAGGATGACAGCAAAAAGAATGAT
>DAIDJJ010000080.1:0-11790 GCA_027451385.1 Spirochaetales bacterium | reverse complement strand
ACCCCAAGAAGTTCAAATCCACGAGATTTCATCGCCTCAAATGGCTAACTGCCGCACCTGCGGCTGTTTTTTCTCTTTGCAGGAAGGTTCAAAACAAGTATACTGCTCGCCGGAATGTGCCCAGACCTTTGACCTTTGTTTGGTCTGTCAAAAGCCGTTTCCCCATGAGCCGGAAGGAGACGGGCTTTGTAGTCCCGCCTGTCGTGAAAAGCCACAGCAATTTCAACGCTTCTTCGATCGGCTCGATTTTTAACTAAGGAGTCTTCCATGAAGCTGATCTTTTTAGGCCCTCCCGGTGCAGGTAAAGGTACCCTGGCGGTTCTGGCAAAAGAAGCCTTGAACCTTCCTCATATTTCAACGGGGGATATCTTTCGGGCCAACATCAAAGAAGGCACACCCTTAGGCCTCAAGGTGAAGAAGATTCTGGATTCGGGGGCCCTGGTTCCGGATGAAACGACCATCGAAATTGTCCAAGATCGTTTAGCCAAACCAGATTGCCTTTCCGGTTATCTTTTAGATGGCTTTCCCCGCACCGTCCAGCAAGCCCAGGCTCTGGACGGTTTTGCCAAACCCGAAGCAGTGGTCAACTTTGTGCTCGCAGATGAGATCATCATCCAGCGCCTCTCGGGTCGACGTGTCTGTAAAACTTGTGGAGCCAGTTTTCACCTTCAGAACCTCCCCCCCAAAAAAGATGGCGTCTGCGATCATTGTTCAGGAGAACTCATCCAACGCCCCGACGATGCCCCCGAAGCCATTCAAGAACGTCTCCGCGTCTATAAAGCTCAAACCGAACCTTTGATTGATTTTTATCGTCAGAAAGGTTTGCTCAAAGATATTGACGCGTCTCCGGCTCCCGAGTTGGTTCTCGAGGCTATGAAAAAGGCTTTGAAAGCCTAATGGACGCCATCGTCACGGTGGTCGGTAAAGATCGCGTTGGGATTATTGCCGGAGTCACACAAGCCCTATCGGCTTCGGGAGTCAATATCTTATCGATCAGTCAAACCATTCTTGAGGAATACTTTACGATGATCATGAAAGTGGATATCGGGCACTTGTCGGTTGACCGCAAAACGCTCAACGAACGCTTAAATGCCGAAGGTCACCAGTTGGGGGTGCAAATCACCCTGATCCATGAAGAGGTCCTCAAGGCCATGCACAGGATATAGCATGGTCTTTACCAATTCCGAAATCGACGAAACCATTCAGATGTTCCGCTCGCAGAAGCTCGATGTCCGCACCATCACAATGGGCATATCCCTTCGGGATTGCGCCAGTGCTTCAGGCGAGCAAGCCCGACAAAAAATCTACGATAAAATTTGCCGTTACGCAGAAAACCTCGTCAGCGTGGGAGAAGCCATTAGCCTCGAATATGGTATTCCCATCATCAATAAACGGATTGCCGTCACGCCGATCGCCCTGATCGCAGAAGCTTCTTCTGACAAATCGTATGTGGCCTTTGCGCACACTCTTGAGGCAGCGGCCCGTCAAACGGGAGTAAATTTCTTGGGTGGCTTTTCGGCCTTAGTTCAGAAAGGCTATACCCGAGGGGACCGAATCTTAATCCGCTCAATTCCCCAAGCCCTAGCCGAAACCGAACGGGTTTGTGCCAGTGTGAACGTCGGGTCAACCCAGGCCGGCATCAATATGGACGCAGTCCGTCAAATGGGTTTTGTTTTAAAAGCCCTAGCAGGACGTACCGCGTTAACCCAAGGACTTGGTTGCGCAAAATTGGTCATTTTTGCCAATTCTGTCGAAGATAACCCATTTATGGCCGGAGCGTATCATGGTCCCGGCGAAGGGGAGGTTGTGATCAATGTTGGCCTTTCAGGCCCAGGGGTCATTAAAAGTGCCTTAGAAAACGTGGCCGGGGCACCATTTGATACGGTAGCCGAAACCATCAAGCGTACCGCCTTCAAAATTACCCGTATGGGGGAACTGGTGGCTCGCGAAGCTAGCCGACGGTTAAATGTTCCGTTTGGCATCATCGACCTCTCGTTGGCCCCCACCCCGGCAGTGGGCGATTCTGTGGCCCGAATCTTACAAGAAATGGGACTAGAACGCGTAGGGGCCCCCGGTAGCACCGCAGCCCTAGCGCTCCTCAACGATGCCGTCAAAAAAGGCGGTATTATGGCCAGTTCCCATGTCGGGGGTCTTTCAGGGGCGTTTATTCCGGTAACTGAGGATGAGGGGATGGTTGAAGCCGTGCAAAGCGGCGGACTATCTTTAGAAAAGCTCGAAGCCATGACTTGTGTTTGTTCGGTAGGCTTAGACATGATTGCCGTACCGGGTGACACCCCCGCTCAAACTTTGTCAGGTTTAATTGCCGACGAGGCCGCTATTGGTGTGATCAACCATAAAACCACAGCAGTACGCGTTATTCCTGTGCCGGGTAAAACGGCAGGCGAATGGGTAGAATTTGGAGGACTTTTAGGTGGCGGCCCCATTATGCCGGTCAGCCGACTTTCGTCCAAGGCCTTCATTGACCGAGGCGGTCGTATTCCCGCCCCAGTACATAGTTTTAAGAACTAAAGGGAACTTCGGAGTTAGGTTGACTCGTGCTCGTATTGTACCAAAGTTTGAACTTGGCGCGTCCCGAGTTGTTGTTCGGGCTTTAAAAAGGGCAAACCCACGACACAAAATAGATCCGACACGATGGCTCCAGCTTGTTCTAATAGCTCAGCCGAAGCTTTCAACGTTCCCCCTGTGGCCAATAAGTCGTCCAACAAGAGGAGCCGCATTCCTGGTCGAACATCCGCTTTTTGGACCTCAATTTCGGCTTCCCCGTATTCTAAAGCGTACCGTTTACTCAGAGTAGCCCCGGGCAATTTGCCTTTTTTTCGAATCAGGATAAGGGGTAAACCTAACTTCAAGGCCAAAGGGGCCGCAAAAACAAAGCCTCGTGATTCAACAGCCGCGATACCCGAAAGCCCTTTATCCTGATAACGCCGAGTCAATTCCTCGATCACATAGGCATACGCCTCTGGCGAAGACAAAATTCCCGTAATGTCGTAAAAAAGGATCCCCGGTTTGGGAAAATCAGGAACCTTACGGATGACCGCATCTAAATCGAAGGCCAATTCAGCACCCCCCGTGCGCTTTTGTTCGTAACACGTTTCTCTAGGCCTGTCAAATTGATCGATCTTCCCCTCGAAGAGGACCACAGTCCTTCCCGTTTGCGTCTGGGGCTACGATTGCGGTAAGCTAGGCAGTATGAAACTGAACTATCGAAAAATCGGCACAGGACGTCCTTTGGTTTTTCTTCATGGTCTTTTTGGTTCCGGAGACAACTGGTCAACCTTGGCGGCTAAGTTTCAGGGGTGTGAAGTTTGGTTGCCTGACTTGCCAAATCATGGCGATTCTCCCTGGTCAGAAGATTTTTCTATCCCACACTTGGCTGAGGATCTTCTGAACTTCTTAACAGAACACCAACTGGAGTCACCGCTTCTGGGGGGCCACTCTCTGGGTGGCAAGGTAGCCATGGAAGCCGCCTTACAAGCCCCCCGACGCCTCAGTGGTCTTTTGAGTCTTGATATGTCCCCGCGAGCCTATGAACCCCAGTATTCGAGTTTTGTTCCAGCCTTGCGAGCCCTCGACCTGTCCAAGTTAACCAGCCGGTCTGACGCCCAAAGAGCCTTAGAACAGGCTATTCCCGATCGGCCAACCCTTCAGTTCCTTTTAAAAAGTCTAACCCCGCAAGAAGGGTCCCCCCCGTGGCGCTGGAAGCTCAACCTTCAGGCTCTCGAAAAGCATTATGAAGAAATTTGGAAACCCTTAGCCCTGGTTTCTTCGGAAGGGTTACCCCGTACCTACTCTGGACCGGCTTTGTTCCTGGCAGGTGGAAACTCGGACTACATCCGGACTCAAGATCGGCAACTGATTCAAGAGCTTTTTCCCCAGAGTCAACTGGAAACCATTCCCCAGGCAGGTCATTGGTTGCACGCGGAAAAACCTCAGGAAGTTTTGAGGGCTCTCAATACCTGGCTGAGGCAAAGAGACCTAGATGACGAAAAAAGAGACCTCAATGCCGAAAGCAGGTAGTTCAGAACTTGGGATATTTGACCGTATTCGGGCGGTCCTCAGAAATATCCCCTCGGGGTGTGTCGTCTCATACGGCCAGGTTGCCTCTTGGGCCGGCTTTCCCCGTGGAGCAAGAACCGTCGTCTGGGTGCTTCGCACCTCCCCAGGACTACCTTGGCACCGGGTTATTCGTGCCAATGGTCAGATAGCTCTCAGCGACCCGAGGGAACGGGATTTACAGCGACAGCTCTTAGAGGCAGAAGGCGTGATCGTGACCGAAAATCGCGTTTCCGGCAACTTTTTTCTTCGTGATTTACCTCAATTTGACAAGGAACAAAGTTTTTTTTAGATTAAAAGAATGAGTACCGACCCTTGGAAGGACTTACGCGCTTTCTTTTTGTCGGTAGAGACCCAAGCCTGGTCCGCTCAGTCCCTTCAAGACGCTCTTCAAACCGTACTCAATCAAATTACCCTACTCTTAGACGCCGACCGGATGTCGCTGATTGTTTTCAATGAACTTCGCACAGGTTTAGACTTTTACTTGCGCTCAGGACCAGGGCAAGACTTGGTGGACTTACACGTCTCGGCTCAAGAAATGCTCTCGGGACTCAGCGGCTGGGTCATCACAACGCGACAAAGTGCTCTTTCTTCTCAGTTTCAGCCTGATCCTCGAGAATCTGAAGCTGTACAACGTCGTCGTGCCGAGACTCAGGCGGGTTCCATTCTCGTGGTCCCCCTGCTCTTTGGTCAGCGATTATTAGGGACTATGACCGCCATCAACCGACCTGGACAACGCGACTTTCAAGAGCAAGATCAACAACTTTTGGAATTTGTTTCTGACTACAGCGGAAACTTAATTACACATGTTCGGCTTTTACTGGAATTAAAAAAGGCCAAAGAAGAAGCCGAAACTGCGGATCAAATTAAGACGCAGATTTTGGCCAACCTAAGTCACGAATTGCGAACCCCCTTATTTACCCTCATGGGCTTTACCGAGCTATTAAAAGGAACAAACCCTTCAGAAACCCAAAAAGACTATCTCGAAGCCTTAGAATCTGCCGAAACTCACCTAGCCAACTTGATCAATGGTCTCTTAGATTTGGCCAAAGCCGAAGCTCGAGAACTACACTTAGAGCTAGAGAACCTCACACTTGAACCTTTTATCCAGACACTGCTGTCCGCATGGGCCAATACGGCAAATACAAAAGGACTAACCTTTAAGGTAAAACTCAGCGGTGCTCTGCCGACAAGTCTGCAAATCGACAAGCAACGACTTCGTCAAATTTTAGACATCCTCTTGGACAATGCGGTGAAATTTACTTCGGTAGGAACGATTCAGATCGAATTCTCGCAGTCCGTTCGTCATGATGGGTTACCAGAATTGTTGACCACGGTCAGCGATACAGGTATCGGCTTATCCGAAGAAATGCAACAAACGCTCTTTCTGCCCTTTCGTCAAGTTGATGGCTCTTCAAGAAGATCTTACGGCGGTCTAGGTCTCGGCTTAGCCTTGGCCCAAGAGCTGGTCCAACTCTTGGGGGGTAACCTGTCCGTCAAAAGTCAGGAGGGTAAGGGCTCTGAGTTTGCCATTCGCCTGCCCTTTTTGCCGATCGAATCAAGACCTTTGGTGAAGTTAGACCAACGCCCCCACGTTCTTTTTATCGAAGACGACCCTCTTTTCGTCTTGGCCCTTCAAAAAGCTGGAGAACAGTTAGGTTTACGCTTTGTTCTTACCTCTTCTTTGGCGAGCGCAAAAGAGGAAGTCAAAAAAAATTCTTTTCAGGTAATATTTTTAGGGCTTTCCCTACCACTCACTCCCAAACTCGCGGCAATCCACCAGCTCAAAACAGCAAGGTCTTCAACCGCCCCACCCTGTGTACTCCTGTTGGATTATACCGAAGTGGACCGGGAACAACTTCTGGGGCTAGGACTCGAGGTCTTGCCTCGACCAACCTCGGCAGCGCATCTTCAAGAATACTTTCTCAAAAAACCTGCCGAGGTTATGTAAGTCTTAGAAGTTCAAAGGACCATTCTGGTTGGGCATCGGCCTGACCACAAATTCTTTCTTAGACAGGTACTTGATGCCTTCTACAGTAGCCCTAGCGGCGGAGACGGTCGTGGTGTAGGGAATTTTTTTCCGAACTGCTTCAATGCGAATCTGGGCATCATCCGAGTGACTATAACGTCCTTTAGGAGTATTGATCAGGAGATGAACGGCTCCAGAGCGCATGAGATCAATCACATTGGGGTGCCCTTTTTGGATTTTCTGAACCGCTTCGGCTGGAATTCCCTGCTGTTCTAAAAATTCAGCTGTGCCGGGAGTCGCCGCTACACGAAAACCAAGTTGGTAAAGGTCTTTTACGATGGGTAAAATGGAGTCTTTATCCAGGTCATGCACCGAGACAAACACCTTACCCGAAGTCGGCAACGTTGTTCCAACTCCCGCTTGAGCCTTGGCATAGGCCTCTCCAAAGCTCGCTCCCGTTCCCATGGTTTCACCGGTCGACTTCATTTCTGGTCCCAGCATGGGGTCTAAGTCTTGGAAACGATCAAAAGAGAAGACCGCTTCTTTCACTGCCCAACCCGTCAGACACGAGCCAACACCAATTCCGTCTGGCCCGACTAAGCCTTGTGAAGCCAAACTTTCGCCCGACCACACCCGAACTCCTGTCTCGACCAAATTCACCCCAGAAGCTTTCGATAAGAACGGTACAGTACGGCTAGCCCGAGGGTTCACTTCGAGGATGTATAATAGACCGTCTTTTTCAGCAAACTGAATGTTGAGAAAACCGATAACGGGCAAGTCACGAGCAATTTTAGCCGTGGCTTCGATCATTTCTTGAATAATATGCGATTTGGTCATATAGGCAGGGAACACACAAGCCGAGTCTCCCGAGTGAATTCCCGCGGCCTCAATGTGTTCCATAATGCCGCCGATATACACATTCTTTCCATCACTGACCGCATCCAAGTCGTATTCAAAGGCATCCTCTAAAAACTGATCCACCAAAACGGGACGTTTTTCATTCATGATGACGCCTTTCGTAAAGAAAACTTCTAAATCTTCGGGCGTACTGGCAATAAACATGGAACGACCGCCTAGGACGAAACTAGGCCGCAAAAGGACAGGAAAGCCAATCTCAGAAGCAAAGCACCGAACTTCCTCGGGGTTAGCGGCCTTACGGTTGGCCGGTTGACGAAGCCCTAGGCGGGTCACAAGCTGAGAAAAGAGGCCTCGGTCTTCGGTGGCATCAATGCCTTGTAGACTGGTCCCCATGATGTTGGCCCCCCAAGCTTGAAGCTCTTCGGCCATATTTAAAGGGGTTTGACCACCCAATTGGACAACGACATCGCGAACGCCTTCTTTGCGGAGGATCTCTTTAACGTGTTCGGGGGTCAGCGGTTCAATGAAGAGACGATCCGAAACATTATAATCGGTTGAAACCGTTTCGGGGTTCGAGTTGATGATGATGGTTTTTCGACCTAACTTGCGGAAAGCCAAAGAGGCCAAAGTACAACCGGTATCAAACTCAAGCCCTTGGCCTATGCGGTTAGGTCCTGACCCTAAAATGGCTACAGTTGAGGCTCCGCTGGACCCGCCTTCGTCAATTTCCCCCCAAGTCGAATAAAAGAAGGGGGTCTGGGCTTCAAATTCGCCGGCACAAGTATCGACAAAGTGGAACCCCGCATGAAGGTTTTGACTTTCACGGAAAGCTTCGACCTCTGCTGGCGTTTTGTTGACTAACGAGGCAATGTAGGGGTCTGAAAGTCCCGCTTGTTTCGCTTCAAGGACAATGGCCTTTGTTAAGCCTTCGGTTTTGAGTCGGTGTTCAAGTTCAATTTGTTCTGAGAGTAAACTCAAGAACCACGGGTCAAAGCCGGTACGTTTTTGAAGTTCAGAAAATACCGAAGGACCTTTTCGTTTTAAATACGTAAAAGCTGCCATCAAACGCCTTGGGTGCAAGGTGTCCAGCATGACGGCGAGTTCTTCCTCCGTGACAGAAAGTTCTTGCAAGTTTTGAAACCCAATCTCAGCCGCACGAAGGGCTTTATTCAAAGCTTCTAAGGCCGTCCGCCCTAAAGCAAGAGACTCTCCGACAGATTTCATCTGAGTGCCCAAGGTTTTATAGCCCAGGGGAAATTTTTCCAACTCAAAGCGGGGAACTTTTACCGCACAGTAGTCTAAAGCCGGTTCAAAACAAGAGACCGTTTTGCCCGTGATTTCATTCACAACCTCATCTAAACTGTAGCCGACGGCCAAGCGAGCCGAACACTTAGCAATGGGAAAGCCTGTAGCCTTGGAAGCCAAGGCTGACGAGCGCGAAACACGCGGATTCATTTCAATGACGACCATACGACCATTTGCAGGGTTAACGGCAAATTGAACGTTTGAACCACCACAGTCAACCCCGACCGCTCGCAAGACTTCGATCGAGGCTGTTCGCATTTGCTGATATTCGCGATCACTTAACGTTTGGATGGGAGCAATCGTAATAGAGTCGCCGGTGTGAACCCCCATGGGGTCAATGTTTTCGATGGAGCAGACGACAATCGCGTTATCGTTTTTGTCGCGCATGACTTCCATCTCAAATTCTTTCCAGCCAATCAACGACTCTTCCACCAAACAAGTGTGAACGGGAGATTCTGCTAAAGCACGTTCCAAAAGGGGACGAAATTCTTCAGTCGTGCGTGCGATGGCCCCCCCCATACCACCCAGAGTAAAGCTGGGTCTGAGAATCAAAGGAAAGCCAGGGTCTTGTTCTAGTTCGCGAGCCTCTTCAAAAGAACTGACCAGCTTTGAACGAGGGCTTTCCAGTCCTATTTCAGCCATTCGTTGTTTAAATAAGCCCCGATCTTCCGCCAAACGGATCGCCTCGATATTGGCACCAATAACCTCTACCCCATACTTTTGTAAAAGGCCTAATTCAGACATTTTCAGGGCTAAATTGAGGGCTGTTTGCCCCCCCATGGTCGAAATCACGGCATCTGGACGTTCGGTTTGAAGAATTTTCTCCATGTATTCCGGCGTCAAAGGTTCCATGTAAACGGTGTCGGCTAAACCGGGAGTCGTCATCATGGTCGCTGGGTTGGGATTGATCAAGACTACTTGATAGCCTTCTTCTTTCAAAGCCTTGACGGCTTGCGTTCCTGAATAGTCAAATTCACAGGCCTGACCAATCACAATAGGACCAGAGCCAATCAACAGGATTTTTTTCAGATCTTTACGAGCGGGCATAGATTCTCCTTAAAGTTTTCCCGCTTGCCGGGGTTGAGCTTTGAGCACATCCAGAAAGGACTGAAAGATCCACGAGGAATCATGGGGTCCAGGACAAGCTTCGGGGTGAAATTGTGCACATTTAACGGGCAGAGTTTTATGGTAAATGCCTTCAATGGTACCGTCATTGGCATTGCGAAACCACACACCAACTTCAGGAGGCAAACTGGACTCTTCCACAGCGAACCCATGATTTTGCGTTGTCACAAAAACTTTCCCTGTCAATTCGTCTCGAACCGGGTGGTTTACGCCATGGTGCCCAAACTTCATTTTGTAGGTTTTGGCTCCCAAAGCCAGTGAAATTAACTGATGGCCTAGGCAGATTCCAAAGACGGGAAGTTTGGCCATCAGGGTCTGAATCAACGCAATCTGTGTTCCCAAAACCGAGGGGTCTCCAGGGCCTGAAGAGTACAGAACAGCGTCTGGTTTACGGGACAGAATTTCTTCTGCCGTGGAAGAATCTGGTAAGACGGTGACTCTCGCTCCTCGTGAGACGATCTCACGGACGATGTTCATCTTGATTCCTGAATCCACCAATACCAAGTGGGGGCCATGACCCTCGCCAAATTCTGCGGGAGCTTCCGTGCCAACTTCCGGAGTCAAGTCACAACCTTCCATGGAGGGAAAGGCCTTGAGGTAGGTTTTTGCGGCTTGTAGTTCCGTCTCGCTAGGAACATCGCCCTGGATGGCCAAGATGACACCATTTTGAGCCCCATGTTCCCGTAAATGTAGGGTCAATCTTCTCGTATCAACCCCTGTGATGGCCGGGGTCTCATGCTTTTGCAAAAACTTTTCTAAGGTCATACGGCCTTCTGGCACAGGCCCTTCGTAATAGGACCTCATGACCAGCGCTGAGCATTTGATACCCTGGCGAGTCACGCCTTCTTCAGGGCCAATCTCAGACCATTGATCCAAGGTGCCGTAGTTGCCCGCATGGGGATAAGTCATCACCACGATCTGCGCCGTGTACGATGGGTCGGTCAGAACTTCGTGATAACCGGTCATTCCCGTGTTAAAAACAACTTCGCCGGCGCCTTTGCGGTCCGCTTGACCTGGGATAAGGTCCTTGGCCCGAAAAGCAGGCTTCCCTACGGATCGGCCGGGATAATAGGTCCCATCCTGTAAAAACAAACATACGGATTCGCGCATTTGCCCCTCACCTTCGTTTTGAACTCGGTCAACGAGCCGAGCCTCAAAACTTCAGATTAAAAAAAAACCGGCTGTCTGCCGGTTTTTACCAATAAACAATTCTTCCGGGGAAGGATTTGAACCCTCACAAACAGATCCAGAGTCTGTAGTGCTACCATTACACCACCCGGAAATTAAACTTCGTCGGCAAAATTACCTGTTTTCAGCACTCCTTGTCAAGGAGCTTGAGGAGATCCCTCGGAAAAAAAGCCACTGAGAAAACGGTTGAGATATTCTCTTTTTAGCTGCTCCTGCTTTTGTTGAGTCAGTTGATGATCGGGGCCATAATCCTTAGCCGTGACCACAGGTTGTGTCGATGCCGAAGCACTTGTATAGAAAAGCTTCAAGTCGGCGACATCTTGCCAAGCCACCGTCTGCCCTTGCACCGAACGAGGGTCAACGATACCAGTTAAGGTGAGGGTTTCGACCCCACCAGACAACTGTAAAGATCGCGTTCCCTCAATATGCGCCGCACCGGTAGCATCTACAGAAAGGACTCTTACGGTCAAAGAAAAATTCTTGACTTTCCACTGAGAGTCCACGGCAAGTTTTTCTCCACCCGAGGTGGTACCCGGGGGAAGACTTACGCCCGATGCAGACCCAAATTCTAACGAGACAGCTTGTTGGGATGTTCTCACCGCCTTAAAAGAAAGGGAGGCTTCTCCTGTTAGGACAACATGAAGAAAGTCTCCCTGATGCAGAGTTTGCACCCCTGAGTAATAGCCTTTGGACCCTGGGGTCCAAAGGGACTCTGCGCCTGCCAGCGCTACCATAAGCAGGAAAAGGAACAACCAACCTGCTCTCATGAAGAGACCTAGCGAATTCTCTTCTTGTGACGATTTTTTCTCAGCTTCTTTTTACGTTTATGCGTGGCAATCTTTTTCTTTTTCCGCTTGCGTCCACAGGGCACAGTGAGCTCCTTCCGAAATGATTCAGATAGTATAGCGGTCCCATTCTAACTCGTCAACTGGCGACAAACCTCAAGGAAGGGTTCCGGCTGATCCGGGTTGATAGCACGAGCGTTTTTTATCCGTCGAAAAAAAGTTTTTTGACGCTTTGCGTACTGTCGCGAATGCCATCTTAAGGCTTGAATCGCTTCTTCAAGGCTACCTTTACCCTCCTGAAGCCAGGGTAAAAATTCTGCGTACCCAATCGCCTTTAATCCAGGATCCTTTTCGGTGTAACCGTCTTGAAGAAGACCTCGGATTTCGTCCAAAAGGCCTTCGTTGAGCATCTGATCAATTCGAGAATCTAAGCGACGTAGCAGGTCCTCTTTCGGACGTTCTAACGAAAACACTTCGAGATGATAG
>DAIDJJ010000079.1:0-12110 GCA_027451385.1 Spirochaetales bacterium | reverse complement strand
GACATGCCAACAACGACGACAGCTGGAAGGACATTGACGGTGTGCGACTTGGGGCCGGTGTGTGGGAGCAAAATATCGCGAAGACAAAATTTCTCCTAAAAAGAACCAGCTCCCCCAACGATCCGTAATCGCAAGTCGATTTCGTCCGGTAAAAGAAAGACCAGCCTTTTCGGCCCAAAATCTTTCATCCAAAGGTGAGGTGTCCGTAAAAGCTCGAAAATGTTCTTCAGGAAATTGTTGACTCAGAGAACGTGCTACGGCTTGAAGTTTTTTTAAAAAGACCTTGTGGTAATCTCGTCCCCAAGCGTAACGAGCAATACGGCCTTCTTTTTGTAGAGGTTGTGTTGCCGGGAAATCCTGGGCATAAGGAAGGGCAACGATAAGAACGGCTTGAACCGTGGGGTCTAAAGCTTGGGGATCGTACTTAAGCGGTTCATGACGCTCCATCCAAGACATGGAACCATGCCAGCCTTCAGTCAGCCAACCATGATAGCGTTTTTGAGCTTCTTCCGTTGTATTATCTTGTTCAGGTGAAGCAACACCCAAGAGGGTTAAACCCTCTTGGGCAAAAAGCGGCGGCAGAAGAGGATCAACCGCCGGTTGGAAAGGCTGCAGAGCCAGAAAAGCCCCTACCTAGCGACCAAAACCGCGTCCACGAGGTTTACGGGGAGCTGGAGCTCCTTGCTCATCTGGACGGGCAATTTTGATGAGAGGTTTACCCTGACGGCCTTGCGAGTGAAAGGCTTGTACTAGGGCTTCTGCATCTCTAAACGAGACTGTGGCAAAAGAAAACTCTTCCAAGACTGCGGCATCATCAATGAAACGAGCTGGGACTCCTCCTTTAGTTTCAAGCAGTTCAACCAGCTTTTTAGGAGAAAGCCCGTCACGACGGCCTAAGGCGATAAAGAGTCTAGCCTTACCTCGTGGTCCCTCTCCACGGTCATTTCGGCCACTCATTCCACGATCGAAACCTTGGCTACGATCAAAACCTGAACCACGGTCAAACCGAGACTCAGACCGAGAATCAGGCCTCGTCTCGCGTTTGGGACGTTCAAAAAGGTCTCGTACCGGGGCATAAGATGTTTCATCAAAATCTTCTGAGGCAAACCTCTGGAGTACAGCGGCTAAAACCGTCTTGGCATCGCGTTCTTTTAAAAGATCATCTGCAAGTTCTTCTAAAAGAGGCAAGGGATCTTGTTCGAGGCTTTCTTCTAATTGATGGACCAGGCGATCTTTCTTTAAGGCAATAATTTCATTGACTGCAGGCACACGTTCCTTTCGGATTCTGGTTTTAGAGACTCGTTCAATAAAAGCCAGCTTACGATACTCTTCGGGGGAAACGAACGTCACAGCCGTTCCTTCTCGTCCAGCTCGTCCCGTACGACCAATACGATGGACATAGGCTTCAGGGTCTTGCGGTAAACTATAATTGATGACATGCGTCATCCCTTCGACATCAATACCGCGAGCGGCAACGTCTGTCGCACAAAGGATATTGATGCGACGAGATTTAAATTTTTTCAAAACGGTTTCGCGTTGGCTTTGGGAAAGATCCCCATGGATACCTTCAGCTCCATAACCACGGTCCCCTAATTTTCTGGCCAAATCATCTGTTTGAATCTTCGTGCGGCAGAAAATCATGCCAAAAAAGTCATCTTCGAGATCCAGGATTCGGCAAAGAGCTTCGAACTTATCACTTTCTGTAACTTCAAAGTAAATTTGTTCCGTAAGGCTGGTCGTTAATTGAGGACTTTTGACCGCAAGAAGCTCAGGGTTTTTCATATTCGTCTCGGCAATTTGCCGAATACGGTCAGGCATGGTTGCTGAAAAAAGCAACATACGTCGATCAGGATTGATCTGGGCTAAGAGTTTTTCAATGTCTTCTTGAAAGCCCATGTCCAGCATTTCATCGGCTTCATCTAGGATCAAGTAGGAGGCTTGATCTAGTTTGAGACTGCCTCGCTCAAGGTGGTCTAAAATTCGTCCTGGTGTACCTACAAGGATGTCTACACCCTGCTTGAGGCGGCGAAATTGCTCACTATAAGCTTGTCCGCCGTAAACGGGGGCAACAGACAGTCGAGGATTTCCCCGTAATGAAACTATCTCTTCACAAACTTGTACGGCAAGTTCGCGTGTGGGTGCCAAGACAAGGGCTTGAACATGCCCCGCACCAGGGACTAATCGTTCAATTAAAGGAAGCGCAAAGGCAGCTGTTTTGCCTGTACCAGTTTGAGCTTGACCAATAAGGTCACGTTCACCACGAAGTAAAGCTGGAATCACCAGAGCTTGAATAGGAGTTGGTTCCTCAAAACCTTTTCTTGAGAGTGCTTCAAGAATGGGAGGACTAAGGCCGAGATCGGCAAAGGTCGTTGGAATATTCATAAATTATTCACAGAATACAAGATATTTTGAAATATTAAAAGAGGGGGGACCCCATCAGAATTTGACGCAAAGGGGGTTGACGTCGTAAACTGGAAATATGACGGTAAGTGATAGCGACAAACTTAAGCTTTTAATCGACCTGGATGCGGATATTAACAAAATTCAAGACGTTGATATCTTACTAGAAGAAATTTTACGAGGGGCCCGACAGGCCGCCTCCGCAGATGCTGGCTCAATCTATTTGGTTGAAGATGGGCGCTTGCACATTCGTTATTCTCAAAATGAAACTTTGCAAAAAAGATTGCCTGAAGGTCAGAAACTGGCCTATAGCATTTTTTCCATCCCCATCAACAATCAAACTATCGCCGGTTATGTGGCTTCTTCTGGGGAACTTTTGAATATTCCTGATGCTTATTCTTTAAGTCCCAATCTGCCCTTTCATTTTGATCCCAAATATGACGTGATGACCGAATACCGTACGGTTTCCATGTTAACTTTGCCACTTAAGGTGAATACAGGACAAGTGATTGGTGTTATTCAAATCATCAATGCGAAAAATCCTGATGGGTCTATTCGCGCCTTTTCACCTGATGATGAGCTACTTGTCCTGCATTATGCCGGTTCTGCTACGATGGCTTTGCAACGAGCCCAATTAACCCGTACGATTATTTTGCGGATGATTAAGATGGCTGAGTTTCGCGATCCTAAAGAAACAGGGCCTCACGTTAATCGTGTTGCAGGCTACGCGACGGAACTGTATCGAAGATGGGCAGCCAAAAAAGGATTGCCTCCAGAAAAGATCAACCGAACAGCAGATATATTTAAAATGGCTGCGATGCTTCATGATGTTGGAAAAGTAGGGATCTCAGATTTAATTTTGAAGAAACCCGCTAAGTTTACCCCTGAAGAATACCAAATCATGCAGACTCATACCTTTTTAGGGGCAAGTTTATTTTTAGACCGTCAATCGGAATTTGATGCCATGGCTGCCGAAGTGGCGATGACTCATCACGAAAATTGGGATGGGACAGGATATCCTGGATGGGTCGACCCCTTGACTGGTCAGCCGACGAAAACCGATGAAGAAGGAAAACCTTTAAAACGAAAGGGGGAAGAAATTCCTCTCTGGGGAAGAATTGTCTCTGTGGCCGATGTTTACGATGCGTTGAGTTGCCGCCGGGTATACAAAGAGGCTTGGGACGAAAAGGATGTTTTAGAAGAAATGCGAAAAATGTCCGCCATCAAATTTGATCCGGAACTGATTGAAGTGTTTTTTGAGGCCTTACCCGCAATTAAGCAAATTACACAGCGTTACCCAGACTAATTCAGATGAACTCAGGATATAGGTGGGGATAAACCGAAATTGTTGCTGATGATTCTTCTAGAATACTTTTCGTGACTATCAAATCTTCTGGGTGATTTGGCGAAAGGCCTCGGCTAGGGTCTCCATTCCATAAGGTTTTTGCAAAAAACCTGCAGCCCCGGCTTCAAGGGCTTCATTGACTTTATCACCTTTCCCAAACCCTGAGGTCAAGAGAACTGGAAGATCAGGGGCAATTTCATGAATTTGTCGAAAAATATCTAAACCATTTTGACCAGGCAAAATCAGATCCAAGAGCATTAATCGAATTTCATTTGCCTTGTTCTTAACGAGTTCTAAGGCCTCTTTGCCATCTCGAGCGGTGAGTACCTCATAACCGAAACGTTTAAGAATGCTTCCTGCTACTTGAAGCATCATGGGCTCATCATCACAAACGAGAATGGTACCTGTATCTTGCCAACGATTTCCTTGGGGTAATCGAGGTTGGTCGGGCTGTGATTCAGGGAGCCATAGTTGTAAGCTTCGTTGTTGTCCTGATAGTTCTTCTGCATCCACAAAACCATCCATCGCTTCAACAATTTTGTAAATTGCCACCATGGTGATCATCCAAGATAAGTCTTGTGACATAGTTTTTTGGGAGTATTGGTAAGTCGCTTTTAAGCGCCAATACCGTTGAGAATCAGACCAGAGGGGCCACGGTAAAGATTCTCGATCACCTTGAATCTCAAACAAGAGAGTGGCGTTCTCGGTTGCCGGGTCTAAAAGACGCTCATTCAGACGTTGTAAATCTTCTGGGGTCGCCAGGACCATGACAGGTTGTATCGGGCCTTGCAGTTGAAAACGGCCTTGTGCTGTTAAAGCTTTTCCAGCGGCTCGAAAACTTTTTAACCAATCCAGATTCGTTCTCGGTAATGGTAACCCCTCATTATCAGGCGGTATTCTTTTCAGAAGCTTCTGTAATTTCAGTAAACCTTCTTCCGAGGGAACTGTAGAATGTTGAAGTTGCTCAGAAACACTTTTAAGTGCCTGGGCGACATTTTCTGTTAAAGAACGCAAAAGGGTCAGCTGTTGATGACGTTGTCGTTGTTCATCTTGATGCCTGCTGACCGTCACATCTTCGAGGTGAATGACCAGCTCATCTCCCTGATCTACTGACAAGGGTTGAATTTGAAGGTGAATAAAACGTTCCGCACCATTGACATATATGGGGATATTTCTGCGAACATCAGCTTTTCTGGTAGCGGCAGCGGCTTCCAGCAAAGGTTTTAAGGGACTTAGCCAGGGAGCAATGTCAAAAAGCTTTTTTCCCACGGCATCAATTCCCTGTATTCCTGACCACTGTTCAATTTGTTTGTTCCAAAGCACGATATTCAAGTGGGAATCAACGGTCATAAGAACCGAAGTCAATGAGTTGATGATATCTTGGAGATACCTGCGGCTTTGAGCAATTTTTTTAAGGTGATTGTAGGCTCGTAGGGAAGAGATGAGAGTGGTACGGAGTTTAGAGACCGTCAGCTCGGTTTTATCTTTAAAGTCATTGATATCATAGTTAATGATAATCCGATCTTCTGGAGCATTCCCGGATTGGCCAGTCCTCATAATAATGCGAATTTCAGCATTCTTGAGTTCTTGACGGATATAGCGAACTAAGTCAAACCCAGAATCTGCTGTATCCATAACCACATCCAAGAGGATCAAGGCAATATCGGGATGAGTTGTTAATTGAACTTTAACCTCGTCTTCGCCATAGGCTGAAAGTAGCTCAAGCTTGCGGCCCTCAAAAGTGAAATCTCCCAAAGCCAGTTTGGTGACTAAATGAACCGAAGGTTCATCATCCGCAATGAGAATCTTCCATGTGGTGGGTGCTGAAGTCGAGGATAGGCTAGGCTCCTCGGCAAAGTTTATGAAATCCGATGTCACACTATCATTTTAGGTAAACTCCTTGTTCTCGTCAAAGAAATCTTGAAAAAATCGGTTAAGATTGACTATCTGCTATGCCTTTAAGCTTTAGGGCAGATGCCCCAACTGCTTCAAACTCACAAATGCTTGACGACTAAAAATAAGATGGTCGAGCAAAGGAATTCCTAAAAGCTCGCCAGCTTGTTTTAAGCGTGAGGTGACGTCTAAATCTTCTTTACTCGGTTGCAACTGACCAGAAGGATGGTTATGGGCGACAAGAATTCCGGCACTGCGGTCACTTAGTGCGGGAGC
Organism: Spirochaetales bacterium; assembly: GCA_027451385.1. GTDB lineage: Bacteria > Spirochaetota > Spirochaetia > JABEVK01 > JABEVK01 > JABEVK01. The sequence goes on along the minus strand of DAIDJJ010000079.1, from coordinate 6,196 downwards.
AAAGACCTCGCGAGGGTGAACTAACGTTCGGTTGACTAGCCCGATGGTAATCACTCTTAATCGGATCAGTTCTTGTGCTCCATTTAGTGTTGCAGATAAGAAAACCTCCTGGGGACGTTCTGCCCAACGTACGACTTGTGTAAAGAGGGCTTCAGGAGAGGTGATTCGAGTCGAACTCAGACATAGTTTACGTCGCGACAGTTCCCATGCCGCTGCCGCTTTTAAGGTTATCGAGGGACTCAGTCCCATATTCCGCCATTGCTTCCACGTCGTTTCACCAGGGAGTTGCGAGTCCCAAACTTCAAGGAATTTTTGAATTTGGTCTGCCTCATTCATTAGTTTTCCTTTTCCTAAAAGTTGTTGAATCAGCTCAAGATCACTCAGGCTTTCTAAAGCACGCTGGGAAATAAGGGATCGGTCAGAGGTTGATGTCTTCATACCTCTCATAACTGTTGACCTCGAGTCTTAGCTTGAAAAAACTTTAAAAACCCGGCGTAATTTACGCTCATGAAGTCGATTCGTCTCCAAGCAATCATTTTTTTAGGAAATCCTGGCCGCGAATACGAAGCCACTCGACATAATGTTGGTTGGAAAGTGGCTGCAACCCTTCCTTGGCAAAACCAGGGCCAATGGCAAAAGAAATTCCAGGGCCAATGGACCACTGCACATTGGGCCGGTCAAAAATTGTTTTTATTGCTTCCCGAAACTTATATGAATCTTAGTGGTGAAAGTGGCCGGGCTATGAGTGATTACTTTCGGATTCCCCCAGAATCTTGGTTAGCAGTTCACGATGACGTCGAACTGCCTTTTGGCGAAGTTAAAGGCCAATTTGGGGGGGGCTTAGGGGGACATAATGGGTTGCGTTCTTTAAAACAACATTGGAGTACCTCAGATTTCTATCGTCTAAGAATTGGGGTGGGAAGACCCCAACACGGCAGTTTAGCCGATTATGTTTTGAGTCGTTTCACTGCAGATGAAGAGGGTCAATGGCCTCAAATCTTGTCAAGAGCAGGTGAAATTTTGCAGAAAATGCTAGAGTTCCCCCTCGAAACGTAAGATAATGCTCTTTATTTTGTAATGACTTTTGTGTTAAATTACATATGACTCAAAGGGAGGATTCTCGTATGAAGGTTTTGATCGTAGAAGATGAAGTAAAAATTCAGCATTTGCTTGCTCAAAGCCTAAAAGCGGAAGGCTGGGACTCAGAAGCCTGTGGTTCTGCTGAGCAAGCTTCTGGTCTGATTGAAAAAGATCAGTTTGATGCCTTTGTTTTGGACGTGATGTTACCCGGTCAAAATGGTATGGATTTTTGTCGATTTTTACGAGATAAGGGTATTAAGCAGCCCATTCTTTTGTTAACAGCTAAGTCTACCATCACTGACAAAGTCGAGGGTTTAGATTCCGGCGCCGACGATTATTTGACGAAACCGTTTGAAATCGAGGAATTCAAAGCCCGGCTTCGAGCCCTGTTTCGAAAAGCTCAAAATTATCCCCGGGATATCGTCCAAACGGGTGATCTGACCTTAGATCCGAATACCCGAGTCGTGATGCGAGCGGGAAAAGAAATAATTCTATCCCGAAAGGAATCACAACTTTTAGAGTACTTGATGCGGCACCAAGGTCAAATCGTTACTAGGGCCATGATTGCGAAGTCTGTTTGGGATTCTGAAACTACCCTCTATACGAACGTGATTGATGTTTTTGTCAACAGATTGCGTAAAAAAATTGATGATGGGCAAAGATACCGGCTCATTCAGACTGTTCGGGGGAAAGGTTTTGTTGTGGGGGATCTTAGTTCACAAATTGAGGATAGTCTTTGACCTCAGGACTGTCGATTCGGCATCGTCTTGTTCTGACCCATATTGGCCTGACCGTTCTCTTACTCACCGCCTTGGGGATTGGTTCTTTTGTTTGGTATGAAGGCCGTCAGCGTCAATTGCTGGATCATTTTCTGTTAACAGAAGCTCGTTTGGCGCTGGATGCCTGCACTTCTTATTGGCAAGGACAAAATGAGGTCAAGCTGGACAGTAACGACTTTCAAGCTTATTTGAGAAATTACTGGCAACGGCGTTTGAATAGGCCGTTGCTCTTTAAAACGACCATTTACCTTTTGAATCTTGACAACCAAGTGGTCAGTGCCTCAAACCGGGCTTTATCCCTAGAAAAAGCGATTCGTCAACTGGAAACCTCTGCCACTTATGTTACAGTTCGTTCGGCTCCAGAACCTTTTCGCGTTTTGAATGAGCCTTGGTTCCACCATCAAAAGTTGGTGGGAGAAATTCGTGTAGCTTGTCTTTTAGCGGATGATGGAACGACCACTTGGGGGTTTTTGGGAGTTTTAGCCATTCTCTTAACGGGGTCCATCCTGTTTAGTTCGGCCTTGGGAACTCTGTTGATTTCACGGGCTTTGAGACCTGTGGCCAAAATGTCTTCGACTGCAGCACATTTGTCTGAATCGCATTTGGAAGATCGCCTCCCGCAACCACCTGGTAAGGATGAAATTGGGCTTTTGGCGTCAACCCTCAACCAACTTTTGGATCGCTTGGCTCTGGATCGAAGCTTTCAAGAAAGTTTGGTAGAAGATCTTTCTCATCAACTGAGGACTCCTTTGACAATCCTTCGAGGACGTAACGAAAGCATCCTCAGCAAAGGGGATTTACCTGCTCGTTGGCGGGAAGTTTTTGAAGATAATCTCCTGGATGTGGACCAAATCGTTTCCTTCCTCAATACCATGCTGAACTTAGCTCAGCTCGAAAAAGGCTTGGAGCAAGTCAATTGGGAAAAGCAAAGTGTATCTGCCTTGACTCAGGAACTTGTCGAAGAAATGTCTCCACTCTGGGAAGATAAAGAACTTCGTCTGGTTCCACAGTGGGAAGGTGTTCCGACGGAATGGAAGTCTTTACCGCCTTTACAGACCTTGCTTGATCCAGTAACGGCAAAACAGGCGTTGATGAATGTCTTAGATAATGCCTATCGTCATGCTCCGCCAGGTTCTAAGGTTAAATTAGATTTTCACCAAGGAATTTCTCCACTAAAAGTTCGGGAAATCACTTTAACCATCACAAATCAAGGACCCCCCATACCCTCGGAAAGTTTGGAAAAAATCTTCCAGCGCTTTTATCGTTTACCGGAAGATCGTGCTTCTGAAGGTTATGGCCTTGGCCTAGCCATCGCGCGAAGCATGATGGAGCGCCAAAAAGGACGATTAAGAGCCTTGAATCCGCTAGAAGGCGGAGCCGCCTTTGAATTTGTTTGGCCTAGTATATAAAAGCCTAGTGTTGAAAAAGTACGGCTAGCTCTTCTCGTGAAAACTGATAGACAGAAGCACAATTGGCGCAAGTTGTTTCTAAGGGGAAAGGGCCATTCAGGAGAATATCGGCTTGTTCCTCCGGGGAAAATCCTTGAAGCACGCTTTGAAACCGATCTTTGGAACAGGGACAAAAAAACTCCACACTACGGTTCCCTAAAATTTTAGGAGAGGCATCCGTAAACCAAAAGTCTAAGAGGGCCGACGGAGAGTGGCTTTGCTCGGCGTTGTCTCCAATCGAGGGAAGCTGGTTTAGCCGGGTAGCCATGGTATTCCAAACGCTGTCGGGACAACCAGGTAAAGCTTGAAGAAGTAAACCAGCTCCCGCCAAAGGTTTGCCATTTTCGGCAAAAGGGAGACTGAGGTCTAAGGCGGTAGAAGTTTGTTCGGATTGATCAAAGTAGTGAACTAAGCCGCGGGCCAACGATCTCTGGTCAAAGGCCACTGTTCCTGTCACTGGTACACGTTTTCCTTCCCGGACATACGTGACCGAGAGGGTTCCTTCTCCCCACAATTCTGTAAAAGGAGCTTCTTTCCACTCGGTTGGAATTCGAATCGGGTTTTCAAAAAGATAACCTCGAACTTCACCATAGGCATTTGCATCAACCGTAAACCCACCCACAGGTCCGTTGGTATTGATTTTAAGATTCAGCCGATCATTGCCCTTAAGTGTCGAAGCCATTAAAAGAGCCGCAAGGTAAGCTTGTCCTAAAAAGTAGGTTTCAAAAGGACCAAGTTGGTGGCTTTGGGCCATTTCTTCTACCACCATATTTGCCTGCACATAGGCCCCACGAATGAGTCCACCATAGAGAGTAAAATGCGTGAGTTTCTCTGCGGCACGCCGCCTCCAGAGTTCTTCAGGGGTACCTGTTAGGGGAGCTTTGATCATAGTTCACCAAAAATAGTCACAGGGGAGCAAGTTGTCCAGCGGGTTCAGTCACAAGCTCGCCTTCAATTGACAAAGCTACCGCATGAGTAATTCGCAAGTTCACAAATTGGCCGGTTAAATCTTTTCCATTTGACGCAAAGCGTACAGCCACTTTGCCTTCTGTTCGAGCCGCCCAATAGCCTGGTTTGCGATCTGGCTTATCCACAATGACGCGGAGAGTTTTTCCGACGAGGGTTTGGTTGTAGGCCAAGCTGGAAGCTTGAAGAACGGATGTTAATTCATGAAGACGATTTTTCTTCACCTCTCGTGGAATATCATCCTGCCAGCGGTACGATGCAGCACCAGGCCGTGGACTATATTGGGCAATAAATGCCATTTGAAATTGAAATTCTTCTAAAGCCGAACGGGTGTTCTGAAACTGCTCTTCTGTTTCACCAGTGAAGCCCACAATGATGTCGGTAAAGAGTGTGGCAGAGGGAAGAATACTCCGAATATCTGAAACGATGGTTCGATAACGGTCCAGTCCGTAGTTGCGGTTCATGCGGATCAAAACTTTGTCGTCACCGGACTGGAGCGGAAGGTGAATTTGTTTGGCAAGCACAGGATATTCTGCAATGACTTCTAAAACCTCACGAGTCATATCTCGGGGATGAGGTGAAGTAAAATATGTCCAGAAATCGGCTTGTTCTCGACGGCCAATTTCACCCACTTCACGAAGCAGTTCGGCAAAAGTCATCTCGTTTCCCTGCCGGTCTTGCCCATAGGAGTTAACATTTTGACCCAGTAGAGTCACCGTTTTGTACCCAGCACGGACAAGGGTTTGAACTTCTTCTAAAACTTCAGCGGAAGGTCGTGAAATTTCACGACCTCGGGTGTAGGGAACTGCACAGAAGGTGCAAAATTTATCACAACCATTTTGGATGGGAACAAAGGCCTCAAAGGAACTACTGTAATGAGGTTTTACTTGCCAGAAGCCCCCCATTAAAGGACTAAATTCCTGATCCTCTTCTGCAGAGGTGGTGCTCAAGGGTGTGGTTACCCCATACTGTCGGAACATTTCGGGAAGTTCTTTGAGTTGTTGTAAGCTAAAGATCAAATCAAATTTTTTCAAAAATTTTTCATGATCGGCGGGGAGAATACACCCTGAGACAAAGGTAATCAGATTTTTTGAGGCTTTTTGTTCATTCCACTCATAAATTTTTGAATAAACTTTATCAATGGCTTTTTGCCGCACAGAACAAGCCACAATGCCTCGAACTAAAGCTTCATCTTCATTTTCGGTCTTTTCTAAACCCATTTGTCTTAGAACAGCTTGAATTCGTTCTGAATCCGACTGATTCATCTGACAACCTAAATTTAAAATAAAATACTTCATCACAGACTCGCCTTATCAGAAATAGACTTCGGTAAAGATCTGCGAAGAGGGTAAGCCCTTTTCTTTGAGCAGATCAAAGGCATCGTAGATCATATCACAATTGCCACAGAGGTACACTTGGGTTTCGGGTTGCCACTGATGTTCCCGTAAATACTGTGTGACTCGTCCCGTATAATCGCCGCCGCCGCCTGTTACACAACTAATCAACCGCGAGCGGTGAAAGTCTTCATAACCGTACTGTTCGTGTTGTTGTCGAACTCCGTGTAAAATTTGGTAATCGAGTTCGGGAATGGAGTTACTCAGACAATGAAAAGGAGAAAGACCTGTTCCCGTCGCGACAAATAAAAACGGCTTCTTTTTTTGAGCCTCTGAAATCAGAAAATAGCCAAAAGGCCCATCTACAGCCAATAGATCACCAGGTTGAAGTTGTGCCAATTGACGGCTAACTTTACCATCAGGCACAACTCGGACGAGAATTTCTAAAAAGTTAGCATCAAGTGGGGAATAAATGGAATATTCTCGTTGTTCTCGATGACCGGCAAGGCCAACACTGAGGTATTGACCAGGTTTAAAGGAAAGTCCTTCTCGGCTAAAACGCAATAAAAAAGTCTCAGTAGTGATAAAG
>DAIDJJ010000078.1:0-12213 GCA_027451385.1 Spirochaetales bacterium | reverse complement strand
GAAAGAAAGGAATCCGCCAAAGAACGCTACCTTCCAGCAGAGGTGCAGATCAACCGCACATGCCCCGAAGGGTCAAAACTGTAGGCTAGATTAACAGGAAGCTAACCCCCTGTCAATCTATTCCCACAAAAAAACATATCAAATACAAAGAATTACTAAATTACCACTTGTAGTGACTGAAAGCCTTGTTAGCTTCGGCCATACGATGTGTATCTTCTTTCTTCTTGAAAGCTGTTCCCGTGTTGTTAAAAGCATCCAGAAGTTCAGAAGCTAATTTTTCAGACATTGACTTTCCACTTCGACTACGACTGGCCGTAATCACCCAGCGGTGTGCCAAGGCTTCTCGACGAGATTCCCGAATTTCTACAGGAACCTGATACGTTGATCCACCCACACGGCGAGACTTAACTTCAACAACAGGCTTCACATTATCCAAAGCCTTCAAAAAGACTTCTAAAGGTTCTTTTTCTAGCTTTTGTTGAATAATTCCAAAGGCACTTTCCAGAATCTTCTGAGAAGTCATCAATTGACCGCGTTGCATCATACGACGAACAAATTTGGCAACAACGATCGAATTATGCAAGGGATCCGGCAAAAGGCTTCGGTTAGCATCATAGCTTTTTCGAGGCATAGTATACTCCTTCCCTTAGGCCTTTGGCCGCTTGGCACCATATTTTGATCGCCCTTGCATACGCTTAGCGACTCCGAGAGCATCTTTTGCTCCGCGAATAATGTGGTAACGCACACCAGGAAGGTCCTTAACACGACCACCTCGAATAACAACTACCGAGTGCTCCTGAAGATTATGACCAATTCCAGGGATGTAGGCAGTTACTTCAATCCCGTTCGACAAGCGAACACGAGCAACTTTGCGAAGGGCAGAGTTTGGTTTTTTAGGTGTAACAGTCATAACGCGGGTACAAACACCGCGTTTTTGAGGACAGGATTGTAACGCAGGCGACTTAGTCTTGGTCAAAACCTTGTCACGCCCCGAACGAATCAACTGATTAATGGTAGGCATTAAGCTCTCCACAATTGGCCATTCAGCCAGATTCTCCAAGGACTCCCACCTTTTAACAAAAGGTCAGCATGGGGGACCTGGAAAAGTAAACTAGATTAACATAAAGAACTGGGGAACTCAAGAGCTCCCCAGTTTACAAAAGCGCCTTTTTAAAACGTTTTTGCTTCTTATTCTTCTTCTTCGGTTTCTTCTTCCATCATCGCCATAGCCTTGCGGTTTTCCTCCAAGGCAGCCAATTCTTTTTCACGACGTCGCGCTTCCAGAATCTCGGCAATGTGAGCATCCAAGTCCTCACGATTTTGGTCATACAAACGAAGATTTTTGTATTTTTTCATCCCAGTTCCGGCAGGAATCAGGTGACCAATAATAACGTTTTCCTTGAGACCGCGAAGTTCATCAATTTTTCCAGCAATAGCGGCATTCGTCAAAACCTTGGTTGTTTCTTGGAAGGACGCGGCCGAAATAAACGATTCAATCGTCACAGCGGCCCGTGTGATACCCAACAAGAGCGGTCGTCCCACAGCGGCCTGACCACCTTCCCGCACAATCCGTTCGTTTTCTCGATGAAAATTATATTTATCGACAGACTGACCAAAGATGAACTTTGTATCACCGACTTCCATAATTTCCACTTTGCGCATCATCTGCCGGATAATCGTTCCAATGTGTTTATCATCGATTTTAACACCTTGTAGACGATAAATGGCTTGAACTTCATTTACCAAGAAGGCCTGAAGAGCGTTTTCTCCCAAAACTTCAAGAACATCATGGGGGTCCACGGTTCCTTCACACAAAGGTTCGCCGGCTTCAACTGGGTCACCGTCACGGATAAGCAACAACTTACCAACGGGGACTTTGTGTTGATGAGTGCTTCCGTACGGATCTTCCACCTCAATCAAACGTTTACCTTTTGAAATCGCTTTAAGGTGAGCCGTTCCACTAATTTTGGCCAAGACAGCACCACTTTTCGGGCGTCGAGCTTCAAACAACTCTTGAACACGGGGGAGACCACCGGTAATATCCTGGGTTTTTCCAGATTCTTTCAGAAGTTTGGCTAAAATCGTACCCGGCTTTACCTTGGCCCCTTCATCAATGGACAAATAGGCACCACCAGGAAGAACGTACTTTGCAAGAATATTTGCCTCATTCTTCGGGTCGGGATCAGCTGGATTTAGAATCAAAATCGCAGGGTCCAGTTCTTCCAAAGCATAGTCTGTGATCTTCTTTTCAATGTTTCCCGTATCGGGGTTAACTTCTTCTCGAAGAGTCGTTCCCAAATTGATATCCCGGAACTTCACGATACCTTCAGCTTCGGCAATGATGGGCTCGGCAAACTGATCAAAAGTAGCCAAGGTTTCATTGGCACCGACCACATCACCGGCTTTCACAAACAGCATAGAACCGTTTCGAATTTCGACTTTCATGTCTTGAGACACTAAATACAAGCGATTTTCTTTCAAATGGACAAAGGCAATGTGGCGTGCCGTAATGGTTTGACCTTTTCGTTCTACTAAAGGAACACCATCAATGACCTTCTGTCCTTCTTGAACAACGACCTTATCTCCCGATGCCACTTCAATCGTCTCAAAAATCTTAGCAACGACTAAAACGCCCTTACGAGTGAACAACAAGTTTCCGTCCCGTTGCGGAACAGAACTCCCCTTCACTTCTTTTATAATGACAGGGTACTTGAGAACCGTTTTATTTTCTTCGGCACCCTTGGTGGCAACACCACCAATATGGAACGTCCGCATGGTCAACTGTGTACCCGGTTGTCCAATGGACTGTGCCGCAATAATCCCCACGGCCTCACCAATATTGACAGTTCGGTTGGTGGCTAAATTCCGCCCATAGCACTTACGGCAAACACCATGTTTGGCTTCACAAGTTAAAACCGAGCGAACACGAACAGTTTCAATTCCTAACTCTTCGATTTGAGCGGCTTTTTCATTCGAAACTTCTTCGTTGACATCGACTAAAATCTCGCCGGTGATGGGGTGCTTTACTCGTTCTAGGGTAAAACGACCCGAAATGCGTTCGGACAAAGACTCACGAATTTCTTCGCCGTCTTTAATGGCCGAAACATCAATACCGTTGATCGTGCCACAATCTTCATCGTTAACGACGACGTCTTGTGCAATATCCACCAAGCGTCGTGTCAGGTAACCGGCGTCAGCGGTTTTCAAGGCTGTATCCGCCAAACCTTTACGAGCACCATTGGTTGAAATGAAGAACTCGATCACCGAAAGGCCTTCTTTGAAGTTTGAACGAATCGGCAGTTCAATAATATCACCGGAAGGCTTGGCCATTAGACCACGCATACCCGCCAGCTGACGGATCTGGTTTTTAGAACCGCGGGCTCCAGAGTCGGCCATCATGTAAATGGAGTTAAATCCATCTTTGTCTTGCTTCAGGGTTTTCATCATGATGTCGGTTAACTCGTCATTCGTCTTGGACCAGGTATCGACCACTTTGTTATACCGTTCTTCGCCGGTAATAACGCCGTCCAAGTACTGACGCTGAATCTTAGCCACTTCTTCATTGGCCGTCTTCATCAGGGTTGTTTTTTCTTTAGGAACAACAACGTCAGCAAGACCAATTGACGCCCCGAAGATGGTCGCATAGCGGAAACCAAGACTTTTGATGCTGTCGAGCATTTTAACCGTTAAATAGGGGCCATGTTTGCTGTAAACACGGGCAATGAAAGCCTTGATTTGCTTATCCCCCATGGCTTCATTCACAAACTCAATTTCTTCGGGGAGTTCATCGTTCAGAATGAGGCGACCGGCTGTGGTTTCAAAGTAATCTGCGCCCATTTTTCGGTGGCGGCACTTGATGGGGGCCTGATAGTGCAACGCGCCGACTTCAACCGCCATTTGAACTTCTTCAAGACTCGAGTAGAGCTTTCCACTTCCCTTAGCATTGGGCATGGCCCGGGTGAGGTAGTTGATTCCTAAAACCATGTCCTGAGACGGGAACACAATCGGGTTACCGTTGGCAGGGTCCAAAAGGTTATTTGGAGCCAACATCAGCGTCCAACATTCAATTTGTGCCGCTTGGGTCAACGGCACGTGCACGGCCATCTGGTCACCGTCGAAGTCGGCGTTGTACGCATGACAAACGAGGGGGTGGAGCTTAATGGCCTTTCCTTCGACAAGAACTGGCTCGAAAGCTTGAATCCCTAAACGGTGCAAGGTTGGGGCTCGGTTAAGCAGAACAGGGTGTTCTTTAACCACATCATCCAAAATCGCCCAAACTTCTTCGGTCTCTTGCTCCACCAAAGTTTTTGCTTTTTTGATGTTGTAAACGACGTCTTTTTCGACCAGCTTCTTCATAATGAAGGGCTTGTAGAGTTCAAGAGCCATCTTGGCCGGTAAACCACACTGATGCAGTTTTAATTCAGGACCAACGACGATGACCGAACGGCCTGAGTAGTCGACGCGCTTTCCTAGTAAGTTTTGACGGAAGCGACCTTGCTTACCTTTCAGCAAGTCCGACAAAGACTTCAAAGGACGATTTGCAGCACCTTTGACTACTTTTTTCTTTTTGTTGTTTTCAAAAAGAGCATCGACGGCTTCTTGCAACATCCGTTTTTCGTTACGAATGATGATATCAGGAGCATTCAACGCGATCAGCTTCTTTAAACGGTTATTCCGGTTAATCACACGACGATAGAGGTCATTTAAGTCAGAGGTAGCAAAGCGACCACCATCCAACTGCACCATGGGGCGCAAGTCCGGCGGAATCACGGGAATAACATCCATGATCATCCAACTGGGCTTGTTTCCCGAGTCTCGGAAATTTTCGACAATTTCGATTCGTTTTAACAGGCGCTTATCGACCTTACTGCCCTTTTCGATCATCTTTTGCCGAAGGGCTGCCGACTGCTGATCAAGGTTGACGTTGTCGAGCATGGTACGAATCGCTTCGGCACCAATACCCGCAGTAAACGTCATCCCGTAACGGTCTTGAGCCTCCATGTACTCTTCTTCCGTGAGAAGTTGACCCTTTTTGAGGTCTGTATTTTCACCAGGATCGGTGACTATGTACTTCTCATAGTACAGGATAGACCGCAGGGCGGCATTCGGCAGGTCCAAAAGCAGGCCCATTCGACTGGGAACGGCTCGGAAATACCATGTATGAGAAACGGGGCTAGCCAGTTCAATATGCCCCATCCGTTCACGGCGAACCTTGAAGTGGGTCACTTCTACGCCACAACGGTCGCAAATTACGCCTTTATAGCGAATAGACTTAAATTTACCGCAGTAACATTCCCATTCTTTGGTCGTTCCAAAAATCTTTTCACAGAACAACCCTTCCTTTTCCGGTCGAAGGGTTCGGTAGTTGATCGTTTCGGGTTTTTTGACTTCACCATACGACCAAGCACGAATCTGCTCGGGAGAGGCTAACTTAATAAGAATACTATCAAACTCTTGAATATCTCGCATGTCTTAAAACTCCTCGCTCCCTTTAGAAACTATTGCCCTGTTTAGCAATCAGTTCCTCATCCTTTTCCGTCAGCGGGATCTGACGTTCTTTGGCATCAAAAATCGACATATCCAAAGCCAAACCGCGCAATTCCTGGACCAGAACATTGAAGGATTCAGGAATACCGGCGGCACTAGTCGCTTCGCCTTTCACGATGGCTTCGTAGATTTTCGCGCGTCCAGTCATATCATCAGACTTAATGGTCAACAGCTCTTGCAGAGTGTTCGCGGCACCGTAGGCTTCCAACGCCCAAACTTCCATTTCACCCAAACGCTGACCACCAAACTGAGCTTTACCCCCCAAGGGCTGCTGTGTGACCAAGGAGTACGGGCCAGTGGACCGAGCGTGCATCTTGTCATCCACCAAGTGGTGAAGTTTTAAGACGTACATCACACCCACCATGACGGGGTTCACAAAAGGTACACCGGTGCGTCCATCAATCAAGGTTGTTTTGCTGGTATGCGAGAAACCTGCCGATTCCAGCTTGTTCTCAATCATTTCTGCACTGGCCGATTGAAAGACAGGGGTAGAATAATTTTCCCCCAGAAGATAACCGGCCATACCCAATTCAGATTCCAGAATCTGACCTAAGTTCATTCGGGAAGGAACACCAAGTGGGTTCAAACAAACATCCAAGGGCGTACCATCTTCCATAAACGGCATATCTTCCACGGGAAGAACCCGGGCGACAACACCTTTATTTCCGTGACGTCCAGCCATCTTATCGCCTTCGCGCAACTTGCGTTTCTTAGCCACAAGAACCTTGACGACTTCGTCTACTCCAGGTGCCAGATCATCCCCTTCCGTGCGGCGTAGACGTTGAATATCAATGACCGTGCCTTCGATTCCATGCGGTAACCGCAACGAAGAATCTTTAACGTCCTTGGCTTTTTCACCAAATATCGAGTTCAACAGTTTATATTCAGGAGTTGTTTCAGTTTCAGACTTCGGAGTGACTTTTCCCACGAGAATCGAACCGGCCTTAACCTTCGCCCCGATGCGAACAATACCTTCTTCGTCCAAATCCTCTAAGGACTTCTCAGAACAATTCGGCACATCGCGAGTTATCCGTTCGGGACCCAGCTTTGTTTCACGAATTTCCGTGGCAAATTCCTTAATGTGGATGGAGGTAAAGATATCTTCTTTCACCACACGCTCTGAAATCAGAATAGCGTCTTCGTAGTTGTAGCCGTTCCAAGGCACGAAGCCTAGGAGTAAGTTTCGACCCAAGGCGAGTTCACCGTCTAAGGTAGCGGGTCCATCAGCCAAAACAGCACCACGAGCTACCACATCACCTGTACGAACGACTGGGCGGTGGTTAAAACAGGTATCCTGGTTGGTACGTGCAAATTTGGTCAATTCGTATTCATCGACCTCGGAGGGGTCTTTAGCATCTTCAGGGCGAATGCGGACACAGGTTGAAGAAACATAAACCACTTCTCCCCCACGCTTAGCTTTCACCAAAACACCAGAGTCGTACGCCGCTTTGCGTTCCATCCCGGTACCGACAATCGGTGGATCAGGGAATAGGAGCGGAACAGCTTGGCGTTGCATGTTCGAACCCATGAGAGCACGGTTCGCGTCGTCATGCTCCAAGAAGGGTATTAACGCCGAAGAAACAGAGATAATTTGCTTGGGCGAAACGTCCATGTATTGAATCGTAGAAGGATCTTTCGAAGTATAATCCCCTGCTTTTCGGCAGGAAACTAAATCTTCTTGGAATATCCCTTCGGCGTTAACCCGGGCGCCAGCCTGAGCAATGTAGTACTTTTCTTCGTCAATGGCGGAAAGGTATTCAATCTCTTTGGTAGCTTTTCCATGAGAAACTTTTCGATAAGGGGTTTCCAAAAAGCCGTAGTCATTGACCCGAGAATAACTGGCCAGAGAGACAATTAACCCAATGTTCGGTCCTTCTGGAGTTTCAATGGGGCACATGCGACCATAGTGCGTGTAGTGAACGTCACGGACTTCGAACCCTGCCCGATCTCGGGACAAACCACCCGGTCCTAAGGCGTTTAATCGGCGCTTATGCGTCAGTTCTGCCAGCGGATTAACCTGATCCATGAACTGCGACAGTTGGCTTGAACCAAAGAATTCCTTAATGGCCGCAACAACCGGTTTGATCGAAATCAAATCGGAAGGCTTAATGGTTTCAATTTCTTTCAGTGTCATGCGTTCTTTGGCAATACGTTCCATGCGAGTAAAGGCTGTCTTCATCGCATTCGCCAAAAGCTCACCCACCGAACGAACGCGGCGGTTTCCTAAGTGGTCAATATCATCGATATTCGCATCATCATTGTAAACTTTGATGAGGTGAAGCATCGTATTGACCACGTCTTTCATAGTCAGAACGGATTCTTCGTCAGGATCGACATAGCTGAACTTTCGATTCAACTTGTAGCGACCTACTTTACCCAAGTCATAACGGCGAGGGTTAAAGAACATCATGGCTAAGTCTTTTTCAGCATTTTCTACGGAAACTGGCTCACCCGGTTGAAGAACAGAATACACAGCGGACAAAGCATCTTCTTTGGTTGGCTCATCATTGGTTTTGTCATCACGAATGTACTTGGCGTCTTCGCGTTCAAAACAATTCAAAATGATGTGACTGGATAAGTAATTACAACCTTCTTCTTTCGCCTTGGCACGACTATCATCAATGATGGTTATTTCTTTAATACCGTCACTAAGGATTTGGGCAATTTCGTGCTCATGAAGAATATCACCTGCGCGATAAAGCTTCTTGCGATCCTCACCTTCACCGAACCAGACATCCTTCGCTAAGAAAGATCCTTTGAGCTTATCTTTGGCTTCTGGTGTATCAATATTCACTGTTTTGGTTTCATAAAACCAAGCCACAATTTCTTCTCGGGAGCCTAAGCCCAAAGCTCTCAGGAGCAGGGTCGCCAAGATTCTTTTTTTACGGTCGATTTTGGCGTAAATCAACTCTTTCTTTTGGTCAATTTCAAATTCTAGCCAAGACCCTTTATTGGGAATAATTCGGCTGGCAAAAACACCTTTTTCACGGCTAAAAACAACACCTGGAGAGCGGTGAATTTGTGAAACGACGACTCTTTCCGCACCATTAATGATAAAGGTACCACGGTCGGTCATAATGGGGATTTCCCCCATATAAATATCTTTTTGACGCATTTCCCCGGAAGAGCTAAAAAACAAGCTCACTCGTGCTTTTAAGGGGATAGAATAGGTTAAGCCTTTCTTTTTACACTGATTTTCCGAAAACTTAACATTACTTTCTTCGAGGATATAGTGATCAAAACTTAACGTCAGCTCTTCATTTTGACTAACTATAGGAAAGGTTTCTAAAAAAACCTCTTGGAGACCTTGTTTCTTCAGGGGCTGGCCGCTTTTGAGTGTCTCGCGCTGAAGGAACCGCTCGTACGAAGACAATTGAATGTCAATCAGATCCGGAAGCTCCATCACCTCGTCAATATCCTTACCGATATAGACACGCTCAATCTTCTTCGGACGCGTTGAATTCATGTGTACCCCCTGACAAAGATACCACCAGAGGTCAAACTAACCCCTGGTGGTTCATGAGAAAAATAAATTCAGAAAACCGACTTAGCGGATTTCGACATCGGCACCCACTGCGGTGAGCTTCTTCTTGATGTCTTCGGCCTCAGCCTTAGAAACCGCTTCCTTAATAGCCTTTCCGCCTGCTTCCACCAAATCCTTGGCTTCTTTCAGACCTAAGCTGGTAATTTCACGAACAACCTTAATAACGTCAATCTTCTTGTCGCCATGAGCCTTGAGGATAACGTCAAACTCAGTCTTTTCTTCAGCAACAGCGGCAGCACCGCCAGCAGCAGGACCGGCAACCGCAGCAACAGCTACAGGAGCTGCAGCGGTAACACCAAATTTCTCTTCCATCGCTTTAACGAGCTCAGAAACTTCGAGCACGGTCATTCCGGCGATTGCGTCCAGGATTTCCTGGGTTGAAAGCTTAGCCATATTAACTTCTCCTTAGTTATATTTTTTATGCCGGGATAGTAGGCTTAATTTTGAAGACTAACCCGGATTTAACCCTTATTGACCTGAAGCCTTTTGATCGGCAACAGCCTGTAAAGTTCGAACCAACTTCGTGGTCACACCATTCAAGACATAGACCAAGTTCTGGGCAGGAGCCTTCATGGTTCCCATCAAACTTGCCAACAGTTCATTCTTGCTGGGCAACTTGGAGTAAGCTTCTACCTGAGCGGCATTAAACACTGAACCACCCAAAAAGCCGCCTTTCAATTCCAGCGTAGGCACTTCTTTCGCAAACTCAACCAGAATCTTCGCCACGGGACCGCCATCTTTGCGAGCCATAACCACAGCGGTTGGACCAACTAGATAGCCATCAACATTGGCATTTTTTTTCTTGAACGCAATCTTGGCAAAGTTATTCTTAACAACTTTGAACTCAGCGTTTTCAGCACGGAGCTGACGGCGAAGAGTAAACAGCTGTTCAACAGTCATTCCCCGGTAACCAGCAAAAAGGAAGTCATTAACTCCTTCAAACTTCTGATCCAGAGCTTCTACAGCCTCAACTTTGTAAGGCTGAACTTTTTTTTCGGCCATGGCTTACTCCTTACCTTCGCGTTGTTCCTTGAACTGAACCTTAACACCAGGGCCCATGGTGGAACTCAGAGCCACTGAACGAATAAATTCGCCTTTTAAATCGGCAGGACGGCGACGTTCCAGTTCAGACATAAACACCTGAACATTTTCACGTACTTTCGCAGGTTCCATAGAAACTTTGCCGACAGGAAGGTGAACAACACCTGTTTTATCAGCACGAAACTCCAAACGACCCGCTTTGAGTTCTTTCATTGCCGCCACGAGATCATTGGTGACCGTTCCCGTTTTGGGGTTAGGCATCAAACCACGACGACCAAGTACAGGACCCAGCTTACCAACATCTTTCATCATATCTGGTGTGGCCACACAAACATCAAAATCCATCCAACCACCACGAATCTTTTCAATTAAATCTGTATCACCAACAAAAGCAGCCCCAGCGGCACGTGCCTCGTCAGCCTTTTCGCCCTTGGCAAAAACTAAGACTTTCTTTTCACCCAAGAAGGTATTGGGCATCACAACAGTATCCCGTACGGTATGGCTTTTTTTCAGGTTCAACTTGACAGAAACCTCAACAGTTTCGTCAAACTTGGCAAAGGCCACCGATTTTACGAGAGCTAAAGCTTCGTCATACGAATACAACTTACCCTGCTCCACCTTTTCGAGAGCGGCTAAATATTTCTTGCCATGCTTCATTTTTCCACCTCGACACCCATAGAACGAGCGGTACCGGCGATAATGCGCTTTGCCGCTTCCAAATCGTTGGCATTCAAATCCGGCATCTTAAGCTTGGCAATTTCTTCCAGCTTTTTCTGAGGGAGTTTTGCAACCTTGACTTTATGCGATTCCGCAGACCCTTTCTCAATTCCAGCAGCCTTTTTAATCAAGACTGAAGCCGGAGGAGTCTTAAGAATAAACGTGAAGGATTTATCGGCATAAATCGTAATGATTGCCGGAATGATCAAACCAGGTTCCATAGTCTTGGTACGATCATTGAACTGCTGAACAAATTGCGGTGCTGAGACACCATGAGGTCCGAGAGCGGGACCTACCGGGGGAGCAGGGGTAGCCTTGCCCGCCGGACACTGCAACTTAACAACAGCCGTTATCTTTTTTTTGGCCATAAGGGCCTCCTTTTGGTAATATCGGCCCGCACCGCGAGCCTCCCAACGAGGGCACAACACCCTCTTTTTTTAAGTCAACAAGACTAGCCGGAGCTGTCTAAACCTTCTCTACCTGATGAAAATCTACTTCCACCGCAGTAGCTCGGCCAAAAATCCCCACCATAACCCGAAGCTTTTGCTTTTCCAAACTCACTTCTTCAATGTTGCCAGTAAAGGATTCAAAAGGCCCTTCTGTAATTCGAACTTCCATACCTTCATGAAAGTTATGCTGAACCAAAACCGACTTGTCCGATTTAATATCCCCGGACCTCATCAAGATCTGCTTCACTTCTTCATTAGAAATCGGTAACGGCTTGGCATTACCAACAGCTCCAACAAAACCTGAAACACCTTGGATTCGTTTGATCGACCCCACGACTTCTTTCCAGTTCTGTGAAGGTAAATCCATCTCTAGCAAGATATAGCCAGGCCATATCTTGACCTCTTTTTCGACTTTCTTGCCATTTTTAGTTTCCGCCACCTTTTCAGTAGGGACCTTAATATCAAACAGCGCCGCTGAGATAGTTGGATTTTCCATGAGCTGCCGAATTGAGCGCTCTACACGATTTTCATATTGGGAATACGTTTGTAAGATGTACCATGCCCGGGCCACAGCCTAGCCCCCTTAGAATACGATGCTGACGCCAGACACCAGCAAAAAGTCAATAAAACCAAAAAATAAGGCAAGAACTATCGTAGAAACGACGACGATACGGGTATTTTCCGCAACTTTATCTGGGCTGGGCCAGACCACCCGACGCAATTCCACAGCCATTTCGCCAAAGAAAACTTTGATTTTTTTCACGAAGTCCACCCTTATAAAAAGAAACAGGCCAGGAGGGATTCGAACCCC
This sequence comes from Spirochaetales bacterium, assembly GCA_027451385.1. Lineage (GTDB taxonomy): Bacteria > Spirochaetota > Spirochaetia > JABEVK01 > JABEVK01 > JABEVK01. The sequence goes on along the minus strand of DAIDJJ010000078.1, from coordinate 104 downwards.
CAACAAACGGTTTTGGAGACCGCCGCTCTACCATTGGAGCTACTGACCTGTGTTAACAACTACTTAATTTTCCCTTCTCGGTGAAGGGTATGCTTGCGAAGCTT
>DAIDJJ010000077.1:0-12288 GCA_027451385.1 Spirochaetales bacterium | reverse complement strand
GGCTTTTAAAATTGTCGTAGGCAGGGACAGCCGACCCACGGGATCATTGTTGGCAGACCGTATTCTCAGAGTGCTCCTCGCCAACGGTTGGGACGTGGTAGACCTCGGTATTGTCACCATCCCAGAAATGCTGGCTTGGGTCCAAGAGGATCCTACATTAGGGGGCTTTATTTATGTTTCTGCCAGCCATAATCCCCCCGGTCATAACGGTGTCAAATTTGGTTTTGAAGATGGCAGTGTTTTAGGCGGACCTTTAGCTCAACGCTTAATTGAGCTTTTTCGAACCGCAGCGGTTCAACCGGACCGAGTTTTAACAGCATACCAAAAAGCCCTCAGTTGTCCTGCCGCACGGCTGAAAAAAGTGTACTCAAAAGTTAGTTCTCAACATAAAAAATCTCGTAAAGCTTATCTTTCCCTTACTCAGAAAATCCTTTCTGACACGTCATGGCGTGCCTTGACCAATTCTCTTAAAAAATTTCGTCCCGGACTTATTGCAGAATTTAATGGCTCAGCTCGAGCAACCTCGATAGATCAACGCTACTTAGAAGGCTTAGGTCTTAAGGTGAAAGCCTTCAATACTGAACCAGGCCACTTTGCCCATGCCATAATTCCCGAGGGAGCTTCCCTTGATCTTTGCCGTCAGGAACTTGTGAAGGCACATCAAGTCGATTCTGCGTATATGCTCGGGTATGTCCCCGATTGCGATGGAGACCGCGGTAATGTCGTCTGGTTCAATGAAACATCTGGTCAGGCAGAAGTCTTAGCCTCCCAAGAGGTTTTTGCCTTGTGCGTGTTGTCGGAATTGACCGGGTTGGTGTATGACCAACAGCTAACCTATGACGAAGACGGCTATCCGCATGAGCGAGTGGCTGTCGTTTGTAACGATCCCACCTCTCTCCGAGTAGATCGGATTGCCAATCTTTTTGGTGTTCAAGTTTTTAGGGCAGAGGTCGGAGAAGCCAACGTGGTGGGCTTAGCTAGAAGGTTGCGACAAGAAGGTTGGACAGTACGAATTCTGGGCGAAGGTTCAAACGGTGGAAACATCACATTTCCAGGAACAGTCCGTGATCCTTTAAGCACTTTGGGGAGTCTTCTCAAACTGCTTTGGTTAAAAGGGACCCCAGAACGACCAGGCTTATTTGCCCTGTGGTGTCAAAAAGCGGGACTACCTCCCCCTTCCTCAAACTTTACCTTAGCAGAAGTTTTAGCCTCGTTACCTAGGTTTTACACAACGGGGGTTTCTGAAGAACGCGCCCTCTTACAGATACGAAGTCAAAATCATGCACAACTCAAAGCCGCTTATGAAAAACGCTTTTTACAAAATGAGTGGAAACAAAAAACTAGATGGCTCAAAGAGCGTTTTGGGATTGTCGCCTGGGAAGAAATCAACTATGAAGGGACCGAAGAACGCCGGGGCTTTGGACCACCCTTTCGGTCGGGTAAAGAATCTGGCGGCTTTAAACTGCTCTGGAAAGATCAAACTGGAAAACCGGTTGGGTTTACGTGGATGCGAGGAAGTGGAACGGAGCCCGTCTTTCGTGTCATGGTAGATATTGAATGTTCTGACCCCGCTTGTGAAAAAGAACTTTTGGCATGGCATACCGAGATTTTAAAAGCCGTAGATTAAAAAATCTAAGACTTTAAAACTCTTGATGCTGGGCATAAGCTAGCAAGAGATCTACCATCAAGCCATAGCTATGGATTCCCTCTTTTTGCCCTTGAGCTTTTAAATAGGCGTCATTGACCCCTTGGGCAGCTTTCTCAACAGGACCTTCAAAACGTTGCCAATAGGCAAAATAGGCTCGCCAATCTCTTTGAATACCAGGGTCTAACTTCATGGCATCCAATCGACCTTGGCTTGGCGAAATCCGGTCTAGAGCATTCAATACGTACATCAAAGCGGCTTGTGTCCCTGCATATGCCAAATCTGTCTCACCGCTTGTGGTCAAGACATAAAATGCCAGGAAGTTGGCTTCATCCTCACGAGCCCACCCCCGCTCGTGAGACATCTCATGAGCGGCATCAAAAGCGACCATGGGCCCCCCAGGACCACAATTGACCAGGGGTTCCCCGGTAAAAGGAATAAAGATTCCCGCTATACCCAGTTCTGAAAATAGAAAGTTCCCCCATAAAGGATGAGCAGAATTCGAAGGTGAAAGCCTTAATAAGGGATTGCGTTCCCCCGCACGGGCATAAGTTTCCGCAATGCGATGAAAGACCTGTTGAGAATCCCACTTCACCCCACCCAGGGCTAAACTCAGTCCATGAGTGGTTTGAGGCAATTTACGCCGTAAGAGACTCGCTTGTTGCTCGAGGGATTCGGCCAAGTTTTGTAATTGAGCAGAAGTACCGCCAGTGACCACCCAGCCATTATCTTCACCCCAGGATTTTCTTTGGTAATTGATCCCCCATAAGACCAGAAAAAGTGCTATAGCAACGGAGAGAAACTTCAAAAGGTTCAAGAATCCGTGACGCCAGCGGTGAAACCAAGTTCCCTGATTCCTCTGAAACAATCGATACAGCCCTCTGAGGAAGATGAAAACACCACCTATTAGCAAAAGAAGAACAAGGACTTCTGCACTCGGAAAGGGAAAGTGAAACACATAAGCTAGGACAGTAGCTATCCAAGGGTAAACGCCGCGAGAGTACCACCGCTCAACGGCAGTGGGAAAGAAAGACGCCAAGAGGGTCACCAAAATCATAACGGGACCAGAGAACAGAGCGATACGGTTCCAGGTCCGGCTTTTTAGCGTTCCCATATCAAAAATGAACCGTCTGATTTGCCAATATACGCTCGGCGAGCTCGACGGGGAAACAACCCCACTTCCACGACACCCGTGATCATTTTCAGTTCTGTTTCTTGTTGTACGGCGTCTATGGGCGCCGAAAAAAGAAGGTCAAATATGAAATTTCCGTTGTCGGTGACGACCGGTCCTGCTTTTCCTGTCCCATAGCGGAGCTGGGCTTGGATACCCCGGTGTTTTAAGGTTTTGAGCACACTCAATCTAGCCAAAGGATGCACTTCAAGGGGAATGGGAAAACGGGTTCCCAAATGTGGCACCACTTTGGATTCATCAGCTACAAGAATAAAATCTTTGCTGGCATCGCATAGAATTTTTTCTTGCAATTGCGCGGCCCCACCCCCTTTGATACAATCTAAAGAGGTCATCAACTCATCGGCGCCGTCAATGACTAGATCCAATTCTGCGTCAATTTGAGCATCTTGAAGGGTTCTTAATGGTAAGCCTTCCTTTTGGCACAGGATTTCGGTGTCAAATGAGCTCGCGACAACCAAGAGCCCCTCGAGCTCACCGGAGCGAAAACGTTCAGCGGTCCGCAGAATAGCCCATTTGGCGGTACTTCCTGTCCCTAAGCCCAGCTTCATTCCAGGTTGAACGAGTTGATCCACGGCGGCAAAACCCGCAGCTTGTTTGCCTCGGTCTTGCGGTGAAAGGGTTTCGATGCTCATACCTGCTATCTTAATCACCCTCGCCCTGGCGTGCAACGGTTAAAAACTTCATCCTGGCAAACAAATAGGCCAAGGAACTTTTGCGAAGAATTGTCCGGCTCCAACGTCCGGCAAAGATCCGTCGGGTTTCATATTCGTAGTTGACCTTGCTGGAAGCCGGTTTTGCAAGATCACTCCAGTGTACTAACCGAATTTTCTTTCGTGTGATTTCTAAACCCGTGATCCCCCCTCTCCCGATGGTGGTTCCCGAATTAAACACACAAGGCAAAAGAAACTCTTTATTATAAAGCTGATGCGGTAAATCCAGGCGCGGAGAGTCACGGTGAGACTCCCAATCCAGTCGAGTAAACTCAATCATTGGTTCCAAATGGCGGCGCTCGGCAGAGGAGGCACGTGACCAGCGGCGGCAAAGGGCATCCAATCTCAACTCTAAGTTGGCGGCTTTGGGCTGACTTTCAAAAAGAGGCCGATGCGTATGCCCGATCACCGCCAAGATTTTTTTTTCTTTGGCAAATTCATAGATCCGTCGTTCAATTTCGTAACGAGATTGCTTGTGATAAGCTGGAGAATGGTTTTTTATGTGAAGCGGATTGGCAAAAAGCTTTAAAAACGTCCCAATAAGGGCATTATAGCGGCCACTGTTGATGCGACCCGCCTGATGGCCATGAAGGACAAGGATGTCCCCGCCGTCTACTTTGAGCTTCAAGGCAGAAAATAGAGGATAAGGGCCCTCGGCTTGCGCCGAGGCTGGGTCATGGTTTCCCTCAAGCTTATACAAACTTTGACGGGCCTTAAACTCATCAAGAACCGCGTAAAACGCTTTCCACCTTTCGCGAATAGCTGACAAACGGCAACGTAGCAACTCCTCAATATCCCCATTCAAGATGAGTTTATAGGAGCGCGGTCCATAATAGGTGGTTAGGGCCGCCATCACCGTTTCGGAATTGGCGGTAAAGTCATCGTGACGACTACCATCTCCGAGATGTAAATCACTAAATACGGCAAATCGATCACCAGCTTCAATCGGCACGATGGGAGCATTCTCCCAAAGCCCTTCAAGCAGGGCTGAAAGAGCGAATTCAGGCATACCGTATCTTGCCTAAAGTATCGGCAACGTCACAAGTCTTTACCATCAAGGAGGCTTCCGAATTCATCAAGAACTCATACAGCACGACTGTCGACCAGTTCACTGGTCGGGTAAAACCGAATCGCCGGATTATCGGTCTTCATGCGATTTAACAGCCAAGGATTTTCTGCCAAGAAAATGGGGTTATTTCGCACATCCACGAGAATTTTGTGGGAATACCGATCGAGAAAGGCTTCTAAGGCTTTTTTGTCTTCACTTGCAATCCAATTGCACAGGGTGAATTCAATGGGTTCATACCGACAACTCGCCCCATATTCGTGTTCCAGACGATACTGCAAAACCTCCAACTGAAGTTGACCAACTACCCCAATCACGCGAACATTCTGGTGGTGAGGTTTAGTAAAAACTTGAACGACCCCTTCTTCGGCTAACTGGTCGAGCCCTTTATGAAATTGCTTCGACTTCATAGGGTCAGCATTGGAAATTGTCCGAAAAATTTGGGGTGCAAAGCTGGGGATTCCCTGAAAATGCAAGTCTTCGCCTTCGGTTAAGGTGTCACCAATTTTGAAGGTCCCTGTATCGTGGATCCCTACGATGTCTCCCGGCCAAGCCTCATCAATTATGTCACGGTTTTGTGCCAAGAACGCTGTAGGATTAGCGGTTCGGAAGGGTTTTCCGCCACGAACATGCCAATATTGCTTATTGCGCTCAAAACGCCCCGAACAAATTCGTAAAAAAGCCACTCGGTCACGATGCTTAGGGTCCAGATTGGCATGAATCTTAAAAATAAAGCCACTAAATTTGGGTTCTTCGGGTTGTACCATTCGCTCCTGAGCAGACTTGGGGGTTGGCGAGGGAGCTAAACGAATCAGATGGTCCAAAAGTTCTCTGACACCAAAGTTATTCAAGGCAGAACCAAAAAAAACAGGGGTTATCAAGCCGTCCAAGTAGTCAGAAAGTTCAAACGGTGGATAAATCGACTGTAGCAAGGCTACTTCTTCTCTGAGTTTTGAAGCCAACCAGTCCCCGACTTCTGTATCCAGTCGAGCATCATCTAAACCCTTTAAGGCAATAATATCTGTGGGCAGTTGGACTTGGCCTGGACGAAAGAGGTTAATAGTTTGATCCAAAAGGTTGTAGACACCCTTAAAGGATTGTCCCTGGCCTATTGGCCAGGTGATGGGTCGAACTTGAACCGCTAACTCACGTTCAACTTCATCTAACAGTTCAACTGGGTCTTTCCCCTCACGGTCCAGCTTATTCATAAACGTCGCAATCGGGGTAAAACGCATCCGGCAAACTTCGCAAAGACGGCGAGTTCGTTCCTCCACCCCATTCACCGAGTCAATTAAAAGCAAGGCACTGTCTACCGCTGAAAGCCCACGATAGGTGTCCTCACTAAAATCGGCATGGCCAGGCGTATCCAATAGATTGATAAACCGTCCGCCATAATTAAACCCCATCACAGAAGAACTGATCGAGATACCGCGTTCCTTTTCCATTTCCATAAAGTCAGAAACGGCAGCGCGAGTATTTTTGTTGCTTTTTACAGCGCCGGCAATATGAATAGCACCACCAAACAACAGTAATTTTTCGGTCATCGTGGTTTTACCGGCATCGGGGTGACTAATGATCGCAAAGGTTAAACGTTTTCGTGTTTCTTCAAGTAGCGTTGTCATAGGCCAACAAACTAGCCTTGTCAGCGATTTTTCTCAAGTCCCGCCACGTGTTCGTTCAACCTCTTGCAAACTTTCACGAGAAAAAAAAAACCGCCGGTGTTGCCACCGGCGGTATCGTCTCGGGAACGGGACTAACGCAGAAGCTGCAGCACCGACTGGGGCTGCTGGTTTGCCTGCGCGAGCATGGCGTTTCCGGCCTGAACCAAGATATTGTTCTTGGTGTACTTAACCATTTCTTTCGCCATATCGACGTCGCGGATACGAGATTCACTGGCTTGCAGGTTTTCGGCTCCGACATTCAAGCCTTTTACGGTGAACTCTAGGCGGTTTTGATATGCCCCGAGATCGGCCCGTTGCTTGCTGACTTTTTGCAAAGCCGCATCAAAGGTCATGATGGCGCGGTTGGCCTCATCCGGCGAGCCTAACGAGATCTTCTTGCCATCGCTCAGGCTCTTTAAGCCCAAAGAGGCGGCAGACATGGTCCCGATATAGACCCTCATGCGCTGGTCGACATTGGCACCGATATGAAAGTACATCGAAGCCGTCACCACATTCGTGCCTTCCGAACGCGCAAAGGCGCCGGTCAGCATGTTGATACCGTTGAACTGAGCTTGTGAGGCCACCCGGTCGACTTCGTCCACGAGTTGGGAGACTTCGACTTGAATCTGCTGACGATCCTGTGAGGTATAAATCCCGTTTGAGGATTGGACAGCAAGCTCACGGAGGCGTTGAAGAATATCTTGAGTTTCCTGCAGGTAACCTTCGGTAGTCTGAATGAACGACACACCGTCGGAGGCATTGCGGGAAGCTTGATTCAAACCGCGGATCTGAGCTCGCATCTTTTCAGAAACGGCCAGTCCCGAGGCATCATCACCGGCACGGTTGATCCGCATTCCGGAAGACAGCTTCTCCATGTCGCTTTGCACGTTCTGAGCAGCTTCGTTCTGAACGCGCTGAGCGAACATGGCGCTCAGGTTGTGGTTAATGATCATGATTTTCCTCCTTGAAAATTCACCTCGAATAGTCCTGTTCCGGTACCAAGTCCCTTCGGCACCGTTCTTTTATAGATTCGGACGGTCCGAAAGGGAGCTTGAAGGAATTCAACAAGGTTCTAAGTGCCAATGTTGGGCATCCCAACTCAAACGTTGCTGATGAAAGACTGCCAGGGAGGAACGATGCCCGACGCTAATCACACTGGATTGAGGTAATGTTTCTAATAGAAGGCCATAGAGGCGGCGTTCACTCGTTTCATCCAAAGCCGAGGTGGCTTCATCGAGAAAAAGCCAGGAAGGACGCTGAAGAAAAATTCTCGCAAAGGCTACCCGTTGTTGTTCTCCAGGTGATAGGATTTGGCTCCAAAGCTGAGGTTCGTCCTCTAAGGGGTTTAGAAACTCTAGCCCAACCATTTTTAGTGCTTTTTCAAGTTCTTCGACTGGATAAGTTTCATGGGGGTAAGAAAGAAGAGCAGAAAGTGGTCCTAAAGGCAAATAGGGTTTTTGAGGTAAGAAAAGCAAACTTTGGCGGTTAGGAAGGTGAATTTCTCCTTCACCAAAAGGCCAAATACCGGCCAAAGTCCTTAAAAGAGTACTTTTGCCACAACCCGAAGGTCCACTAATCAATAGTCTGACACCTTGCGGCAAGCTCAGTTTCAAATCTCGAACCAACTCTCGACCTTGGGGAAGCCTCAGTGTGAGCTTCGCCTCAAGAGGCGGGGTTACGCTTTCGCCCTTCAGCGAGGAATTCACAAAATGGTGAATGTTCTGGCTGTTTTTGGCTTTTCTGGCTTCTTCCATCGCTTGTTCAAAAAAACGCAGGCGGTCCACAACGGCATGCCAAGAGGCCAAATCGGGGTAACTATTGATCACAAAAGAAAAGGCACTTTGGACTTGTCCAAACGCACTAGAGATTTGCATGATGGCACCCAACTTGATCGCCTTGACAAAATAGGCTGGTAAGCTGACTAAAATGGGAAAAAGTATTGCCGCCTGGCCATACCCTGAAATCCACCAATTCAGGCGGCGAGTTCTTTTCATGATGAGCTTATAGTTTCTGAGAATGTGCGTAAAAAACTCTCGAAAGGTCAGATTTTCCTGGGTTTCCCCTTCATACAAGGCTACAGACTCACTGTTTTCACGAAGCCGCACTAAACTATACCGAAAATCGGCATTGTAGCGTTCCTGTTGGAAATTCAACGGAATGAGCTTGCGACCAACTTTAGCGATCACTATTGTGCCTACTACAGCATAAATAAGAGCCGTCCACACTAAGTAGCCTGGTAAAACATGGTTAACCCCATTCCAAGGAAGGACAACCTGAGTAGACAAATTCCAGAGCATCACAATAAAGGCGGCAATGGTGGTCACGGAACTTAAAAGCCCAATCAGCAAGTTTAAAGTTTGCGAGGTAAAGGTCGCTAAATCTTGACTAATACGCTGGTCAGGGTTGTCTGTACCGCCCAAAAGCTGCATGTGATAAAAAGTTTTATCGGTTAACCATTCGCCAACATAACGGTTCGTCAGCCAACGTCGCCAATAAATCTGCAACATTTGTGTCAAATAGGTCTGATAAACAGAGGCAATGATATAGGGAATGACTAAAATCAAGAAAATCAGGAGCTCATGCCAAGCTTTCGGAGCATTGTAGCCTTGCAAAGCGTCCCAAAACGTATTGTACCACTCAGTTATTTGATAAGTGATGGCGACCATCAATAAGTTGAGGAAGACAACCGCTAACAGTAACCCTCGAGCTTTCCACCTTTCTTCGGATGTTCGCCAATAAGGCCCCGCAATTTTCCAAAAATCCTTGAAGAACTTCCCGTTGAATTGTTTCATGAACTGTCCTTTTGTAAAAACTGTTGTGTTTTGTAAACTTATTTCTGGCCAGATGGTAACAAGTGCCGACTTGCTTCAAAAGCCTCTTTTCCGCTAATTTAGAAAGCTATGGAACACACCACTACCGGACATTTGAATACCGGCCATTGGGCGGATGTCACCGCCGAAAAAGTTATCCGTGAAAAAGGCGATAAACCTGTTTATACCTGTGCTTCGGGGATTACCCCCTCGGGCACCGTTCATATTGGCAATTTCCGTGAGATCATCTCTGTAGATTTGGTGGTACGAGCCTTACGCGAACGGGGAAAAACCGTCCGTTTTATTTATTCCTGGGATGACTATGATGTTTTTCGAAAAGTTCCCAAAAACATGCCCCAGCAGGAAATTTTAACACAATATCTGCGACAGCCCATAACCCTCGTTCCTGATACTTTGGGACGAGCAGAGAATTATGCCCGGGGCAATGAAACCGATCTGGAGAAGTTGCTTCCTCTGGTGGGGATCACTCCCGAATATATCTATCAAGCCCAAAGGTATGCCGGCAGTTATTATGCAGCCGAAATCCGCTTTGCTTTAGAACACCGTGAAGAAATCCGCAAAACCCTGGATGTTCACCGCACGGCCCCCTTGGAAGCCGATTGGTGGCCGGTGTCGATGTTCTGCCAAACCTGTCATCGGGATGAAACCAAGATTTTAGGCTGGGACGGGGATTGGGGGCTAAGCTATTCGTGCACCTGTGGTCATCAAGAAACCGTCGACCTTCGTCAAGCCACAGGGGCAAAACTTCCTTGGCGAATCGACTGGCCCATGCGTTGGGTCAAAGAGGGTGTAGATTTTGAACCTGCCGGGAAAGACCATCATAGCGAAGGCGGTTCTTTCGATACGGCGAAATTAACCGTGAAGGTGTATGGAGGCGAGCCTCCTGTCACGTTTCAGTATGACTTTTTATCCATCAAGGGCCGCGGTGGAAAAATCAGTTCTTCGAGTGGCGAAGTAATTGGTCTTGATGACGTTCTTGAGGTCTATACCCCGGAAGTCACCCGTTTTCTGTTTGCAGGCACGCGCCCTAATGCGGAATTTGCCATCAGTTTTGACCTAGACGTTCTAAAGATTTATGAAGACTATGATAAGTGTGAACGAATTTTCTACGGACTCCACGCCGTCAATGAAAAAGAGAAAGCAAAACAAAGCCGGATTTATGAACTTTCCCAAATTGCTCCACCTGAAAAAGAGCCCCCTTATCAAGTAACGATTCGGCACTTAGCGACCCTTTTGCAAACCTATGGCGGGGATATCGCTCAAACCCTTTCGGCCCTTGAAGGTGTGAGTGAATCTCAAAAAGCTCGTTTAGAAACACGAGCTCGCTGTGCCTGGAATTGGGTAACCCAGTTTGCCCCCGAAGATTTCCGCTTTAGCCTTTTATCAAGCCCAGCCTCCCGAAAAGATTTGTCTGAGTCCCAACGACAAGCCCTTCACACGCTCTACAAAACCGTCGAGCAAAGTTTTGATACTTTAGATGAAAAAGGTTGGCAAGATAAAGTTTATCAAATTGCCACCGAAACGGGGCTGGATTCCAAAGATTTCTTTGTGTTGATCTATCGCGCGTTGATTGGAAAAGACCAAGGACCTCGTTTAGCGGGTTTTATCAAGATCATCGGTCGCGAAAAGCTTCTTCAGCTTTTAGCTTAATAGAAAAAAAAGCAGACAACCTTTCGGTTGTCTGCTTCATCCTACTTAACTCACAAAACTGCTATTTTTAGGTCTCGTTACTTTACGTACAAGGGTCTGACAAAGTAGTGCGTGTGTAACAATTCGTGAGATTTTTCTGACAGAGGTTTTCCCAAGAACTCTTTATAGAGATTTTGTACCGCAGGGTTCTCATGACTGCAGCGAATCGTCGAGCGGTTGTCGTCTTTGTAGATCCCCGCAATACGTTTTTGACGTACTTCGTCGGTGGAACCATACGGCTGACCACCACCCGAGATACACCCACCACGGCAAGCCATCACCTCAATAAAGTGGAAGGGAAGTTCCTTGCCTGCGGCTTTGGCTTCCTTGACTTGGTTCATGACATCCCGAACGTTGGCCATGCCGTGAGCCACGGCAAACTTCACTTCAATCTCTTTACCACCGGCAGGAATCTTCACGCTGGCAACTTTCACACCGTCCATACCTCGGGCTGATTCGATTTCCACTTTGCCCAGATTCTGTCCGCTGACCATATGATAAGCTGTTCTTAAGGCAGCTTCCATGACACCACCGGTAGCACCGAAAATCGTCCCTGCACCGGTATAGGTACCCAGGGGAGTATCCGCTTCTTCGTCAGGTAAGTCTTTGAAGCAAATACCAGCCTGTTTAATCATCCGAGCTAACTCACGGGTTGTCAAAGACACATCCACATCCAGATAGCCAGAACTCTTCATATCTTCAGAGCGCTGAATTTCGTACTTCTTCGCCGTACAGGGCATGATCGCTACGGAGACAATGTTTTTATTGTCCAGGTTCGATTTCTGTGCATAGTACGTTTTAATCATGGATCCCATCATCATCATCGGACTCTTCGCCGAAGAAAAATTAGGAATCATGTCGCTATAGTACTTCTCCATGTAGTCGACCCAGCTTGGGCAACAGGAGGTGATCAACGGCAACTCCCCATGTCCATGAGCAAAGCGTTCCACAAATTCGCTGGCTTCTTCCATGATGGTCAAGTCAGCTGAAAGGTTGGTATCGAATACGCGATCAAAACCTAAGCGTCGTAACGCGGCGTAGACCTTGCCGGTAACCACTGTACCCGGTTCAAAGCCAAATTCTTCCCCCAAGGCAACACGCACCGCAGGGGCAATCTGTACGACAACATGCTTTTCGGGGTCGCGCAGGAAGTTCCAAACCTTTCGGGTTTCATCGACTTCGGTGATAGCTCCTACAGGACAATGGGCCGAACACTGACCGCATTTAATGCAAGGGCTTTCAGAAAGTTTCACGTCACCTGCCGGAGCGATGCGAGTCCGATCGCCGCGATTCAAGAACTCCAGGGCCCATACATCTTGCATCTGCTGACACACTAAAGCACAGCGCCCACAACCGATACATTTGGTAGGGTTCAGAATCACCGACGGGGTAGAATCATCGACGGGTAAATCATGGATCCCCATTTCGAAAGGAACACCACGCATACCGAATTCACCGCACAGATCCTGAAGCTCGCAAGTTCCGTTGCGGGGG
>DAIDJJ010000076.1:0-12582 GCA_027451385.1 Spirochaetales bacterium | reverse complement strand
ATGTTCAGGGATCAAACGAACCGTATAAACCTTATCGACAGCCATCGCCAAGTAAATATCCACTAATCTTTGAGCATCAAGAAAATATTGCGAGGCCAGGACATAGTTGCCACCCTTGTAATACGAAACCCCTTTTTCCCAGGTTGTTTGGGCTTCTTCAAGGTAATCCAAGCGGCTTTTTTCGGCCAAAACAGCCGTAGAGCCATCATGAGGAATAAGTTGGGAATGCCCTTGTGAAGGAGCTGGCGTAACTAAGGGCGCCTCTGTAGGTGCCGGAGTCGGAACAGGGGTTGGTGAAGCTTGGGCAGGCGCGACGGAATCCAAAGCTTTTTGGCCGTTCCAAGGTCGAGGACCGATAATTTGATCGTCAGGTGTCACCACAGTGGCCTCGGAAGCCTTTTCGATCTTTTGCATGGTCGCTTTCATCAACGCTTCAGCATTTTTTTTCTGATTTTGCATTAACGCGGCGTTCTGGGCTTGCTGGGCCTGAAATTCGGCCTGAGTCCAGGCCTCTACAGAGGCTTCCAGATGATAAGACCGGTAGGCCACTACCCCTTGTAAAAAGGAATTTCCGGCTTGTTGCATCAAGTCAGGTACCCAAATCATAGCCTGGTCTTGTTCGGCTAAATGGATGGCCTTTTGAGCCGCTTCTTTTTTTTGTTTGGCCGTATCTAGGTTTTGGCTAAGTTGGTCATAAAGTTTCACTAAGGCTTCTAGGGCTGTTCCCCCCTGTGCCTCGCCTTGATCGACATTCGTGACCAATTCTTTCTCAGCAGTCCCTCTCAAAGCATCTGCTTTTTGGAATTCCGCAGGGTAGAACTTATCACCCTTTAAGTCGATAATGAGCTGTCTAGCGCGATCTAAACGAGCCGTCATAGCCGCTCGACGCGCTGCCAACGCGTTATCGCGTGCGGTGTTGGCATCGGTAATCGCATTAGCGAGCAAAGAACGTGCATTTACCGGGTCAGACTTGCCTAAAGCCTTAGCCTGCTTAAGCTCATCTTTGGCTCGAGCCAACATCGTCGGACTGTAACGTTCAGCCTGTGCATCTTCCGCTTGGCTGATGGCATTTTCGGCTGGAGCAAAATCCGCATCCGTCAATCCGTTGGGTACAACTTTTTCAGGAACTGGTTTTTGAGGAACGGGAGTCGGTTGAACTGGTTTTTCTGGTGCGGGCGTGGGTTGAGGAGCTTCCGCTTTGGGTTGAGTCGGGGGAGCTGGCGGAGCAGAGGGACAACCGGTCAACAACAAAACAAAAGTGACAAGAACCGCTGTCACAACAAGCTTCATGGGAGAACACCTCCTGGTAACTAAACTATTTTACTAGGGTGAGTCAAAAAAATCTAGAAAAAAGTGGCATTTCCCCCTAATATCTGAGCATGAAGGTTGCACTTCTTTGCCAAAGCCCCCGAAGTTTAGTTCTCTTTGCCCTTTTTTGGGGTTTCATTCTGACAACCTCCCCCTTGACGGCGGCTTCGGTTGCCCAAATTACCGAGCTTTCGGGACAAGTCACCGTCATTCGAAACGGTAACCCCTTGCCAGATAATCTTCAGCCAGGCACAGGGCTTGAAGATTTTGATCTCGTGAGGACGGGACCTCAAAGTCATGTTTCGCTGATTTTCCCCTCCACTGGTGGGTTTACTGGGACTCTTCACATTGGTCCGAATACGGTACTTTGGTGGCAGCTCTCACCTCAATGGGATCAAAAGGCACGGATTTATTTGATCACCGGTAGTCTTGAGGTGCATAGTGAGAGCTCTCAACCTACTTCCGTCCTAGACGTTCAAACGGCTCGTTTGTTGCTGAAATCGACTCAAGCGAAGTTTTGGCTAGCGACAGCGGGCGATGAAAACCTCTTAGCCGTCTCGCTAGATGGCTTAATTACCGGAACCTACAGAGACCTAACCCTATTTTCTCAACCAGGCTCAGGGCTTGAACTTCAAGGAAGAAATTTTCAAACGATTTCTGTGGATCCCTCCACACTCAAGGATTACCTCAAAACTTGGCAACAGGGAGACCAGCAGGCTCAAAAACAGTCTGCTAGCTCGTTCCCTGAACTTGCTCGACAATATTTGCTCGAGCTAGGCCAACTAACTCGTGCCGAAGACCGTTTATCTCGAGAAGGCTCCGTTATCCTCAATTTATGGAAGTCTCAAGAAGTATCAGGTACCATCAGTACTCTAGAGGCTGCGGAGCATGAAAAGAGTTTGGTTGTGGGCCCGCTTTTGCAAGTTCAAAGCCCTTTACTGTCTACCTTAAGTTTGAATCAAAGTCTAAACTTAGCCTGGCAAGCTGCCCAAAAGGGGAACCTTCCGGATAACACGGAAGTCTCAGCTGGCTATACGGCTCAGGATTTTTTCCAACGCTGGAAACAAGATCAAACCCTGTTAACCCGGTGGACAGAAGAATTTTGTTGGGATAATAAGCTCTTTGCCGAAAGAAACCAAGGCAAGGGACTTCCCCAAGAGTCTAAATCTGCCGAAAGTATAAACGAAACGGATTTCTTCAACTGAGGAGCTTATGGAATTCATTCGAATCCTAATTGACTGGTACAACGCCAACTTAAACTACCTGACGGTTTTTCTCCTTATGGTGATGGAATCTACCTTCTTGCCTCTTCCTTCAGAAATGATTCTCCCTCCTGCCGCCTTCATTGCGGCGGACACTGGGCAAATGAATATTGTAGGAATTCTCCTTATTGGAACCTTAGGGAGTCTAGTCGGAGCAAGTTTGAACTATTTTCTCGCCAAACTTTTGGGACGTCCAGCCGTGCATGCCTTGAGCCGTACCAAAGTTGCCCATCTGCTTTTTATTCATGAACGTTCCGTGGACCATGCGGAAGCTTTTTTCAACAAATACGGAAGAAGTGCCACCTTCTTTGGACGGCTCATTCCTGCAGTAAGGCATTTACTCTCCATCGCCGCAGGCTTAGCCAAAATGCCCCTCCGCCGTTTTTGGCTTTTCACCTTTCTAGGGGCTGGTTTGTGGAATACCTTTCTTGCCCTTTCCAGTTATTACCTTTCTTTGGCGTATGGGACACAGCACGTCAAAGAGCTTTTCCATAAATATTTCAAAGAGATTTCTTGGGCCTTGATCCTCTTAGGGGTACTTTTAGTCGCCATTCTCCTGATCAAATTATGGAAAGACAAACCTAAGAAAGAACCGAAAATCGACACGGTTCCTAAAAACGAGTGAGGAAGATGACCAACCAACAGGAAAAAAGTGCTTTTGAGCTGGTAAGACTAGGATTTCTCATTGCCGGTTTGTCCACTTTGGTATTTTTTCCCATGGAATTTTTCTTAAGGACTCCTGCTTGGCTTATTTTTACTGGCTTGAATTTCGTTTTGATGGTGTTGTATTTTCTGGTTTGGCGTTTGGTCCGGCAAAGTTGGAAAACGCCAGCGGCTCTCGCCCTTTGTATTGCTTCCAGCGGACAAATGTTCATCGCTGTGATTTTTCATTTTGGCCCTCAGCTGGGACTTCAAACCTTCTTTTTGATTTTTGCCTACCTACCTTTTCTTTTACTTTCCTCACGACAACGGGCGGGAATGTACATCCTAAGTTCCCTCAACATCGCCTTATTTGTCTGGAGTAATTTTTTCTTACCAGAAGCTGGTTTCCCCTCCTATTCTGTTCCCGTGATGCGCTTCTCGCATCTCATGTCGGCGTTGACGATTGTCACGATATTCATCGTTCTCGTTGTTTATTTTCAAATCTGTTCCCGTCGCCGTGAAGAAGAACTCCTTGACAATGTTCAGAATCAAGAACTTCTTTTTTCTTTAATTGGTCATGATTTGCGAGGGCCTGTTGGTGGTCTCAAAGAAGGCCTCGCGTTTTTTGAAAATCATTGCCATACTATGCCAGAACCAGAGCAAAAAGACTTTTTGCGTTCCTTTCGTCAAACCTCTGAAAATATATTTGCTTTGCTAGAAAACCTTTTACTGTGGACCTCGCGACGACAAGGTCGTCTGCCCTTTCAACCCTTTCCTCATGATTGGCAAGATTTAGTGGATGCCGTCCTCAGTTTGTGGCACGACCAAGCTCGTGCAGCAGAGGTAATATTCAAAGTCGATATTCCTCCTCATACCATCGTCACCTGTGATGCCGATATGATGAGCACAGTTCTTCGAAACCTCATTTCGAATGCCATAAAATATTCTCCCGAGAAGAGCTCGATACACCTTCGTTGTTTTTTTAAGAATCAATGGTTTGTTTGCGAAGTGGAAGACTCGGGAGTGGGAATGGATCAAGAGTCCCTCGCCAAACTCTTCAGCACGAAAGATCGACCTCAGCGACCAGGCTTACACGGGGAACGGGGAACGGGTCTCGGTTTACGCCTTGTCCAAGAGTTTGTCTCACAACACGGCGGCAGAGTTTCTGCAAAAAGTGAACTCGGCAAAGGTTCCGTCTTTCGTTTCGAAATTCCTCAACTCCAACAATGAATCCCCTTCCCGATTTTCAAAACTTAAGTCCAGATTTTATCCTCAATTCTTTGTTTCACCATTATAAAATCGATGCTGAAGCCGCTCTCAGGCCGTTTAATAGTTATGTTAACCGTGTTTATGGCCTCAACGACACCCAAGGTAACCGCTGGATTCTTAAGTTTTACCGTCCGGGGCGCTGGTCACCCGAAGCTCTTGCCGAAGAGCACCTCTTTTTATCTGACGCTGGTGAGGCCGGTTTACCCTTGGCCTTACCCCTGCCCAACCTTAAAGGACAAACCTTGAGTTATGAAGCCCCGTATTATTGGGCTGTTTTCCCTCTCAAAGCGGGCCGAACCTTTGAGGGGGAAAGTTTAACCGATTTAGAACGCATTGGGTCCTTGGTGGGACGTCTACATGCGGCAGCCGCTCTCCGCAGCTGTCCACAACGTCTTGAGCTGACAGCCTCGGGAGCTGGGGACCAACTCGCCAAGGAATTATGGGAAGCTAATCTTGTCCCACAGAATCTCAAAGGCCCTTTTTTTGAACTGATCGACCAGGCTCTCAATAGCATCGAACCTTCTCTAGACTCTGCGTTTAAGCATCGCTTGCATGGTGATCTTCATCGAGGAAACATCCTGGACCGTCCTGGCGAAGGATTACTGCTGATCGATTTTGATGATATGTTGACCGGACCTCCCATTCAGGATCTGTGGATGCTGTTGCCCGACCGTTGGGAAAACTGCCCAGAAGAAGCCGAGGCTTTGGCCCGCGGTTATGAAATCTGGAAACCCTTTGACCGCCAGTGGTGGAAGCTCGTTGAGCCCTTACGTTTTCTTCGGATGCTCTACTTTTTAGCCTGGTGTGCCCGACAACGGTACGATGAAGGTTTTAGTCGTCAATTCCCCGATTGGGGCACGGCCCTGTTCTGGCAAAAAGAATGGGAAGATTTCAACGAACAATTCAAACACTTGCCTTCCTGATTCAAAAACTAGCCCAACAGCCGAACTCTTTGTATTTTTAAACTTAGTCCTATTTTTAGACTTAGTCCAAGGAGGTACCTATGGACCGAGAAATACGTTCCTGGAGAAAAAGCAAACCCGTGATGGAAGGCGCCGGTGTTCACTTAAAGCGGGCAATAGGCTTTGGTGATCCCAGCGAAGCAGACCCTTTTCTCCTTTTCGATGATTTTCGTGGAAAGAAACCGTCTGATTATCAAAAAGGTTTTCCTTGGCACCCCCATCGAGGGATTGAAACCATCACCTACATCCTGAAAGGTCAGGTTGAACACCAAGACAGCATGGGGAACAAAGGTGTCATCAGCGCCGGAGATGTTCAGTGGATGACAGCCGGCCGAGGTATCATTCATCAAGAAATGCCCCAGGGGGCTGGGGATGGAGAACTAGAGGGTTTTCAGCTCTGGGCCAATCTTCCTGCCAAGAATAAACTTATGAAACCGCGTTACCAAGAAGTCTCATCGTCAGCAATTCCCATGAAAACCTTAGAAGATGGCTCGCGAATTCGGGTTATCTGCGGTCGCTGGGATACCGTCGAAGGGCCTGTAGAAGACATTATGACCGAACCTGATTATTTGGACGTCACCCTAGCCCCCGGCGCGGATGTCTGGCACACCATCCCTGCTGGGAAGAATGCCTTTGCCTACGTCATAGATGGTCAAGGACGTTTTGGGTCCGGAGAGGTCATGACCAATGAATCCCTCGTTTTTTTTACAGACGGAAACCGTTTACGGTTACGTGCTGAAAAAGATCACCCCTTTCGGTTTTTACTTTGCTCGGGTTTGGCCTTAGGGGAACCCGTGGCTTGGCATGGCCCCATCGTCATGAATTCACGGGATGAACTAGTACAAGCCTTTCAGGAACTAGAAGCCGGAACCTTTTTGGGCTAAGAGACCTGGAAATAAGGTTCTTGGATTTAGTGACCTGGATGCGGCAAAAACAGCGAGATCAGGACTGTCACGAGGCCGGCCATGGCCAAAGCGATGCCGCTCATGGCCCCCTCAACTTCACCTAACGTGATGGCTTTAGACGTTCCCACCGCGTGACTTGAAGTCCCAATCGCTACCCCCGCCACCACAGGATCTCGCACCCGAAAAAGTTTAATCATAGCCGGAGCCCAGACAGCCCCCAAAATTCCCGTTAGGACCACCGCAGCTACCGTGACAGCGGGGATGCCTCCAATGTTAGGGGATATTGCCATGGCAAAGGGAGTAGAAACCGACTTTACCAATAAGGAATCGGTTAAAACTCGGTCGAGGCCAAACCATCGACTTAA
This sequence comes from Spirochaetales bacterium, assembly GCA_027451385.1. Taxonomy (GTDB): domain Bacteria; phylum Spirochaetota; class Spirochaetia; order JABEVK01; family JABEVK01; genus JABEVK01. Next base: position 5,869 of record DAIDJJ010000076.1, on the reverse strand, counting down.
AAAATAGGCAGAACTGACCGAAACCAGCGAACCTACCACCGTTCCGGCTAACACAGGCAAAAAAAACTTTTTCAAACGATACAACTGAGTATAAATTGACAAAGCTAACACTGCCGTGGCCGGTCCTAAAAACACTGAGATGACCGAGCCCCCCGCATTAAAACTCGCTAAAGGAATATGAAAAAGTTCTAGAACGGCAATACACAAAACCACGGCGATAAGAAGCGGATTCGCCAACGCCAACTTGGTTTTTTGCTCAACCCAAAGGCCGATTTCAAAAGTTAAAATCGATAGCGTTATACCGAAAAAGGGGGAGGAAACCACTTCATTCATTTTCTTACCCTGGAGATCATGGCGCCACCTTGTGCTTTCGCCTTCGTTTGTGGCTCCAGCTTTGCAGTTTCATAACACCCTGCACGGTTAAAGCCGTTGAGCCGAAGGTTAGAAACGTCGTCAGGACCACTACCCCCAACAAAGCCACCAGATGTTCCCGAATTTCGGTGAACTGAGAGATAATCCCTACGCCAGCGGGAACAAAAAAAAAGGCCATGTTTTTGAGTAAAAAATCTGCCTTTTGACGAATCCGGTCCACATGGACTGCCTTGAAATACAAAAGGAGAAATAACAGCACCATACTGATCACGCTGCCGGGTATCGGTACAGGGATAAGCACCGAAACCAGCTGTCCCAGGAGGCAGATGGCAAATACCAACCCGATTTGCAGCATTAACTTCACCTCTTTAACCTATCAGAAAGGTCGAGGGTAAAACAAGGACCTCTTGTCCTTGAAAGTCTAGTCCGTGACAAAGAAAGTCAGATGAAATACCTTGGAGAAAGAAGGAATATAATGAAAGCTGTAGTTCAACGTGTGAGTGAGGCGTCCGTGACGATCAACGCAACCGTCGTAGGAGCCATCTCTTATGGTCTTTTAGTTTACCTCGGCTTAGAAAAAGGGGACCAAGAGGCAGACTTAACTTGGATGGTTCGAAAAATTCTCGGGTTGAGGATTTTTACCGACGAACTAGGAAAAATGAACCTTCCCCTGGGGGAACGAGGGCTCTTACTGGTGAGTCAATTTACGTTGACGGCTGATGTCCGAAAAGGTCAGCGCCCCGGTTTTGACGCCGCCATGCCGGTGGAGCAAGCCAGGGCCTGGTGGCCACACATCCTGGATACCTTTAGTTCTCAGCATCCCTCATTGGCGACGGGCGAATTTCAAGCGGATATGAAAGTGGCCAGCCTCAATGACGGGCCAGCCACCTTTTGGCTAGATAGCACTTCTCGAACCGGAACAACCTAAACTGTCAAACTACCTAGTCAAAATCCTCGGTGATCTATTCTAATACCGCCGATAAAAGTCTTTCGGCTTCTTCCTTGGACAAGCCTTGACGGGAAGCCCAGTCTTGTAGCTGGTCTGGTGCAATTCTTCCTAAAGCCCAATAGGTCGAACCTGGATGACTGAATACAAAGGCACTCACGGCGGCGGCGGGAACCATCATCCAGCTTTCTGTTAAGCGAATCCCTAAGTCTGAAGCTCGCACCAACTGGAATAAGAGCTCTTTATCTTGGTGGTTGGGTAAGCTGGGGTAACCAGGCGCCGGTCGAATCCCTTGATAGAGGACGGCCAAAACATCCGCGATAGGCAAGTTTTCTTCGGGAGCATAGCCCCACAACTGCTTGCGAATTTCTCGGTGCACCCATTCTGCCGCCGCTTCAGCTAGGCGGTCTGCCAAAATCTTGACCATGATGGCACGGTAGTCATCACCCTTCGACTCAAAGTTTTTGGCTAATTCATCCGCACCAAACACTGCGGTAACTAAACCACTTACCCAATCGGGTATCTTCGAATCAGCTGGGGCAATATAATCTGACAGAGCAAAATAGACATCGGTTTTTTCTTTCTTTCGTTGCTGTCTCAAGGTCGCCAGTCGAGCTTCTGGCTCTCCTTGGCGCGATTCATCCTTCCAAATCAGAATATCATCGCCGACAGAAGTGGCGGGTTTGATAAAAACCCCAGCTCGAGCTTCTAACCGTTTGTTCCCGACAAGGTCAGCCAGCATGGCGCGAGCTTCTGCATATAAGCGTTTGGCTTCCGTGCCGTACTTTTCATGGGTTAAAATTTCTGGATACATTTCGGGCATTTGCCAGGCCACAAAAAAGAAGGTCCAGTCAATCAAGGCCTCTAACTGACCCAGGGGAATCTCGCGCCAGTGACGTACACCCGTCCAAGCAGGAACAGGAGGTTTATAGCCGCTTTGCCAACCACCGTCAAACCGTTGGGCCCTAGCCTCTGCCAGGGATAAAAACTCTTTCTGCGAGGTTCTCCCGAGTTTATCTTGGCGTACTTTTTCATATTCTGCGCGGATTTCGGCTTCAAAACCAGGACGATGTTCCGGTGATAATAATTTTTGCAAGACTGTTACGGCCAAAGAAGCGTCTTTGACATGCACCACCGGTCCCGAATACCGAGGGGCAATTTTTACCGCTGTATGTACTTTACTGGTTGTCGCTCCTCCAATCAGTAAAGGGAGGGTAAACCCTTGCCTCTCCATCTCTTCGGCGACATGAACCATTTCTTCTAAACTGGGGGTAATCAAACCTGACAGCCCTATGGCATCCGCCTTCTGTTCGCGGGCTGTTTTTAAAATCTCTTCACAAGGAACCATGACACCTAAATCTATGACCTCGTAATTGTTGCAACCGAAGACCACCCCCACGATATTCTTTCCAATATCATGCACGTCGCCTTTGACAGTGGCCATGACGATACGGCCCTTTACAGAACCGGTTCCTGACTTTTCGGCTTCAATATAGGGTAATAAAACGGCTACGGCCTGTTTCATTACCCGTGCCGATTTCACAACCTGAGGAAGAAACATTTTCCCCGAGCCAAAAAGGTCACCGACAATGTTCATCCCGTCCATGAGAGGGCCTTCGATGACCTCAATAGCACGTGAAAAGCCTTGACGAGCTTCTTCCACATCCTCTTCTATCCAAGCTGGCCAACCTTTAACCAAAGCATGACTCAGACGCTCTCGCACGGGGGCCTGACGCCACGCCAGATCTTCGCCACGAGCTTCGGTAGAGGTAAACCGATCCGCGTGGTCCAAAAGCCGTTCTGTAGCATCAGGACGACGGTTCAAGACCAGGTCTTCGACAAGTTCTCGAAGTTCGGGGTCAATATCATCATACACGGGAAGGACCCCAGCATTCACGATCCCCATGGTCAGTCCAGCTTTGACGGCGTAATACAAAAATACTGCATGAATGGCTTCGCGGAGCGGGTTATTCCCTCTAAAGCTGAAGCTGACATTGCTGACCCCGCCCGAGATTTTGGCACGTGGCAGGGTTTTCTTGATTTCTTCCACGGCACGTATGAAATCCACGGCATAGTTGGAATGCTCTTCAATCCCCGTCCCAATGGCAAAGATATTCGGATCAAAAATGATGTCCTCGGGGGCAAACCCTGCCCTTTCGGTCAAAAGTCTGTACGCCCGCCCACAAATCGAGACTTTTCGCTCAAAGGTATCCGCTTGTCCCTTCTCGTCGAAAGCCATGACTACCACAGCCGCCCCAAAAAGATGGACTTCACGAGCCTGCTCTAAAAACTTCTCCTCGCCTTCTTTTAAGCTAATGGAGTTGACGATGCCTTTACCTTGAAGGCAACGAAGACCTTGAGCAATGACCGAGAACTTGGAGCTATCAATCATCACCGGCACACGGCTGATGTCGGGTTCTGAAGCCAACAGATTCAAAAAGCTTTTCATTTCACTAGCCGAATCCAGCATCGCTTCATCCAAATTCACATCGATGATCTGGGCGCCGTTTTCGACTTGTTCCCGAGCGACTTCTAAGGCCTCGGCGGTTTTCTTTTCGACTATGAGACGGGCAAACTTTTTAGAGCCGGTCACGTTGGTGCGCTCGCCGACATTCACAAACAGACTATTTTCATCAATGACTAGAGGTTCTAACCCCGCCAACCTTAAGGTACCAGGATCTTGAGGAATCGGTCGCGGTGGAAAGGATTGCACGGCTTCGGCAATCGCGCGGATATGTTCGGGAGTAGACCCACAGCAACCACCGACAATGTTGACCAATCCATCACGGGCAAACCCTCCGATGACTTTGGCCATAAACTCGGGACTATGGTCGTATTCTCCTAATTCATTGGGCAGACCCGCATTAGGGTGAGTAGAAACCGCTGTTTCGGCCAAACGTGACAAGTCAGCTACGTACTGTCGTAAAAGGTCGGCTCCCAACGCACAGTTGAGACCAACACTCAACGGCTGGGCATGGCGTACCGAATACCAGAAGGCTTCGGTGGTTTGTCCCGAAAGAGTTCGCCCCGAGGCATCGGTAATAGTGCCCGAGATCATCAAGGGGATTTCTTCTTGCCATTCTTCTTGAAGGGTCCTGACGGCCCAAATAGCCGCTTTAGCATTCAGCGTATCAAAAATCGTTTCGATCATCAGCAGATCGGCCCCACCTTCTAGCAAGGCACGCGCCGAGGTCAAGTAATCCTGAGCCAGAGTTTCAAAATCTAAGGCTCGAAATCCGGGATCATTCACGTCAGGAGATAACGAAAGGGTCTTTGAAGTAGGCCCCAAAACACCGGCAACCCAACGAGGGCGGTGCGGTGTCTTAGCTGTCCAGGAATCCGCTGCGGCCCGAGAAACGGCGGCACCGGCGCGGTTGAGTTCACTTGTGAGACTTTCCAGGCCATAGTCGGCTTGACTGGCAGCCGTTGCGTTAAAGGTATTGGTTTCCAGGATATCAGCCCCAGCCTCAAGGTAGGACTCATGAATTTCACGAATGAGCTCTGGTCGGCTCAGCACCAAAAGGTCATTATCCCCCTTCAGAGGACGGGGATGATTCTGAAAACGCTCGCCTCGAAAGTCAGCTTCTTTGAGACGGTGCTTTTGAATCATGGTGCCCATGGCCCCATCTAGGATGAGAATACGCTCTTTCAAGGCTATTTTTAAGCCAGCTAAACGGCTCAATCGGTCCTTCACATAATCCCCCTTGAAAGTTCTAAACGGCGTTCATAAGCTTGAGCTTCTTGGTAGAGCTCGGTGTAGCGTTTCCAACGATCCATCCGAGGGGAATAGACCGCACGAATTCTCACTAAATCCTCGGCAGCTTCTATCAAATTGGCATAGTGGCCCTGGTTGACCAAAGCACAAAGCGCCGAGCCTAACAGTTCAGCGTCTTCTATTTCAGGGACTTGAACTTCCACCCCGGTGATATCGGCTTTCAGTTGGTTCCATAAAACATTGCGGGCCTGTCCGCCGGTGACTCGAAGTTCTGTCACCTGGCAACCGCTGGCGGCAAGGTTTTCTAAGACTCCACGAACCCCGAAGCCGATCGCCTCGACCACAGCCCGACCTAGATCCTCCCGACTGTGGGTAGGGTGCAATTCTAAAAGGCCGCCCCGATCAAACTCGAAGTTTTCACGGTCCATCGAAGGGATAAAAATTGGTTTGGAACGGGTTAAGGGAATATTTTCAATGTCTTGAAGGATTTCATGATAAGACCTCTGGTTTTGCCCTGTAATATGCCGCATCCATTCAAAAACACGGCCCGAAGACGATAAAATTCCCGACACATTGTACAAACCAGGAATCACATGAGGAAGAGTTCGCAAATGAGGGGTGCCCCGAGGGAGGTCAGAGCAGAAGTTGATCCCTTCACTGGTGCCAGCCCGGTCACAGGTTCGACCTGGTTTCACGGTGCCTGAACCTAAAAGGGCCGCCAAAAAATCTGAGCCCGAGGCAACCACAGGAATGCCTTCGGGTAAGCCAAGAAAACGAGCCGCCTCTGGCCGTACCTTCCCCACGGTTTCAGAGAGGCCAATAAAGGGTGGTAACTT
>DAIDJJ010000075.1:0-12870 GCA_027451385.1 Spirochaetales bacterium | reverse complement strand
AAGTCCAATTGGGCCCTGAAACCGTAGCACTTGAAACACTGGCGGGTGTCGTCGCGCCCTGACCATCAAAGGTTATGGTATAGGTAGCTTGCGAGCCGTAGGCGAAGGTGGCCCAAGTGGTCGCGTCATTGACGACGCCTTCCGGAACATCGGTAACAACACCGTTGGTGCTGGCCAGAACATCCACGCCGATCTTGACCCCCCAAATATAAGAGGGGGCACTAAAGGTGTACGACCAGGTACCGCCCGAGTTGGTCATGGGCTGGGAAGCTAAGGCCAAGCCGGTACCGTTCCCCAAGGTCAAGTAGAGGTTAGCGCTGGTGATGCTGGAACTGGGGGTGTACGACACGGTGATTTGATTATTGGTCATGTTCGACACCACGACGCTTCCGTTGGGACCGCTGACGATTGTCCCGCCATTCGGTGCGGGGGTCGGGGAAGGACTTACCGTGGGGCTAGGACTGATGGTTGGACTGGGACTGACGGTAGGACTGGGACTAACGGTGGGACTAGGTGAAGGTGAAGTGGCGTAGGCAAAGGTATCCCAACCAGTTGTGTTAGAAACAACACCTTGCGGAATACTGACTTCCGTTCCGTTATTATTTGTTAAAACATCTACGTAAATTTGAGCCCCTGAAACAAAAGAGCTATCCGTTGCTGTAGCCGACCAAGTCCCTCCTTTGTTCGTCATGGCCATGTTCGATACGACTAAACCAGTACCATTGCCCTGACTTAAGTACAGGTAGGCCCCAGTAAGTGTAGTTGAAGCAGTATAGGATACTGTTAAAGAATTCCCAGACATATTAGAAATAACGATGGAGCCATTAGGACCAGTTAAGGTTAGTCCCGTTGGGATTGGGGTAACTGTAGGTGAGGGAGAGACCGTCGGTTGGGGGGCAGGTACACCTAAGGGTGAAATTGTCGTGGGATAAACAATTTGTGTCCAACTCGTGGTATTTCCTAACGAGCCTTGGGGAAGACAACTTTGCACTCCGCTTGTCGTGGTCAAAACACAAAGGTAAATGGCCTTTCCCGCTGTGAAGGAAGGGTCAGAAACAGTTGCATACCACGTTCCATTCTTGTTCGTAAGACTCAGGTTTGAAATGACTAAACCGGAACTATTGCCTTGTGAAACATAGAGATTGGCGGTGTCAATAGACGTCGTCGGGGTGTACGAAACGGTTAATTCATTTGTTCCTGTGGCGGATACCATAACAGGGTTAGCTGTTGTTGGAAGTTGGAGCGTACCTGGCGCTGGGCTGGTTGGAATGGCAATGCTCACTCCCGAAGTGGAAATGTTTTCAATAGCTGAACCAACCCAGAGTTCAATCCCAATCGTGTTAAGGGCAACAACGGTAAAAGTTTCGATACCGCTTTGGGATAGTGAAATGGAACCCGAGTAGCCAGTAGTTGTTTTAGTGAGTGTTCCACCCCCTACTGTAGTGCCATTTTGAGTGACGGTAACCTGAACAGAGGCCACGTTGCTGTCGCTTAAAAGTGAAACACTTCGGTTTGATGCTAACGGCGTATTCGCAGAGACATTAACTACGAAACTAGAGTTGTCTGAAGGTGTGGGAGTTTTCGCTGTAGAAACTGAAACAGGTGAAGAACAACCAAAGGTGAACAAAGCTAAAAGGACTAAAAAACTTGTAAGAATCGTTTTGACTTTCATAATTTTACCTTACCTAATTTTAGCTGGCTTGAACGCTCACTGTATAATTGGTGAGCTGGAGAATTGACCCGAGCTCAATCAATTCGGGTGCTTGATAAGTGGGTGTGCACAAAACTTCTGGGGTGGGTATCAAATGTGAACTCCTTTCGCAAAGGGGAAGAATCGATATTTTTAAAATTCTTCCACACCTTGTTGTTTTAATGATATTTTGGATTTTAACTGAAGAAATTAGAGATTAAACTGCGACCAATAGTCTTAATTATATACGACCAATGGTCGCAAAATAAGAAGACGCGTTGACTGGGGTTAAGGTATTCGTTCTGGCTTTCTTGACCTCAAAACAAAGTTTTTACTTGATTTGCCCTTGCAATACGTTTCTCAATCATAAAAACTTTTGAAAATTGCGTTTTTTCGGTTTAGATTGTTGAGGAAGCCTCTAAGCTTCTGTAAGGTTGTTCACCAAGGAGTCTACTGGTGTCATTTTCAGAAATTATTGTGACCGGACACAGAAATCCGGATACCGATGCAGTGTGCTCTGCCATTTGTTATGCCGATTTTAAATCCCGTTTAGATCACGATCATGAATACCGAGGGGTGGTCTGCGGTGCTCTCAACGCACAAACCCGTTTTGTCTTAGAAAAAGCTGGTATTCCTTCCCCCGAATTTGTGCGCGATGTGCACACCCGGGTAATGGACGTCGTTCGTTCGGACGGCCCTCTGATGCAAGAAAATGAACCTGTGCTGGAAGCGATTCGTGAAATAGATGAAAATACCGTGAGCGTTTTACCCGTTTTTGACAGCGAACGTCAGTTTTTAGGCATCATCGGGATTCATGAGGTAGCCTCATATTTCATCAAAACAAACGGACCTCAGAAAAAACTCAATTATACCTTTTATGTGGGCAACCTCGAAAAGGTCATCCCCGGTCGCTTTTTAAAGCGAGGCGAAGAACAAGAAATTCGGGCCCCCATGATGATTGGGTCGATGGACTATGAAAAAAGTATTGCGCGAATGGACTCCTTCACCTCCGAGAAACCGGTTCTTGTTGTAGGTGACCGCAAAAGAATTATCTCTCATGCGGTGAAAAATCAGTTCCCCTTAATTGTGATTACCAATGTTCAAGGTGTCCCCGAAATCGATGCTGATCTTTCTCAATTTAAAGGTTCCATCTACCTTTCGGCGTCGGATACCACCGATTCCATACGTCTATTGTGGTTAAGTGCACCCGTCAAGCACATTATGAATACGGAGCCCTTAGTCCTTCAGCATGACGATTTGTTTGATGACGCCAAGAAGATTCTTTTAGGCTCAGACTTGCGCGGCCTCCCCGTTTTAAAAGACGGTCACTTTTTAGGTGTGGTCACTCGGCGAAGCTTTATCGAAAAACCTCGCCGAAAAATCATCTTAATCGACCACAATGAGGTGGCTCAAAGCGTGGTGGGAGCCGCTGAGGCAGATATTCGCGAAATTATTGACCATCACCGTTTAGGGGCGGAGAAAACTAATGCCCCCATTTACGTTTTTTCGAAACCCTTAGGAAGTTCTTGCACCATTGTTTATCAACATTACCGCATGCATGGAATTCCGATTGAGCGTCCGTACGCCATCCTCATGCTTTCGGGGATACTCAGTGATACGCTGTTTCTCAAATCCCCGACCGTTACGGATGAGGATCGAGCTGCGGCAAAAGATTTAGCCTCACTCGCGGGAATCAAAATCGAAGATTACTCCCAGGAAATTCTCTCGAAGATGAGCACCCTGCAGAGCCTTGATCCTCTCAAAACAGCTACCGGAGACTTTAAAATCTACCGGGAGTTTGGAATTGCTGTGGGCATTGCTCAGGTTGAAACCGTTTCGTTGAATGGCATTGAAGAAATTAGTGAAGCGTTTTTGGAGGCATTAGAGCAAGTGAAGAAAGAAAATACTTTAGATTGGATGATGCTCTTGGTCACCGATGTCGTCAAAGAAGACAGTGTATTGTTGATGACGAATTTATCACGGGCCGAAGAAGAACTGGTGTACCAGAAGCTCGGGGAGGGGTTATACCAATTACCTGGCGTCGTGTCGCGTAAAAAACAGCTGTTACCTGAAGTTCTCCGCGTCATGGAACTCGCACAGATCTAGCTCAACGATAGACTCGAACCCAGTCGATGGTCAGAGTTTGCAAAGACGTCGTGCTTTCGTCGGGATAGCCTGGCCAGATTCCCCCAACGGCGAGGTTTAACACCAAAAAAAAGGGTTGATGAAAAGACTTCCCCATCGAACGATGCTGAAGTGAATGACTGCCCCGAAGCACACCGTCGACGTACCAGTCGATTCTTTGGGGCTTCCAGTCTATGCCAAAGGTGTGGAAATCCTCACAAAACTTGCCTTGGGGTAGGCGATAGAAATTGTTGGGGTCAGTGAGAAGGTGCTCTCGGGGACTGCCCCAATGAAGCGTTTCGTAAACCACGGAATCGCCCTGGTCCTTGGTTCCTCCGACCATTTCCATGATGTCGATTTCACCGCAAGCAGGCCAGCCGTTTCGGTCAATGTCTTGACCGAGCATCCAAAAGGCGGGCCACATTCCTTGACCTTGAGGTAATTTGAGACGGGCCTCGATTTTTCCGCCTTGAAAAGCTTGAAGACCCTTAGACTTTAAGCGGGCCGAAGTCCAACCCTTATCGTCTCGGCGAGCCGTGAGGACAAGACAAGTTGCCCCCTCCACGAGTTCTAAAGTGGCATTTTCTCGTCGGTAATCTTGAAGTTCCTGGTTTCCCCAGCCTGAATTGGTGCCGGTATCAAAGCACCAATGGTGGGGGTTCACTTCCTTACCCTCAAAATCATCTTCCCAGAGTAAGGTTTCGTGTTCCCAGGGGTCCATAAGTCTTCCTTGTTTTCGTTCTTAACCGTTCAGAGCTTTTTTAATATCGGCAATCAGGGCTTGGGGAGGTGTAGTGGGCGAAAAGCGTTTCAGGACTTTCCCCTGTCGATCAACGAGAAACTTGGTAAAATTCCATTTGATTTCGCGACCAAAAAAGCCGCCCGCTTTGGCTTTTAAGTAATGAAAAACCGGATTGGTTTGAGGTCCATTCACATGACTCTTGGCAAGAAGGGGGAATGTGACCCCAAAATTGACCTGACAAACCGTGGCCATAGTTTCATCGCTTTCAGGTTCTTGATGGGCAAACTGATCACACGGAAAGCCCAGGATTCGCAAACCCTGGTCTTTAAAGGTTTGGTGTAACTCTTCCAGGCCTTTAAATTGAGGGGCTAAACCGCATTTTGTGGCAGTATTAACAATCAGGACCACCTGGTTTTTTAGTTCGGAAAAAGAAAACGTCTTACCATCGGCTCGAGGGGCCGACAATTCATAAAAGTTCTGGCTCATAGGAACTCCTGAACTGAAAATAGGCAAAGCTTATTCTGTCGGCAAGAGGGGACCTTCTGGGGGGGTGTTCCTTAGCAAAGGAGCAAGAACCTCGCCGATCGTGACATGCTTTTCGATGGGGTGTCTTAAGGCCACAGAAAAATCTAGTTCATACCGGTTTTGCCGACCCTCTCGCCGCCGGCGCAAGACCCCAGCTTCCTCTAAATCATGAACAATCAATTGTACGGCCCGCTCGGTAATCCCAATTTGTTGGGCCACCAGCCTAAGGGGGCGATCGGGTTCTTTGGCGAGGCAATACAACACATGAGTATGGTTGCTAAAGAAGGTCCATTCTTTAGGAGATTCCGGCATACTCCAAGAATAATTACTGAAAAAAATTTCGTCAATGACTTGACCTTTCTTACAAGTGGTTTTACCTTGGGAAAATAATACGAAATAATATTCGTAATAATAATTTCAGGAGTAAGCTATGAGAAAATCCTTGAGCTGGACATTTTTGGTGCCTTTGCCTCTGCTGGGATGTTTTTTCGTAGCGTGGTTAAATCCCGGGCTTAGTACGGGGCCCTTTGTATGGTTGGATTTCACCCCTGCTGCGGTAATCATGGCCGTCTATGTGGCGCTGTTGGGGACCTTTGTGCACCGTTATGCGGTAGTGAGCTTAGCCGGTGAATATCAAAGTCGGCGGTTTTTAAGGAATTTGGTCGGGACCTTGTGGGCCGTTCAAGGCTTAGCTTTAGCCGGGAATATGGTGCTGTTCATTGTCTTCTGGATGTTGACTAGCCTCGGTCTGCATAGGCTTTTAGAACACTACCGTCACCGCAGAGCGGCAAGGGTCGTCGCTTGGGAAAAGTTTCTGGTGAGCCGCTTTGGCGATGTCTGTCTGATCGGCTCAGCGATTCTCCTAGGACTATCGGCGGGAACTTTAAACTTTACGGAGCTTTCTCGACTTCCCCTCCTGGGGGTACAGATTTCCTGGGCGGCAGGCTTATTGGCCTTGGGTGCCCTTTCAAAAAGTGCCCAAGTACCGTTTCATGGTTGGCTTCCCAGAACCTTGGAAGCTCCGACGCCTGTTTCGGCCTTACTGCACGCCGGGGTCATCAATGCCGGCGGATTTTTGCTGATAAGGTTTTCGTTCATTATTGCACATCACCCAGAAGCTCAGTTGTTGGTTTTGGTGGCCGGCAGTTTGTCAGCACTCTGGGGGGGCTTAGCGATGATAGTGCAACCCGATGTCAAACGCCGTTTGGCTTGGTCCACCGTGGGTCAGATGGGATTCATGATGATGGAACTGGGTTTGGGGTCGCCGGGGTTGGCGTTGGTACACCTGATGGGTCACGGTTTGTATAAGGCGAAATCCTTTTTATGGTCGGGCGATTCTTCTTTGGTCAAAACGGCCCCTCCCGCGCAAAGGTTAGGTCTTTGGCGACCCTGGGTTGGGGGTATCGTTTGGGCCGGAATTTTGGGAGTGAATTTGGTCGTCCTAGCGCACTGGGCTCCCAGCCACTTGGTTTTGTCCTGTGTGGTCTGGGCAGCTCTTTTGCCCCTGGTGGTAGGAGCCTGGGAACGTCCTTCGGGGTTGTTTCGGTCCTTACTGGCCGGTGTTCTCGTCCTGGCGGCTTCGACTTTGCTCGCTTTGGGGGCAGAAAAGGTACTGCAATTGCCCGAATACGCCCCACACGCCGGCCTAAGAGCCTTCACGGGTTGGGGTGCTGCCTTGTTGCTGGCTTTCACGGGTTTAGTGACAGCCCTTCATCCTTTTTTAGCCAAGTTTACTTGGTATCGCAAAGCGTATGCTTCCGCCTTACACGGGTTTAGTTTGGGTCGATGGCCTGAAGCCTTGGTAGACCGCTGGAGTCCGGGAGCTAAAGTCCACCACAGAATAGGAGGTCAAGCATGAATTCCCCTCGTTTATCTTTTCCCGAATGTTTAAGTCTTATCCCGCCAGTCTGGGAATTGGACCGCTATGTTGCCGTGAACCCGTTTGTAGGCTGGACCCAAGACAGTTTTGCGACATCCATGGAAACTTTAGAAGCGTTTTGGGGAGGAGCCTTAGTCCCTGACGAAACGGACCACCCAGAACTGGCCAGCCAAGATTGGCATCCAGACGAGCCGGTGAGCCTATTGGGCCCCTTTTTGGCCTCATACTATACACCGGGGACGGCGCTGGTGCCTCCCCCCTGGAAAGATTTGCCTCTGTGGCAGGCTTGGAAAGAGTCTTTGCCGGGGTCTTTAGGTTTAGGTTTGCGGCGCTCGGGCAAGCTTAGGGCATTGCTTAGGCAATTGCCCCCAGAGCCGTTGGCGGTTTTAACGACTCTTGTGCCGGTTCAAGAAGGCTTACCGAGAGCTTCCGAGGTGATGGCCTTGCTCAAGTTAGCACCAGGTTGGGCTTCCTATCTACGTAGGCGGTCTTGGCCACAAGCTCCCCAGCTGGACTCGGAATTGGTGGTCTTGGCAGCGATGCTGGCTGTGGTGACCAAGATTTGTCCTTTAACCTCGCGGGAGTCTTGGAGGGCTTCACAACTCACCCCGTTGTCACTCCGGTTAGACCGTTTGGGGCAAAAAGAACGTTTGGTCCGTCAACGACTTCAAGAACAGGTCAAGCTGGCGGGGAAGAACCCTCAGGAACGACCGCAAGCTCAGCTTCGGGCAGCCTTTTGTATCGATGTCCGGTCAGAAGTTTTTCGCCGTCATTGGGAAGCTAGCGACCCTGACATCGCCACGGATGGCTTTGCCGGTTTTTTTGGTGTCCCTGCCAGTTGGGAGGGCGAAGAGGGGGCTGAAGACCTTCTCCCGGTCCTTTTGAGTCCATCGTTTCACCTCAAAAAGGCTCGACGCAAACCAAGAAAAGGCAAGCTGGCCGTGTCAGGCACCCCCAACTTTCCCTTGGTGGAAGTCACAGGGTGGTCGGCTTTGTATTCCTTTGTTCACCCGCGCCAGCCACAAGCCTTGAGCCTGACGAAATACGCTGGTCTTGAAGAGGCGATCACGGCTTTGCCCGAAGAGCAAAAGGGAAAGCTGGCCGCTTCCATTTTGAAGAACTTGGGTTGGCTGGACCGTTGGACTCCCTTGATGGTGTTGGTGGGTCATGCCAGTTCGAGTGTCAATAACCCGCATGCGGCCTCTTTGGACTGCGGGGCTTGTGGGGGAAAAAGCGGTGAGGCTAGTGCCCGTATGGCGGCGGCTCTTTTGAATGATCCGGCCACCCGGTCGACTTTAGCACAAGCGGGTGTTGTGATCCCCGGTTCAACCCGCTTTGCGGCGGCAGTGCATAACACCACCTTGGACACTCTAGAGTGGGTAGGGGGGCCGGCCGAGGCTATGCAAACCTACTGGTTACCTCGAGTTAGGGGAATCCTCAAGGCTGGAGAGTTAACCCGTGCCGAAAAAGAAGCTCGCTTTTCTTTCCTGAAGGGCTCTGCAAAGGTGCGCTCGGGGGACGAGGCTCAGACAAGGCCAGAAAACGCCTTGGCCGGGAACACCGCTCTCTTGGCTGTACCTGCTTCTTGGACAAGGTCGCTGAACCTGGAAGGTCGAACCTTTCTTCATTCGTACGACGCCGAAAGGGACGACGGGAGCATCCTGGAATTGATTTTAACGGCTCCGGTGGTGGTGGCCACGTGGATCAACTTACAGTACTTTGCTTCGACCAGTTCACCGCGATTCTACGGCGCCGGCAATAAACTCTTACATACCCGTCTAGGAGATTTGGGGGTGTTAGAAGGCTTAGGAGGAGATTTAAAAGTCGGCCTGCCGGAACAATCGGTTGTGTGGGAAGGTCAACCGTACCATGAGCCTTTGCGATTATCGGTGCTGGTGGTGGCAACACGGGAACGGGTCGAAAGCATTTTGAAACGACATCACAGCGTAGCTGAACTCTTTGAAGGCGGCTGGGCCCACCTTTCTGTGCTGGATGGCGGGGAATGGTTTAGCTGGGAAGAACATGGCTGGGGTCAATCCTAGTCAAAACAGAAAACGCTACGTAGTCAAAAGTGTTTTTGCTAAGTTAACTTGCCCCTCACTCAAACGTTTGATAGGTCCCGGTCAAACGTTTGACCGGGCCTTACCCTTTAGTAGCAAAAGCATTTTTTGATATGAAGGAAATTACTGGTACACTCTTACCCAATCTACGTCCATGGTTTGAGGCGATACAGTAGAACTATTGGGGGGGCCCGGCCAATCCCCCCCTACGGCTAAATTCAGAATCAAAAAGAAGGGTTGTTGGAAGGTAGAACCAGTTGTCTTGTCTGGGGTGACTGAAGCTGTTGGTTTGCCATCTATATAATACGTAATTGAAGTGGAATTCCAGATTATGCCAAAGGTATGGAAGGCATCGGCAAACTTTCCTGTGCTGAGGCTGAACTTTTCTGGTTGGAAGCTGGCATAGGGGTAGACGCTGGAGGAGTTGTACCAATGAATTGTCCCATAGACTGTACTATCACTAAGTTGTGTCCCTGGGGAAGGGGATCCGTTCCCGCCGATCATTTCTAAAATATCGGTTTCACCGCAGTTCGGCCAACCAACTTGCTTCAGGTTGGAACCCAGCATCCAGAACGCGGGCCACATTCCGTTCCCGTAGGGGAGTTTAATGCGAGCTTCAATTTTTCCATAGGTAAAATTCTGCAACCCTTGTGTATTGAGGCGAGAGGAAGTCCAGTTTCCCGAGGCATCTCGTTGAGCGGTAATCACTAAACACGAGACGAGGTTATTTCCATCCGGGACGGTCTGAATCGAGGCATTTGTGGTGGTATAAGTTTCCAGCTCGTTGTTGCCCCAGCCCCCGCCCCCTAAATCATAGGTCCAATTCGCAGGATTGATGCTGTTCCCATTGAACTCATCGTCCCAGACGAGGTTGCCGCCATACCAAGGGTCACCCGTCGAAGAAAGTTCGGTGGAAGTACTGGGATAATTATGAAGGTAGACGTTGTCCAAGTAAAAGGTGGCACTACTTCCGTAGTTTTTTGAACCAGCTTGAGCTTCATTGGTGAATGTGATTTTTTGGAGCGTCGAGAGATCGAAAACAGCAGGAACCGGAACCTCAAGATCAGTCCATTGATTTTTGTTCAAATCCCCAAAGGTCACCACAGCACCAGGAGTCGAGAAGGTGTCTGTCGTGGCATTGGTGAGGTCGATGCTCAAATCGTTCCCCAGGCTGGTCCAATAACTTAAGTGGAGATAGGTCATTCCCGAAGCGTTTAAGGCAGGTGAAAAGGTTAAAGTTTGTGTGGAAGCCAGCGTCAGCAATTTCAAGACTTTGCCGGCTACGGTCACATCCGCTAAGTTCGTGGTGTCGGTGGTAAAGGGAAGATCTGGGTAGGTTTGACTACTATTCCACAAGCATTGGACATTCGTGGCGGGCAAACTCGGCGCCGGGGGTAACGTCGTGGGGTCAAGAATAACGGGTGGGGGAGGGGTAGTCGAGGCTGGGTTTGTACAGGACCCCAGCAGAAATCCACTAAAAAGCAGGAAAAAAACGAAGGTCTTCATAAAACAACTCCCCAAAAAGTTATTTTGGGGAGTTGTTCGAGAGAAAAACAAGGGGACCTTTGGTCTGAATTTTTTTTAGAGCTATTAGCTATTGGTACACTCGCACCCAATCCACGTCCATAGTCTGAGGCGATACAGTAGAACTATTGGGGGGCCCCGGCCAAGTTCCCCCGACGGCTAAATTCAGAATCAAAAAGAAGGGTTGTTGAAAAATCGTTCCCGTGGTCGAATCAGGACTGACATAAGCTGTTTGTTGGCCATCGATATAATACGTAATCGAGGTGGAAGTCCAGATCACCCCAAAGGTATGGAAGGCATCGGCAAACTTGCCGGAACTTAAGCTGTAAATTTCCGGCTGATAACTCGCATTGGTCTTAGTATTGTTGGTTAACCAATGAATGGTTCCGTAGACCTTACTATCGCTCAAGCTTGAACCTGAAGTCGAAGAAGTTCCTGTGCCGCCGATCATTTCGAGAATATCGGTTTCACCACAAGCTGGCCAACCGACGGAGTTAATATCAGAGCCCAACATCCAGAAGGCGGGCCACATCCCGTTTCCGTAGGGAAGCTTAATGCGGGCTTCAATTTTTCCATAGGTAAAGTTTTGCAACCCTTCAGTTTTCAGGCGAGCCGAGGTCCAATTGCCATTCGTGTCTTTTTGAGCCGTTAGCACTAAACAGGAAGCGGTACTATTCCCATCCGCAACATTTTGAATCGAGGCGTTGGACGAGGTATAAGTCTCAAGTTCATTATTGCCCCAACCGCCTCCGCCTAAGTCGTAGGTCCAATTCGCGGGATTAATGCTGTTCCCATTGAACTCATCATCCCAGAGTAGCGTACCTCCGTACCAAGGGTCACCTGTCGAAGACAAGGTTGTGCTCGTGTTTGTCGTTGAAGTATGAAAATAGATATTGTCGAAATAAAAGTTGGCTGGAGTTCCAAAAGAATTGGAACCAGCAACCGTTTCATTGGTAAATTTGATTTGCCGCAAAGTTGTGACGTCAAAGCCGGTGGGAATCGGGACTTCTAAATCGGTCCATTTATCTTGGGCCAAGTTTGTAAAGGTCACCGTAGCACCTGCTGTGGCAAACGTATCTGTGGTGGCATTGATCAAATCGACGCTGAGGACTGTCCCCCCGTGGGTCCAATAACTCAGGTGCAAGGTGGTCATCCCGGTAGCATTCCAGGGAGCTGGGCTTGTATCTGTGCTGGCTCCATTGGGGCCAGCAAGGTCAATGCCTTGGTAATTTACCAGCGATAAGAGCTTTACGGTTTTTCCAGCAATGGTCGCATCAGACAAGCTGGACTGTTGACCCCAATTGGGATTCCAGTTCCCTAAGGCTTTATTCGTATACGTGGAACCGCTGTTCCAAAGCATCAAAGCATTATTGGCCGTGACCGTTGGTAAGGGCGCTAAGGTCGAGGGTATCGCTTGAACCGTTACGGTAGTCGAGGCACTCAGAGAATTATCTACAGCCGTGATCGTGCATGTTCCTGCAGAAACTCCCGTCACGAGACCTTGGTTCACCGTGGCAACTGAGGCATTACTGGTCGTCCATTGGGAGGGAGTCACAGAAGCAGAAGACCCATCAGAAAATGTCCCTTGAGCGGTAAGCGTATATTGACCGCCCGTGTTCAGAGTCACTGTTGAGGGACTCAATGAAAGGGCGGTCAACTGAGGTACGGTCTTAGTCGTACCTGAGGTCGGTGAAGAACAACTGAAAAGCAAAGTTGAACCCCAAAGAACGAGAAGAAAACGGTTAAGGGTTGGTGTGTTCATGTGACGCATCAGGTACTCCATGGTTTAGTTTTGTGTCCAGGAAATATCGTCTACATCAATGACCGGGTTCGGTGTGGTGTTGGTCGAAGCCGAATTTCCTGTGACGGCGTAGGCATCATTAATGACGAACGGCTGTGGTACCTGCCCTAAATTCAGTTTTGCCGTAGTGGGCATCCCGTAAGAAGGGGCAGAGTTTTTCGCAATCGACGTAATCGGAAGGCTCACGTAGTGCCAAGCTCCATCGTTCACGTATCCATACGGATTATTGGTAGGATCAATAGTCAGGTAATTGTCTGTCTGGGTGTTTTCTGAAGCAAACCCGGTGGAAAAACCTACCCGAATTTTTCCGGCATACGTAGTGCGGATGGCAAAATCTAAGTGTCCGTTGGCAAAACTGCTAAGGTTATCTGCGTACTTGGCTTGTAAGCTAGAATTGACCAAGGTGATGAACCAACCCCAACCCCAAGCTGGACTATTGACCGACGGGGTGGGTTGAATTTCGTAATACTTGGTTCCTTCGTAAGCCGTAGCTGTCCCGCTAGCGGTTTTCTCGGATCCTGTTGC
>DAIDJJ010000074.1:0-12906 GCA_027451385.1 Spirochaetales bacterium | reverse complement strand
CTTTAGACGAAACCAAAACCCTTTTAAAAAACGTAGAAGCGTCCTGGCTGGATGAAGACAACAGGATGAATGAAGAAATCCAACAAGCCCTTCAAGAAGGCCGCACTCGACGCAAAAAATCCCTCGAATTCAAGTTAGGGTTTCACAACAAAGAAAATATTATCTCGTACCTTTGCCGAGAACTTTTTTTACCCACGTATGGTTTTCCTACACGAGTGGCGGAGTTAGAACTCCCCCAAGAAGAAGGTGATTCCACGAAAAAAGTAGGCCCTAGTCGAGCCATGCACCTCGCACTGCGGGAGTATGCCCCAGGAAAAACCGTATTGATTGATCATAAAAATTATCGTGTTGCAGGCTTGATTCCCAAGCGACACTATAATCCCGAAAAAAATACCCCGGTAACAACAAGACAATTCTGGACCTGCTCTAACTGCGGAGCTGGAGCTGAGGGCTTTCAGTTAAAATGCACGATGTGCCAAGGGCCTGTAACGAACAGGAAGTATCTTGAACCCCAATCCTTTACTGTCGATTTTCAAGAACCCTATAGCCCTGTTGACGACGCTCAACCACAGCATATGATTCAAGTACAATGCATTCTTCCCGCAAATGAAGTCAAAATTCAAACGGTTCAGGATTTAGCCCATGGGATGCAACTTGAAGTCTATCGAGACGGGCTGGCAAAAATTGTGCTTTTTAATGATGGACTGAAACCAGAAAAACAAGGACAAATTGGCTTTGTACATTGCTACTTTTGTCATCGTACCGAAGCTTTAACCCAAGGAACTCTGTGGCGAGACCGGTTCGGACTGGATTCTGCAGGCCATCATTATGGCTTACTTGAGCATGATAAATTCTGTTCTGGGCTGGAAAGTAATCTTGAACACCAATTGTCCATTGGCTTTTCTTATAAAACAGATGCGGTTGTTCTTAAAGCCCCTCGGCTGTGGGGTTCAAGCCACAAAATTGCTACCACGATTGGCGTAGCCCTGCGGGATATTTTCTCGGAAGCACTTTCTGTCATTGCTGAAGATGTCGAATTTCTGATCGAGAAATGGGGTGAGGAATACCAAATCATTCTTTATGACCGTCAAGAAGGGGGAGCTGGACTCGTGGCACAGTTACCGGAATTACTTCCCAGCTTGTGGCCCCAGGTCGAACAAAGACTTCATTGCCGAGATAAGGAAAATCAAGGTTGTGACTCAGCTTGTCATTATTGTTTGTTGACCTCACAGACTGAGTCCTTAGCAGAAAAAGGTTTACTGCAACGAAAGCTAGCCCTAGAAATTTTTACCAAGGTGCCCGAACTTTCCTGGGGGAGCCCAGCTCAAGAAGCTGACTAAATCAATGTTTTAAAATCTTTATTGCTATTCAGGCATCGTCATACTACAATAGAACGTGACCTGGGGTGCAAAACAAATGATTCTTAAAATTTTTCTTGGATTGGCAACATTAGTACTTTTAATAGTTATTATTATACTTTCAAAGAAACTGAATAAAGGTCTTAAAGAGATTAATGCCGGTCAAAGAGAGTATGATGCTAACAATAATTTCTTTGTTAGATTATTTGCTGGCGATCAATTAGCAGAAGGTGCTTGGAAGCTTCGTGAAGGGAGAAAAAAACACTCTCGCTTTTCACTACTCAGAACCTTTTTGGTTCTTTTACTAATTATACTTTTAATCCTGGATGTGATACTCAACTTTTTCCATTGACGTTCAAAGCTCACCATTTTCTGAAATAGGAGTTCCTATGCGCGGTCCGATTCAAAATTCCATTTGGGAAGAATTTAAACCCATTACCTCTCAGGTCCAACGTAAATTCCAATTTGAGCTCACAAGTCCCGCCTTTGGTGGTGGAGTAGAAAGTTGGCATTTTGACAAGGATGCCCCCATTCGAACACAAGCCATTAAAGGTCAACTCCGCTTCTGGTGGCGAACCCTACAACAGGAAAATGATTATAAGACTTTATTGCATCGTGAAAACGAGCTATGGGGCGGCATAGGCTCAGTGAACAACAAGGAAGTTCGCCGCAAGTCGCAAATTGGTTTAGCCGTGGTGGACCAGAGGTTGAGCGCATCAGATTGGCACAAGGTTGAGCGAAAAGAAAATAATGGCAAGTTTGCCGGCTTAGGCAATAACATCCTCTCGAATTATGTCTTATTCCCTATTATCGACAAGGTTAAAGACGGTAGCACGGAAATTCATCTTCTTGAAAAGTGCACGTTTAACTTAGTCATAACCTATCCTCAAATATACGAAGAGGAAATTTTGACTACCTTAAAGCTTTGGACACTTTTTGGCGGTGTAGGGGCACGTACAAGGCGGGGCTGTGGTTCCGTGTATTGCCACGAGTTGCTCAAAGATTTTCATTCTTCTGATGACCTTGTGTCATTTCTACATAAAGCCGTTAAAGGTTCCTCAGCAACATTCGGAGCTTCTCCTTACCCTATCCTGTCGGGTTCGAAGCTATTTTCCGCTACATCGCCTCAGAAAATCGATGTTACAAAATTCTTAGATTTATATGCCAATTTTCGTCAAGATAGAAAACCAAACTCGCCGCATCCTGGCCGCTCGTATTGGCCAGAACCCGATGCCATTCGACGAGTACTCGATACGTATGCCCCTTTGCATGAACCAGTTCATCCCGATCAGGTATGGTTTCCCCGAGCCGCCTTTGGTTTGCCCATACTGACGCGGTTTAACACCCATAATGGAAGTGGTGATCCAGAAGGTCAAATTGAATTGGTTCCACAAAAAAAGAAAAGATGGCCTTCGCCGGTGATTCTTAAAGTGACCAAGCTTTCGGACAACCTATGGGTTAAAATCATGCTGGTATTAAATCATAAGTCACCGGAGCTGTCGCTCAAGTCTTCAAGGGGAACAAAAGAACTGCAAAGTTCAGCAAAGCCAGACAATCAAAAAGGTAAAATTATGATCAATGACCCCGATCATGATAAAATACTCAAGGGGAGAAGTATCTATCAAGCCCTCGCCGAACACCTCAAATTGGGAGAAAATCTGTGAGTAAAACCTACTTAATTCAGATTGCCGTTGGCCCTGTTCAAGATTTCATAGCCTCGGCCAGAAAGCTTAGAGATTTATGGTTCGGTTCCTACATTTTATCAGAGCTCTCTAAGATTACTGCTCTACAACTTCATAAAGACGGTTGTAAACTTATTTTTCCAGCCATTGCCCAACCTTCAGACCTCGAAGCTAACTCTCCCTTAATTGTAGCCAACAAAATTTTGGCCACTTATGAAGGGGAACAAGAACCTCGGCTTTTGATTGAAAACCCCAAAAAGTCATGGCGCAGTTTGTTGAATCAAATGACAGAAAAAACCATTCAAGAAATCACTCATAAGCACAGCGAACTTGAAATCCGTGAGGATATGTTAAGACAGCAGATGGCCGATGTCGGTGAATTCTTTGGAGTCTGGACCCCTCTTTCTCAGGATAACTATGTTGAAGCTAGAAACCGGGTAGAACAGCTTTTAGCAGGTCGCAAAAACTTGAGAGAGTTTCAGGCTCCCAGCTGGCCAGGAGCCGGACTACCTAAGAATAGTCTTGATGGCTTACGAGAATCGGTCATAAAAAAAGTCAGCGAGAATTCGAAACTCATTAAGAAAAATGAACATCTGGATGCCATTGGCTGTGTTAAGAGATTCTACCCTTTTACCTCAAAAGTCCCGCATCAAGATTTCAACGATTTGGCTGACATTTCTCTTAAACCCTGGTTTAAAGCCGCTAAAATGAAGGGCATTGTTTTACCTTTCCCCAGAGCAGAAGCTACAGAAGGAAAAGAAGCCTACTTTGAACAGGATTACCTTTCAAGCGCCAAAAAGATTCTTAAAGAAGCTTCTCTTGGTTTACCTACAAAGTATGCTGGAATTCTTCTTGGTGATGGCGATAAAATGGGAGCTGTCCTGAGTGAAATAGCTACCCTTGAAGGACATCAGAAATTCTCTGCAGAATTATCCCGCTTTGCCTCAAAGGCTAAAGAAATCGTTGAAGAGCATGAGGGGAATCTCGTCTACGCAGGGGGGGACGATGTTTTAGCCTATGTTCCTCTTCATACCGCCATTTCTTGTGCCAATGAACTTCAAACACAATTTCAAAAATTAATGTCAGAGGTTTGCAAGTACCTTAAATTGAAAACCGAGGTTCCGACTTTCAGCATAGGGATGACGATTGTTCACTATCAAGAACCGCTCAGTGCCGCCTTAAATACTGTTCGCTTAGCTGAAAGTCTTGCCAAAAATAAAGGTGAGCGCAATGCCTTGGCCCTTATTCTAGATAAACGTTCTGGTGCCCCCATCACGGTTACCGGAAAATGGATTAAAGTAGGGAATTTACCAGGTATTGCCACACGGTTAGAAAATTGGATCTCGCTTTATAGAAAACAAGAAAACATATCGGATTTTTCGGCCCGCTTAGGGTATCAACTGCGAGAAGCTCGCAAGGAATGTGGTGACAAAATAGAATTTGAGACACAGAAAAATGTTTTGTATCCCCAGAATGCAGCAGCGGCCTTTGTCTTGCGAATCTTTCATCAAAAAGAAGCTTTTCGAAATATGGATAAAACCCAACAGCAAGAGTGGGAATACAAACTTTTTCAAGGCTATAGCTCAATCAGACAATTGTCTGATGAGCTCGTTTTGGCTCACCAATTTGCAGAATTACCAATATATGGGAAGGAAGCGCAATGAGTGATCAACGGTATTTAATACAGACTCATGATTCTTTGGTTCTAAGAGACGGAAAACCCTTTGGGGCCGAAAAAAACTGGGGGGCTTCAGCATATAATTGGATCCAACCTCAAACCTTAACCGGAATGGTTCGAACCGCTTTAGGTTTTTCTCAATCATTAGACTTCTTCAATTCCAAAGAAAATCAACAAGCTATCTTAAAAGTTGGTATTAAAAATATATTAACTGGAATCGTCCATGACAACCAACTGAAATATCTTGCTATACCACCAGCGGATGTTATTTTTACAACCGACAAAGATGGGGCAAAATTAAATCCGCACTATTTAACATTTAGTTCTCTTGGCGCTAACGAGGGGACTGATATCATTAACCGAGATTGGTTAATTCCTAGCTTAAATACTCTAGAAAAGCCTGCAAAGAAGGTGCCGGCTTTCTGGTTTTGGTCAAAGTGGTTAGACTATATTCTTAAAGGTCCTCAAGCGATCGCGTCATCCATCTTTAAAGAATTAGGAATCTCTTCTCCCATTTTTCAAGAACGTGTTCACAATGCATTATCTTCTGAAACCCACACGACAGAAACTGGACGGCTATTCGCTAACAAAGATTTATACTTTTATTCGGCAGATCAAAAACCTCATAAACTGTATCTGTCGTTTGAAGTGACCGGTATTCAGAAGGATATGACTCAAGACCTCAGTGGTGATTGTTATCTGGGTGGTGACAGAAAAACAGTTCAGTTGACCAAAGCCTCTTTGGATTTTCCAACCTTTCCTGAAGGAAAAACTTGGGCGAATCAGAAATATCTCAAATTAATTCTTATGTCGAATGGAAACTTTGGCAGTTGGTGCCCGGAGTGGTTAAAACCAGATTTAAATGCTTTAACCATTCCATTTGTAAAGATTCCTGGAACAGAATATTCCATCCGTTTGCGCTCAGCTTGCGTAACGGGATGGGATGGCGTTAGTGGTTGGGACAGTGTAAAAAGAGCCCCCAAAGCTCTCAAGAAATTGGTAAAAGCGGGTTCTGTGTATCTCATCGAATTACAAAACCCAAACGAATCAGAAGCCATAGCACAAAAGTTATGGGGTTCAACCTTAGGTAACGCTGTTGAAGACAAAGAAGGCTACGGTTTGATATTTCCAGCGGTTGCGCTTAATCAAATTCAAGAATAGAGGAGTTTTGAGTATGAAAAATTATATGTATTCTTTACGAGCATTATCTGCTGTCCATTGTGGTGTAGGAAGCGGAATGAACGATATCGACTTACCCACGGCTCGACACCCAGTTTCAGGCCATCCCGTGATTCCAGGTTCGTCCTTAAAAGGTGTGCTTAAAGACGAGTTTATCTCGGGGCAATATTCAGGACATGAGGAAGAAAAAATCAAAGCTCTTTTTGGTGCTGATTCTGCTGGAGAAAATGAATTTGCCTCTGCCATATCTTTAAGCGATGCCCAGTTGCTGGCCCTTCCAGTTCGATCTTATTTTGGAACTTTTGCCTACTTGACCTCACCCTTTACACTTCAAGTCTTTAAAAACCAACGAGAACGCTTGGGTGATAAAGACCTACCAACGATTCCTGTTATTGGTAGCGATGATGTTAAAGACCCTCATTATAAGATCCTTGTCACGACAGATAGCGTGTTGAATGAAAATGAGAATGTTCTTTTAGAAGAACTAGATTTATTGACCGTGAAAGGAAAAGAAAGCATAGCGAATGACTGGGCAAAGTTTCTGTCTCAGTTATTTTGGACAGACGCAGACAGCCAGAAATCCTTTCAACAAAAGTTTGCGATTGTCGATGACAATGTTCTTAATTTTCTTACTGAAACTGCTCTCCCTGTAGAAGCTCACATAGCCATCAATCCTGAAACTGGCACAGTAAAACCTGGTGCCCTATGGTATCAAGAATCCGTTCCTTCAGAAACTCTCTTTACAGGTATCGTTTCGATTGACAGGTCCTATCATCCCAAACAATCAAAACAATCAACGGCAGAAGAACTCGCTGAAATCCTCTATTCGGGGGGAAAACCCTTGCATTTTCAAATTGGTGGTAAAGCGACCACTGGTAAGGGCTTTGTTCGTTTAGCTTTTGATGCCGCCAGAGGGGGAAAATAATGGCACTAGATTTTGTCACTAGAAGTCAAAGATACTCCCAAATCGTTTTTATGAAAATTCAGGGGTATGTTGATAGCCCCAACGCGGCAAAGTATAAGTCACTCTGTAAAAAATCAGGTGGACTGCTCCGCACCATGGGCTTAATTCAGTTCTTAGTTTTTTTGAAAGCGAAATCTGAGAAAATGCCCCAATACGGGGACTTACTAAAACATTTGCAACAAGAATTAAAAGATCTCAAGGCTTTTGTATCGGCAAATGAAAATAATCTTATTCAAGAACTGCTGAAAGAAAAGCTTCCCTCCTATATGAAACTCACCAAGACAGTCTTGACTTTGCTTCAATGGCATAAGCGTATTGCTGAGATTTTGATCAAGGCAGAAGAAGTCGAAGGAGCGGAATGATGAATGCCTTGAGAGCTGATCTTGGAAAAATTGTCCGGAAACATGAAAGTTCATCCGCTCAGCTTGGCGACAATCTGGGCTTAGCTTTCGAACGATTACTCAAAGAAATTCCCGAGAATAGTACAAGCTATGGCGAAAACTCGAAAGGCAATAAAGAACAACTTAAAAATGAACTAATACAAAGTTATACCAAATTTGAATATCCTACGACTAAAGAGGAATCTTACAAACTCGCTGTAGCAGAATGGCGACAAATTCAAGAAGACCGCAAAGATACCCTTTGTTTGACGCTAAGATCTCTGACGCCCCTTCTGCTAGGAAGTGGAAATAGCTCGGCAATGGATATTGGCATACAGCTCAATAAACCTTGGGGAATTCCCTATATTAGTGGCTCGAGTATCAAAGGCTTGATTTCTTCCTACCTGGCTCGTTTTGGTGGTGAGACCTGGCAGAAAGGCGACGGGGCCGAAAAAAGTCTTGCCCAAGTTGAAGTTTTTGGCGGTGAATGGAATAAAAACTCTTACATAGGGAGTGTTACTTTCCACGATGCTTGGCTCATGTCAGCACAAGGACAATGGTTTCAAGAAGAAATCATTACGGTTCATCACCAAGAGTATTACAATGAAAAAAACTTTCCAGATGGAATGGATGATCCTATTCCGGTTAAGTTATTGGTACTCAAACCCAATTTAGATTTTTTTGTCAGTTTCGCAGGTCCCAAACCAGCCCTGGACTTGATTAAAAGTGTACTTGAACAGGCTTTATTAACTGTAGGTCTGGGGGCCAAGACAGCTGTCGGCTACGGACGCTTTTCCATCCTCAAGAGTGAAAAAGAAAAGATCGCTGAAATCCTCGAGACTATAGCTCACGCAAAGAATCTCGAACAACTGGTTGAGGTTTACAGCAAGCAGTTAAGCAAAGCTCATACTAAGAACCTTGATATAAAAATTGGTTTTAAGAAAGCCTGGGAAAGTTTTAGCAAAGCCAAAGAAAGTAAGGACCCTGAGATTAATAAAATTATTGAATGGCTATACCCCTTGCAATCTTTATTAAACCTGCTCGATTCAAGTGATTTCACCCTCAAGAAACTCAATGATGAATTTAAAGACCAAAAGAAGAGAATCCCAGAGGAAATTTCATCCAAGCTTAAGCAAGACCCCGAAGCACAAATCCTTTTCAATAAAATGCTCAAGAAGTGGCCTACTTTACTCACAGGACCAGATAAAGACATGGTAGTTGTGAAAGAGCTTACCTATTCTTGGGAAGACCTTAAGTGGGACGATGATCTGTTATTGAATATAGCTACAGGTGCTGGAAACTATTATATGTCACCTCAAAGCCTCAAAGATTTTCTTTTAAAAGGCAAACCTGAAGGTTGCAAGCAAGAAACTTATGATATGGTTATGGCTGAACTTAGCTAACAGAAATGATTAAAACTGTCATTCTAACAGGCTGTGCCGGCGGTATGGGGCAAGCTATTACCAAAGAACTCCTCGCCGAGGGCTGGAGAGTCTTAGGCTTAGATCATTCCGTCGCTCGGCTGGAATCCATGAGAACGAAGTATCCTTTATCGCAATTTCAAGGTTTTCATGCCGAGTTGTCTGCCACGGATTTTGAACCTTTAGCCCTACTCGATCGTCATGACTGGTTAAAGGATTTAACAGCCCTGATTCATTGGGCCGGTGTTTCTCAAGGTGGGGGATGGGAGGATGCCACAGAGCAAGATTGGGATAACCAATTCAATGTTCAGGCGCGGTCCTGCATGAAACTTATCAAGTTTTCTGCCCCTTGGCTTAAAGCTCAGGGGGGAGGTGCCATTGTGGTCGCCGGTTCACCAGTAGGGGTTGTCGGAGCCAGAAAGCCCGGTTATGCGGCAAGTAAAGCGGCTTTACATGGTTTAGTAATGAGCGCAGCCCGCCACTATGGGCCAGCAAAGATTCGCGTGAACTTAGTTCTTCCTGGACCAGTCATCACCTACATGACCGAAGATTGGTCTTTAGCTAAACGCGAAGCCATAGCTGGTGAAACGCATTTGGGTCGACTGTGCCAGCCTGAAGAAATTGCCTCTCTGCTTTCCTTTTTAGTTTCAGACCGAAACCTGTATATGTCTGGTTCGGTTGTCGATATGACTTGTGGATCTATGTATGGTCATTAAACAAAAAGTTCGCCTTGGAATTTATGGGGGCGGCAAACAAGCTGAAGAACATATTCTGGCATTAAGAGATCATCCCTCGGCTTGCTTGGTAGGTATCAAAGAAATTGACCAACCACGCTGTGCCTACCTCAGGTCCAAGTATGGGTCAGACATTATTCTTGAACCCGAGGAGTCCTGGGAAAATCGGAACATCCAGGGTCTCATTCTTTGTTTACCGCATGATGTGTATGCAGAAAAATGGGATACGTTTTTAGACTGCCAGGTCCCCCTGCTTAAAGAAAAGCCCCTAGGAAGAACCCCCGAAGAAGCTTTAAACTTTTTAGACCGATGTCATGAACGAGGGGTTCCTCTTCAAACCGCAATTCAAAGGCGAAAGCATCCTTCTTATCTGAAGCTCAAAGAATTTTTGCAAAACGAAGAAATTGAAGGTATCAAAGCCTTAATGCACCTAGGACATAAAAGAAATTCTGTACCTACAGATGAATGGCGCAACGATAAAGTTAAGTCTGGTGGGGGAGCCTTGTTGGACTCGGGTTATCACCTCGTTGATCTCGTGCTATTTCTTGGCGGACCTTTTCGCTTATTATCCTCGCATATCGTCTCTTCAGGACGGCTCTGGCAAAACAATTGGGTTGATGATGAAGCCCATTTGATGGGGATAGTGAACTCCACGTGGGTTTCGATTGAGTCCAAAACTTTTACTTCTGAAAAGATCGAGTTTGTCGAAGTTCAAACGAAAGAAAACAAGTTTCGTGCTACTCGGATGGGTGTTTGGAAAAATGAAACTCAGCTTTTTTCCTGTGAACGAGAATGGCAAAGTGCCATGCAACAGCAGATACAAGATTTTGTAAACAATATCACCCATCACAGCTTTGAAACGCCAGAGATTCGAGATCAATTTCCCGCCATGCGAATTATTGCCCAGGCCTATCATCAGAATGGCGGTAGCATACTTTGATCAATCATATCCTAACAGCTTGGTCCCAAAGTCGTCATAACAAAGTACTTCGCCCCCAAGAGGCTGATAGCCTTCCTTTGAAAGAAATCTTTACTTTAGAGAATGCTCTTCGAACCAACTTTCAACAGGTTCCTGATGTACCCGAGGAACTGCACGAGTTACAGCAAATCCTTCGCGCTTGGCATGACTATGCTCAAGGTCACTTATTTGAAGCCCTTGAGCTATTTAAAACACAGATTTGTTTCGAAAACGAATGGCAAACTTGGGCCTTACTTGGATTGGCCCGCACACATTTGAAATTAGGTTGGTGGCACCATGCTCGAAACTGGTGCCTTTACACGTTAGAATGCTCACGCCGAAAGTGGGACGAAGTTATGCTCTTTCATGCTTACGAATTGTTAGGCGAGATCTTTCTTCGTACCGATCAGCCGCTTAAAGCCTTGGAGGTGTACTCACGAGCCAATGCCTTTGAGAATAAGCTTTTGGATCATTCCTTAACCCTTACGGTTTCGTCAGCCTGTGCCCTTGGCCGACTAGGTGCTAAAAGCCAAGCTGACAATCTATTTCAAGAAGTGTTCTTTCGAAATCCCCAATCTGTATCAGCACAATTCGCCGTAATTAAAGGCTTATTATCTGCTCACTTAAAAGATGATGAGGTTAGTTTTAGCAAATGGTACCAAACCATTAGACAGTTCGGCTTTGACCCCACGAAGCACAAAGATTTACCTTACTTAAGTCGCATTGCCAACGAAGCAATCAAACAACGACAAAGGGTAGCTTGGTTTAGTTTTCCAGAACAAGAACCCCCTGAAACCCCAGTGAATAAATTGCTTTTGGAAAGATTAGGCCTTAGCAAGGTCGAAACGGAAGAAAAAACCCTACCCCCGCCGGTTGAAGTGCCAACTTATCGTCTTAATCCTGTGGATAGCGCGTACAAGGAAATGGCATTACCCCAAAATGCCTTAGAAGAGATCAAACGTATCAGCGGGAATAAAGAGTTATTGAAGTGGTTAGCAATTTAAGAAGAGAACTGCCGATATAAACGAAAGCTGTCAGGGAATATTTTTCTTGTCACGTCTATTTCATTTTTACCAGTCGCCACTTCTTCCAAGACTTTTCTTGAAGTGGTTGTATGGCAAGGTATTCGCCCCGTATGAAAGCACCAATCAACGATATAGTAGACCGCCCCCCACTCCCCCAAAACAAGTAAAAAATCCCCGGGATGAGTTTTTTCTGTGAGGGTTTGAATAATTTGATCAACTTCTTTTTGAGGAAAGACCTCACCAGTTGGAATAGCAGACCATAAGTCCCCAGTCCACGGTTTGAGATCCACAATGTCCACAACCCCCAGCACCTTATGAGCGTTTTCTTTTTGGGCTTCGGTCAGCTGGTGATTAAATAATAAATACAATGTTGCCAAGGGCTGATCCTATTTTGACTTGTTAGCTTTAATATCAAAAGCACCCTTGCCAATAGAAACATCACAGCCTTTATGAATGGCAAAAAGAGTAACCGCTGTACCTGCTACTAATAAGCCAGCCAACAGACCACCAGCCATATTGGGAGAGATTTTCCCAACACTTTGTGCAACATTCTTCATGGTATCTGATAGATCGTTCATTGTGTCTCCTTATAGAAATAAGTTTAACAGCAAGTAAACCGCAAAGCGGCCAAACATGAATATCGGATATTTCAGATAAAAGTAAAGCTTTTTTTAAAAAAACTTTTACCACGTACCAAAAACAGACGCCTGCTGCCTTTCTTGGAACTTACGCAACGTAATCCCCTACAAACGGGAACCATCGGAAACGGCCACAAAGTTTTCACGGTGACCGTCTATTTTTCAGAATGTCAACTACAACGTGATAAGATATTCCATTTCGTATATGGAAAACTGTTCATTACTAGAATTGCTTACTATTTCTTCTTTGATTGCTTTTTGTTCCTTGGTAAGAGGAACCAGTCCTTCTTGGTATCTGTCAATCTTCATGTCTGATTCGATAGCAAACCTACTCAAAGATTTGTTAAACATATTAGGTTTTTGAAACACTGTCAAACCATTTAAGTAATTTCTAGCTGCTTCATGTTTGTTATTTTCAAAAGGAGGAAGATATTTGTCAAACATATTGTATGCAGAAAAAATGTCTTCAAAGAACCTGCCACTGCTTGTAATTCTACCAAAAGCCCCTTCTGCTTCTAGTCCTTTTAATAGTTTGTTTGCCTCCTCTAGCATACCGTCCACATACATTGGCCAAATCTTTTCAGGCTCAAACCTAATCATCTGGGCTGTCCTCACTTTATCAAGCATTGTAAAAACTACAATGGGGCTTTCAAGTAAAGTGTTATAGTCAAGTATTGATGATAACATGAAACGTGTTGACTCTGCGCTGTAAATAACATCACCTGTCACAAACAACCTCTGTAGAAGAGGAGATTCCCTCATCATAACGTATGTGACTTCTAAGTCACGCTCTGACATTTTACCTCTAGTTGTCCAAGCCATTTAACCTCCTTGAATCTACACATCTTTTACACTCGCCTTCCTCATCAAAACCACCAGAACAATTCTG
>DAIDJJ010000073.1:0-12996 GCA_027451385.1 Spirochaetales bacterium | reverse complement strand
TGAAAAGTCCTCTTCCTCGAATGAAAGTGGGGATACGTTTTACCCTGATTGTGGCTACGGTTTTAATTTCCCTGACTTTTGTGGCGTATCTTGTTAAGAGTAATCTTCAAACGGAATATAGCAACAAGGCCCTTGAGAAAGTTTTCACCTTGGACAGGATTGATTATTTAGTACAAGATCTTCGCCTAAAGACCAGCAATATCTGGCAATTCTTAACCGATGCCAGCCTTACCTACGATGCCGGTTCGATTACACAAGGTCAAGCCAACAAAACTCAAGCTGAGTCTGACATAGCTGAGCTTCAAAAATTAGACCAAAACTCTTCACGTCTTCAAGACTACGAGAACTATGCGGCCGTATTGCCTCAGTTCTGGGATAACGGCATTGCTATGGTTCCTGCCTATAAGATTTCTAAGTTTCGCGGCGATCGTATCATGAGTTCCTTTGATAAAACCGGCGAACAAATTGAAATCTCTTTAAGAAAAATTGATTCTTCAGTTCAAGCAGAACGACTAACTCTAAAACAGACTATATTAATGGCAAACAAGCAGAACCAAGAGGTTTTGAGGATTTCTGGGAGTTTAGCTTTAATTCTCACTATTTTCATTGGTTTATGGATTAGCCTGAAAATTTCTCGCGGGTTAAGCCGTCAGCTCAGGCTCTTGCGGACCTTAGCCAGCCGTGAAAGTGATTTGACATTACGTTTAGACGAAGCTCATAAAGATGAATTGGGTCAATCTGCCATTGCTTTAAATCAATTTATGAATAAGCTTCAGACTTCGCTATCAGGCATCCGCAAGACGGGTTACCGGGGGCGACAATTAGGAGAGCATTTAGCTGCCGCCGCTGTTGAGTCTGCCAAGGTTGTCGAGCAAATTACTAGCAACGTTGAAAATCTCAAGGCAGAAGCCGAAAAGCTCAATCTCGATATATCTGGGGCCACTTCCTCTGTCGAAGAAATCATGGCGTCCATTGCGAACTTGGCCGCACAAGTGAATCAACAATTTCAGGCTATTGAAAAGTCTAGTTCCTCAATCGAAGAAATCATGGCTTCAGTCTCAAGCGTTGCAAAAATTGCTGAGACCAGGGCTACAGGTATGGCCAGAATTGTCTCTTTGATTGACGACGGGGGAAGCAAGGTGAAACAAACCAACGCCTTGATTCAAGAGATTGCCCAAGCCACCGGTGAAATGATGCAAATCATAGATATCATCAATGGGATCACCTCTCAAACCAATCTCTTGGCTATTAACGCCTCGATCGAAGCGGCTCATGCGGGCGAAGCGGGCAAGGCTTTGCTGTTGTAGCCAGCGAAATCAGAAAGTTGGCTGAAGGCACGAATGCCAATTCCAATAAAATCGCCACATCACTCAAGCTAATCTTAGATAGGGTCAAACAAGCTCATGAAGCCGGACAGAAGAGTGGCGCTGCTTTGAGTACTATCAATGGAGAAGTGGGGGAATTCTCTTTGGCTCTCCGGGAGGTTTCTACGTCCATGACGGAACTTTCCCAAGCTGGTTCAGAAATTTTATCTTCGATCGGAACTTTGATGCAAACGAGTGAAGCGGTCAAGGGTTCATCTGCGGAGATGAAAGAAGGAACCAGAGAAATCCTCAACGCCTTCCATGGGGCCAAGGCTGTGGCGCAAATCAATGCGCAAGAAACTCAAGAGATTTCGAATAGTCTTACTCAGCTCAATAGTGTGATTTTGCAGGTGTCGGCTTTTGGAAATCAGAACCGCTACAATAATTCTGTGTTAGCCATGGAAATGGAACAGTTCAATCTGGGTAAGTCAGACCAATTCGAGGCCGAAGGTAAGATTGGTATTGACTGGTCAGACGTGCTCTCGGTAGGCATTAACGAGATGGACGATGAACACAAAGAGCTGTTTCGTCGTATAAATGCCCTTTTGGTTGCCCTACTCCAAAATAGTGCCATGCCTGAAGTTTTGCGTCTCTTTGACTTGGTAGGCGAATATGCCCAAGAGCACTTCCGTGACGAAGAAGCACTCCAAAAGAAGTTTGCATACCCCCGTATGGCTGGGCATCAAGAATTACATTCCCAGTTTCTTCAAGAATTGACGAAAATTCGAAGTCGTCTCACCACGGAAGGCTTTCATACAGGGGTCTTGATTCATATTCAAGATAAAGTCGTCCAATGGCTTTTGGAACACATTGGACGAGTGGACAAAGACTACGGCATATTCATTCAGAATTATTCTGACAAGAATGGGGCAAAGGCAGCCGAGAGCTCCTCATAACTGTGGGTAACGGGGATTTGGGGGAATTGCTTGGTAATGCTTTCAGGGGGACAGAAAAAGAAACCGGCATCGGCTTCCAGAAGCATGCCGGTGTCATTATAGCTGTCACCTGAGGCTAACACCTTTAGCCCCATGCTGTGAAAGGCTTGAACCGCTTTCTTTTTACCATCTTTTTGTCGAAGCTGGTAACCAGTCACTTGACCTTCGGAATGAATTTCCAGGGTATTGCAAAAGATGGTGGGGAGTCCGAGTTTTTCCATCAAAGGTCCTGCAAACTGGGTAAAGGTGTCAGAAAGTATGACCACCTGAGTCTGTCGGCGTAAACGATCCAGAAAATCCTTGGCTCCATCCATGGGGTCCATGCGACGGATGACGTCCTGAATATCCTTGAGCTTTAGGCCGTGCTGGGCCAAAAGTTCAATTCTCTTTTTCATCAGGACATCATAATCGGGTACTTCTCTCGTGGTGAGCCGAAAGTCGTCAATCCCCGTAATTTTGCTGAATTCAATCCAAATTTCGGGGACCAGCACCCCTTCTAAGTCGAGTGTGATGACATTAAGCATAACCTCAGAGTACCTTTTCGCTTAGGTTTTGACAATCCAGTTGGTTTTGACAACTAAGTGGCGGAGTATCATAATACAGGTATGGCTGTAGATCGCCACTTTCTTGTCATTCATGGGTTGGCATTATTGCTGGCTTTAGCTGGGATTGTGATCCCTTTATGGATAGTCTCAGAGGGCAATGTGACTCTTTTAGAGGCTCCGGCTTTGGTGACGATGTTGCTGTGCTGGTCTGCGGCAGCCCTATTTTGGTGGCGGGGCCGAACATGGTTAGTGGCCTGGGAGGACCATCAGCGGTCAAGAAGGGCGTTTTATACCATAGACCATGGCGGAGAAATGGTTTATTGGGTTTCTGAAGATAATCGCATTCTGGATGTTAATGAAAGGCTTTTACGCACTTTAGGTTATGACCGCGAAGCCTTGAAAAAAAAATCCCCAGCTCTCATTGACCATCTGTGGTCTGACGAAAATGTTGCAGAGTGGCGAAAAGGGTTGACAGAAGGTTCTCTTTGGGCACAAAGCTCCTCTTATGTGGCGTGGGATGGCCGTTCCATTCCTGTCGAACAACGTTTGACGGTTTTTAATGAACAGGGAAATAAAATTCTTTGTGTCTTTGCTTTGGACGTCACGGGACCTCGTCGCGTGGAACGGGAACTGGAACAAACCCGAAATTTGTTGAGTTTATTTCTGGAAGGTCTCACCGCTGGGGCTTTTATTCGTGATAAAGCGGGTACTTTCTTGTACTGTAATAAAAAGTTTCAAGAATGGCTTCCCCAAGTCAAAATAGGAAAAACGCTCTGGGATATTTTTGAGCAGGCAGAAGCAGATCTCTATCATCAGGAAGATTTATCCGTCCTAGAAAACGGAGCGCATACCTTCGAAAGCGTCCCCCCCCTCAGCGCCCAAGGACCCTGGTTTGAATTTATGAAATTTCCTATTGTGTTTCCTGACTCTCCCCCCTTAATTGCCGGCATTGTGATGGACATCACTTCAAGGCGAGCTTCAGAAATTCAAATCGCCGAAACCAATGCCTTTCTCGAAGCGGTTCTTAAGCAGTCACCGATTGGAATGATTGTTTTGACGCCCCAGCACACGGTGAGAACTCTCAATTCAGGGGCTCGAGAAATTCTGGGGGTAGCAGATTTTGAACAAGCCTGGAAAATTCTCACCTCGGTCTGGTCCGAAGAAAAACTTTACACGGCTGAAGCCTGGGCAGAAAAGCGAGATTGGTGTAGTGCCGATGGCTCGACCCGTCCTGTTCTCGTGAATGTTGCCCCAGTTTTAGATGATCGTGGTGGACAATTAGCGATCTTGGTGATGTTGCAGGATATTTCTGAACTACAAGAAGCCCAAAAAGCCCTCCAATTGATGAATCATCACTTGGAAATTTTGGTGGAAAACCGCACCAAAGCCTTGTCTGAATCCAATGAAGCCCTGCGCCATAGTTTAGTCGAGTTGCAGAAGGCTCAAGACCATCTCATTCAACGCGAAAAGCTTGCCTCCTTGGGCTCTCTGGTCGCTGGGGTTGCCCATGAAATTAATACTCCGGTTGGGGTCAGTGTTACTGCGGCCAGTTTTTTGAGGGAGCGCACGCAAACCCTAATGTCCGCCTTAGACTCTGGACAAATTCGACGTTCCGAATTAGATGCTTATCTCGATGTCGCGAATCAATCGACTGGGATTTTGCTCGCCAATTTGGAGCGAGCCTCCAACCTGATTAAAAGCTTTAAGATGATCTCCGTAGATCAAAGCACCGACCCATGCCGACAGTTCCCCTTAAAAGCGTACTTGGAAGAAGTCTTGATCACCTTACGATCTCCGCAAGCTTCGTTGAAAGTCAGCGCTCGTGTAGAGGGGGACCCTTCTTTACAAATGAAAAGTTTTCCAGGGTCGTTAGCGCAAATTGTGACAAACCTTTTTATGAACTCTTGTGTCCATGGGTTTGAGGGGCGGCAAGAAGGACAAATCCTTTTATCTTTTCAGGCTGAGCAAGGCCGCGTCCGTCTGATCTATGCTGACAACGGGAAAGGGATGACCCAAGACGTGTTGGAACAAATCTTTGAACCTTTTTTTACAACTCGGCGTGACTTGGGCGGTTCTGGCTTGGGCATGAATATTGTTTTTAACCTTGTCCACAGAAAGTTGGGGGGAACTATCGAAGCCTGGTCTCAACCAGATGAGGGCGTACGCTTTACCCTCGATTTACCCCAAGAATCTCCACTGGAAGCTCCGCTGGTAGTGGGGTAGAGCTACTGTGGACCCCACCTCGCGCTATAATGAACATCGTGTCAGTCTAACGGTAAGAGGTGACCAAGCGTTTTTTGCTGTACCGTGGACTCCCCTCAAGCTCGCCGATCGGCATGCCATTGCCTGGGAGGTTCCTTCTGTAGCCGGCTTGTATCAAGTTTACTGGGAAGATGAGCTGCGTAAGCTTCATGTGTTCTCGTGGGGCCAGAGCTGGTACGGCGGATTGCGTGGAAAACTAGCTGAGGTGATCGATCAAGACCATGAACCCCTACAAGTTCGAAAGAACATTATTGAGACCCGTAGGCTTTGGTATCGTTATGTTTTGTGTGAATCCTGGGGAGATCTTCAAGATTTATTTTGTCTTTATGAACAAATTGCTCACCCGAAAGAGCCCCCGCCTCCCTCTAGCGGTCGTTTTCGCTTGCTCCACCTGCGCGAAAACTCCCTGACTCAAGCAGGGCCGTGAATAGCCGATAAGATAAGCAGGGGGGGCTCATGCTGAACAACTGGAAGGAAAATCCTGTAGGGGTTATCTTAGGAGGAGGGGCGGCATTTTTTTTGTTTTCGTTGGGCTTGTATGCCGTGGGATTGGGAAATTGGATATTAACCGCCGTTTTAGCTTGGCCGGGAGCCTTTCTTTTTCAAAGCTTTAGCGTTCTGGCGCTCTATATTCCAGTTTTTTTAGGGGTACTAGCTCTAGCTTCTTTCTTACCTCGTCTCAAGTTGATATTACTAACACCTTTATTTGCTTCGATATTACCTTTCTTAACTTCAACAATTCTGGTCAAAATTGCCACCGGGGCGCCTGATAGTGGAGTAACTACATGGTTTAAAGATCATTTGGGGCAAACGGGAAGTTTTTTATTTTTAGGACTCTTAACAGCCCTTGAAGTTGTTGCCGTTGCCGTTTCCGCCTTTTGGGTTTTTCGTCAGCAAGAGACCTTTACCTCAGTGGCCCAAGACTATCAAGAAGAAATTTCAAAAGGTTTTTCAGAAGATCTTTCGTTCAAACCCGTCGAAAATTCAGTTAAACCGTTTGAAAAATCCGAGCCACAATCCGCCCCCACTGGCCAGTTAGAAGAACAACCTTGGGAAGTCTTTTCCGTTCGTTCCACAGGGTTTAGCGAGCCGGATGTGGCCTTTGAGCCGGCGATTTTACGGAACGATCCTTTTTTTGAAGTTCCAGATACCGAATATCGTTCCCAAGCTTTAGATTCCTTGAGCCAAGCGCTGAGAACCTTATCCGCACAACAAGCGATCCCGCTGGTGAAGGAAGAAGTTGAAGCTGAAGAATTTGAAACGGAGGACTTTGAATCGGAAGAGTTTGAATCAGAAGAATTCGAAACGGAAGAGTTCGAAACGGAAGACGCCCTGGTGCAAACCCCTGAAGTTGTCGATTGGGATCTCTTGCGGGGCTCTTTTTCGGCTGAGGAAGAATACACGGATTCAGAGGTGGATTCGGTAACCTTTGAGCTGTCTAAGGTCGAGCCAAAGAGTATTGAGCAGCCGAGTGTTGAGCAACCGAGTCAGGTCATACGTCCCCTAGAAGGAGGAAATGCTTCACAGCCAAGGACCATTCATTGGCCGCAACCTGAACATTGGCCGCAACCAGAAACAGCCTCTGTACCTCCCGTCCCCAAGTTTGAGGTCACTCCGCTTAAAGCAGAACCTCCGCTACGTCGGTTTCGCGCCGGCTATCATGTGCCTCTTGAGGGCTTATTGACCACCTATGAAGAAGGGAATTTTTCACAAATTGATGAGGCTACTCAGCGCTCTGCCTTGATTTTGCAAAACACCTTAAAAGAATTCAGTATCGACGCCAAGGTAACGGGAATTCGAAAAGGCCCGGTTGTAACCATGTTT
The DNA here is from genome assembly GCA_027451385.1 of Spirochaetales bacterium. GTDB lineage: Bacteria > Spirochaetota > Spirochaetia > JABEVK01 > JABEVK01 > JABEVK01. Next base: position 6,066 of record DAIDJJ010000073.1, on the reverse strand, counting down.
GAAATCTTACCGGCAGCAGGCGTAAAATTGTCTAAGATTGTCGCCTTGGCAGATAACATCGCCTTAGGACTTGCGGCCATCAGCGTTCGAATAGTTGCTCCAATTCCAGGAAAACATGCCGTAGGCATCGAAGTTCCCAACCGGGAAAGAACCATCGTCGGTTTTGCCGAAATGATTGCTAGCCCCGAGTTCCAAGACAGTAAAGCAGAGATTCCCATTGTTCTTGGCAAAGATATTTCGGGGGAAACTCAAATTATCGACTTGGCACGAACTCCACATTTGCTGATTGCTGGGGCAACGGGGGCCGGAAAATCCGTTTGTGTTAATGCTTTAGTTTGTTCGATCTTGTTCCGTCGTTCACCCGAAGATGTTCGCCTCTTGATGGTGGATCCCAAAATTGTGGAACTGAAGTTTTTCAATGATATTCCTCATCTTTTGGCTCCCGTGATCACAGAGCCCAAGAAAGCCCTACAAGCTATCCAGTGGTGTCTGTATGAAATGGAAAGACGTTATGCGCTTTTGGATGCGATGGGAGCCAAGGACATCCGAAGTTACAACAGTAAAATTGATAAGAGGCACATGGCAGCGATAAAACTTCCCTATATTGTCGTCGTGATCGATGAATTTGCGGATTTAATAGCGACCAGTGGAAAGGATATGGAAGGAACCATTGCCCGTTTAGCCGCCATGAGCCGTGCAGTGGGGATTCACTTGGTCTTAGCTACGCAACGACCCTCGGTGGATGTGATAACTGGTCTCATTAAAGCGAACTTCCCCAGCCGTGTGGCTTTTATGGTGGCGTCCAAGACGGATAGCCGCATCATCATCGACCAGATGGGAGCCGAAAAGCTCTTAGGCCGTGGCGACATGCTCTTCACCTCAAGCTGGAATCCGTTTCCCAGTCGCTTGCAAGGAGCGTTCTTGTCGGAAGAAGACGTCGAACGTGTGGTCGCCCACGTCAAGACTTTAGGAGAGCCGGAATACATCAGCGATGAAATCTTCTACGACGAAGAAGAAGAAACGGCAGGCGAAGAAGTTTCTGCCGGTGAAATGGATCCTCTGTTTGAAAAAGCTATTGAAGTTGTCCGTACTTACAAGAAAGCTTCGGCCAGTTTTCTCCAAAGAAGGCTGGGGGTTGGGTACAACCGAGCGGCTCGCATGGTTGAACAAATGGAAGAAATGGGGATCGTTGGACCTCAAAATGGCTCAAAGCCCCGCGAAATTGTGCACTCTACTTAAGCTGTTCTTCTACAGCATCCCAATTTTCGGGTAACCCAAACGTGAGGAGCGTTTGGATTCTTTGGAAGTAATAACGGGCTCCCGCATCCTCAGGGTGCTGAGCCAGCACCTCTTTGAAGGCAGTTTGGGCCTGTTCCAGTTGACCTGTTCGGTAAGCGGCTAAGCCTTGTTCGAAGGTGCTCTTTGTTATGTTGAAGAGTTCTGAGGTCCTTTCCTCTAAGCCGTTCCAGATGTGCACGACTTCTTGGGGTTGTTTTTTGCCGTAGACTTTAACCACGCCGGCGTAACGCCAAGAAAGCTTGCTAATGTCCACTTGATCCAAAACAGACAGGGTGGTCAGCGTACCTTGGCCAAAGACTTTGGTCAGACTTTCAAGCCGGCTGGCAAGATTGACAACGTCCGAGATTACCGTAGTTTCTAGACGTTGCGCTTCTCCAATCGTCCCTATGGTTACTGTTCCGGAATACAACCCACATCCTACGGTTAAGGGGCTATAGCCGGAATTGGCACGATGATGATTATAGACCTGGACCGAAGCTTGGATCGCCGACGCCGCCAGGATACCAGCCTGTGGCCCGTTGGGAAACAGGGCCATGATGCCATCTCCAATATATTTGTCGATAAAGCCCCCGTGATGGCGAATGACGGGACCAATTTGGCTGAAATAGGCATTCAAAAGGCGAAAGGTTTTTTCTGGGGGCAGGGTTTCCGCCAGAGCCGTGAAGTTACGAATATCGCAAAACAGGATGCAAAGCTCCTTGGTATGATATTCCCCAAGATAAACGTCTTGGAGACGGCGTTTATCAAGCAATCGCAAAAAATCATTGGGAAAAAATCGAGCAATATTCGCATTAATTCGCTCCAGCTCTCGACCTCGGTCTTCTGAAAGACGGAAGGTTGCGCGAATGGCTTGGGCTTGAACTAAGCCTTGCACTAAGAGGAACGCCAGGAAAACTTCACGAAGCAGGTAGGGAAAAGGGCTTAACTGAAAGGAATGCAGTGTGTCGTTCACTGCGGCGATGCCCACCAGGACAAGGGAAATCAAAAAAATCCAAGCTCCCGGACGACGACGGAGGGTAGCTTGGATAAGGATCACCAGCACGAAGACCAGGCTAAGGATGCTGATCACTTCGCTAGGAAGTAAAAGGGGCCCCGTCAGGCTGACAGGAAACAGCAAGAACAAGAGCCCCAGAATAGCAAGGGGTAGGCTGAGGATGGTGATGAGTTTGGCAGAAAACTCTTGAGGGAAACTCTTTCTGATATAAATTAATAAGGGAATGGAACCCGCATTAAGAATAAGAAATTCACACTTTTTTTGAATTTCCCAAGGGATACCTGAGAAAAGCGACCAAACAGGTGCAGAGGTTGCGATAATTCTCAGAATGGCCACCACCCCAAAAAGTCCTAGCCATAAGATATTCCGGCTAGCAGAATTGGCTAAGCCCATGCCAATGTACCAGATGAGAACTAAAAAAAGGGCCCCCACCAAAAAGAAGTCCAGACCCGATTGCTGACCTTGAAGAGCTTTCATGAGTGGTTCTGGCCCCAGCGTGAGACTATAAAGCACTCCGCCAATGTAGAACTCTGAATTCTCGACTTGAAGAGTGAGAGTCAAGGGAGCTTCCGTGCCTGAAGGTGTAGAAAAAGTTGCCCATTGAACGGTGTCCGCAGGGATTATGGGCTGCCCCAGTTTTCCAGCTTGAGCTACTAATTGCTTGTCTACCCAGAGGCGATAGGCTGTTAAAATGGAAGGGATTCGAAGGGTCCAAAGTCGGTTGCCTGGTGGTACTCGGAGTTTGAGTTGGTACGTCACCTGACTCTGCGCGGGATGACCCTGGGCTTGAAACGAGGCCGGAAGAAGAGCTGGTGATCCCGTAAAAGCCGCTTCAGGCGAGACGATTTGCCCCCAGGCGGCGACCCATTCACCATCCAGCCTCGCTGGTTGTTCAAAAGAATATGCTGATAAATCTAAATATCCCTGCTTGGCTGTAATCTCTTGAGGCTTTAGGGCGCACGAAGACAAGCTGAAGAGAAGAAACACCCCCCCCAAACCGACGACTACAGCGGCGACTTTCATAGTAGCTCCTACTTCTGCAGCTGATCTTCTATGGCATCCCAGTCTTCAGGTAAGCCAAACTCTTTTAATAAGCGGGCTCTTGAGGCGTAATATTGGGCTCCGACATCAGAAGGGTGTCGGCCCAGAACGGAAAGAAAGGCTTGCTCAGCTTCTGCCATTTGACCGGTTCTATACAGAGAGATTCCTTCTTCAAAGGTAGCTTTAGTTTCTTGATAGAGTTGACCTTCTTCGTCGGGTAGGCCATCCCAAATATGGGCCACTTCTAAAGCGGCCTTTTTTCCATACATGCGGACTACACCAGCGTAACGCCAATGAAAATGCTCGGGGTGTTCGAGGCTGTCCAAGAAGCTTAGGGTGACCATTGTCCCAGAACCTAGGGTTTTGGTGAGACTCTCAAGGCGGCTGGCAAGATTCACCGCGTCTGAAATCACCGTTGTATCCATACGACCTTCTTCACCTATGGTGCCAATCATTAACGGACCGGCATGCACACCCGTCCCGACTTTGAGTGGGGTATAACCGGATTTGAGACGATGGGCATTATATTCTTGGAGAGCTCGTTGAATGCCAATGGCCGCCTGTAAGCCGTCTTCAGAAGAACGAGGAAAAAGCGCCATAAAACCGTCGCCCATGTATTTATCAATAAACCCCCCGTTTTGACGAATGACAGGGCCAATTCGGCCAAAATAGGCATTAAGCAGTCGGAACGTTTTATCTGGGCTCAGCGATTCTGCCAAACTGGTAAACCGGCGAATATCAGCAAACAAAATACTCATGTGCGCTAGGGTTTGTTGCCCCAATTTGACTTCGTTGATGCTGGATTTTCCTAGACTTACTAAAAAGTCTGCGGGGACAAACCTGTTTAAAGAGTCATTTGTGGCTTTGAGCTCTTGCCCCCGCGCTTCGGCCAAACGATACGAGATGGTAAAATTTCTGACCAAGAGAAGAGTTTGGGTCAAAACAAAGGCTAGAAAAGCGTAAGGGAGAATAAAAAAGCTAGAAATGACTAAATTCGCATACAAAATGTCATGAACAGCCGAAAAAGCAAGCACGAGAAGCGAAAGAAACACCAAGAGTGCTCCAGGCTTACGACGACGGGCGGCAAGGCCGAGGGGAAGTAGAACGAGAAGGAAGCCCAAGGTCACCAGAAGTTCCATGACGGGAACGGCCTGATTGATCCATTTGATGGGAAAAACCACAAGTAGCAACCCCAGGAATAAGTTGACGATATTGAGCGTTCGAGGAACCCACTTTCCCATTTCTTGCGGAAAAAGATGGCGGAGAAACTGCACTAAAGTCACAGCCCCTAAGCTGAAAATTAAAAGTTCCAGCTTTTTTCGAACTTCCCAAGAAAAGCCCGGGAGCAAGGTTTCCATCGTGTGGTCACCTGTGGCAATGAGACGGACTAAAACGGCCAAGCAGAACAGCCCAAACCAAAGGGAAGCCTTATCAGAGGGGCGTATTAAACTTAAAGCGAGATAATACACCACTAAAATAAAAAGTGCCCCCAAAAGAAGATATTCAGCCAAGGCGTTTTCTTCTTGCCGCTGTTTCATAACCGGGGCAGTCCCTAAAAGAAAACTCCCCGTCACACCGCTCTTGCGGTACGAAAAGTTGGCCACTTGTAACAGGAGTTCAGTCCCAGAAGCTAGGGTAGGGTCAGCATGAAAAAAGACCAACTGTCTGGTGTAAGCAGGTGAGGAAGTTTCTGGCGAGAAACCCACTTGCCCAGCTTGAGCGATGAACTTCCCATCAACATAGAGTCGAAAAGAGGTCAAAATCGAGGGAATTTGTAGCCCCCAAACACTTGGCCCTGTTGGTAACTTGATGGTGAGTCGGTACGTGGCAACCCCGTAGACAGGATGACGATGGGCCTTGTTCCACACTCCAGGGAGATTTACGGCAGTTCCCGTTTCGGGTGTATTGGAGGCTAGGTTGGATTCGGGGGGGACCAATTGACCCCAATATTCTTCCCAGGGTCCTTTCAGTTTGACAGAGGTCTTAATATCCATGGAACTCAGATCAAGTTCACCCCCGCGAGCCACAGGGGCTTGGGATGGAGTACAGCTGAAGAGTAGCAGGCTACACAGGCCTAAGTAAAATAACCTCATTTTACCGAGTATAAACGATGTTGTGATATTAGGGTAGGTAAAATCTAGCCACCTGGAGGTGCTTGTTAGATACCCCCGCTTAGGCTACCATGGGCTCATGACCAACAGAAATCTGACACTGGTGGCAGATATTGGTACATCTGCGATGAAAGGTGGGTTGGTAACCACCTCGGGGGACCTGGTCGCGGTCCATCGTGTGGTATACCGAGATAAATGCCATTATGACGAGCAAACATGGAATCCAGAGGTCTGGATTGAATCTCTCCGTGAGATTGTCGCCTCTGTGGGAGGGTGGCAAAGTCTTTCCTCGGTGGCGATTTCTGGTCATGGCCCTACGTTAGTTCCCCTTGATGCCCAAGGAAAAAGTCTATTTTACACCCTGATGTGGTTAGATGGTCGTCAGCAGAAGCGGGAAGGCAGTCCCAGCTTTTTTTTACCCAAGATTGCCTGGTTTCAACAAAATCATCCTGAGTTATACGAACGCACCCAATACTTTTTGTCGTGTCCAGAATATGTCAATTGGTTTTTAACTGGACGAGCGGCAACCATTACCCCTTCTTCGGAATTTGAGCCGTATATATGGTCCGCAGACGACTGCCGTGCTTATGGGGTTGATAAATCCAAGTTACCACCCTTTAT
>DAIDJJ010000072.1:0-13339 GCA_027451385.1 Spirochaetales bacterium | reverse complement strand
AACATGGCGGCGTTCTCGGCACAGAATGCCTTGGAAGGGGCTTGCCCTCTCACGACGCCCGACCAGTTGCTTGCGCAACCCTTGACCGCTGACGAAATCCTTTTGGATGTGCGAACCCTAGGCGAGTTTGCCAAGGGTCATGCTGAGGGGGCTCTTCACATTCCCCTCGACGAACTGCGCGATTCCTTGGATCAAGTTCCCCAAAAAACTGTACATGTCTATTGCAAGGATGGCTTTCAAGGCTACCTTGCCGTCAGGATTCTGAAGCAAAACGGCATAAAGGCCGACAACATTGCCGGCGGCTGGACCAGTATGGTTCGGTGCGGCTGGGAGGAGAAAAAATGAATCCAATACTGGATAAAATTAAGAACGGGGCATTAGTTCTGGATGTCCGAACCGTTGATGAGTTTGCCGACGGATCCTACCCGGGAGCCGTCAATATTCCGGTTCATATTCTGAGTGCAAAACTGATGGACCTGGGTCCCAAAACCAGACCCGTGGTGGTCTTTTGCGCTTCGGGGGCCCGCAGTGCGATGGCCGCACAGATTTTAAAGAAAGCCGGTTGGGATGATGTCACCAACGCGGGCGGCTTAGACGATATGCCGGCCTAAAAAAGTCATAAACTCAACTTCCCTTCGCGTTGAGGTAAATTGATGCGAAGGGTTGTTCGTCCCGCCCCAGTTTGCATGTCTACCTCGCCCTCGAGGGCCAACGTGAAACTTTTTATGACAAAAGTTCCCAGTCCTAGACCTTGAGGCTTGGAAGACCGCCAAGCTTGAAAAAACTCTTCCCGAATGTCAAAAGGCACTTCACCTTGATTTTCTAAGACTATTTGAAGGGAATCTCCTTCCAGGGTCACCGCAAGCTCAAGGGTACCGCCAGAGGGTGAGGCCTCATAAGCATTACGAAAGGCGTTATCCAAAATTCCCCAAAGCAGATTTTCTTTGGTCCACAGAGTCATCAGGGGGGCCATGCCCAAAGACAAACCTTGCACACGAATACGGGCAGAAATTCCTTTCAATTTTAGGGGTCGTTCATAATCATGGACAATTTGTTCCAGCAAGTTGTTAATGATCAGAGGTTCGCGTTCGAGCTGGAAAACACCCCGCTGAATACGATCCAAGTCTTGAAGGTTATCCATCAGCGTCAAAAGTTTTTGTCCCCGGTCATAAATCGCTTGAGCCAGCTCGTTTAACTCAGGTGCCCCCGGTGACTCCAGCATCAAAAGTTGAGCCAAACTGAGAATACCAGAGACCGGTTTTTTCAACTCGTTCTGCAAAACACGGTTCCCATACTCGCCATCAAAAATCATAGGTACTCCTTTTTCTATTGTCGAATCCCTGGCGAACTTTGACAAGGGCTTTGTGTTAAGCCCCCGAGATTACATTCACGTTACAATTCTCTTCAGGGAATTAAATCTTTGTAACAATGCCGTTCACCTACTTCTCGTGGATCGTGGTGCTGGATAAGCTAAGGTCCATCAAGGGAGTTAAATAGTCACCAAGGTACATCGTGTATGTTCACCAGACTATAAGTCCCTGAAAAAAAGGAGTGTTTCTATGAAATTGCTCAAGTTCCTCCCCCTTTTGGCCCTGTCGTTCCTCGTGTTCGCTTGTGCCCCCGCCATCCCCCAGAAGGCTGTTGACGCTGCCAACGCTGCGTTTGCTGATGCCAAGGCGGCTATGGCCGACCAGTACGCCCCTGATTCCTTCAAGGCGGCTTCCGATGCCAATGATGCCCTTCAGGCAAACATCCAGGCTAAAGACTTTGGCAAGACCAAGGAATTGGCTCAAGCTGTGGTTGACGCTTCTGAAAAAGCTAAGGCTGACGCCGCAACCGGCTTAGCTCAGGCGAAAACCGATGTGGCTCAACTTCAGAAAGATATTGTTGCCGCTACCGACTTAGTGAAGAAAGAATTAGCCAAAGCTAAACGCGCTGGCCGCCGCGCTTACAAGAAAGTTGACGTGAAGAAGGCTGAAGCTGACTTTACCGCCGCCACAGCGACTGCCGATGATCAGGCTGACGTTACCGCTGGTAACTTTGCCGCCGCGAAGACCAAGCTGACCGCTGAAAAGGCCGCTTTGACGACGCTTCAGCAGACCCTCGAGAAGGCTGGCTTTAAGGCCTAAGACTTCTCCCGATGGGATAAAGTAAAAAAAGAGCCCCGAGGGGCTCTTTTTTTGTTGCTTAGTGAGCAACTCCCATAAGGAGCAAGGCACCTATTACCAGACCGGCTCCAATCCGGTAATAACCAAACACTTTAAAGTTGTGCGTGGAAATATACTTCATCAACCAGCGGATAACCCCCAAGGAAACGATAAAACCCACAGCCGCTGCTAAAATAAAATACGGCCAAAGTGCGTGGTCCAAGCTCTTTCCTTTGACGGCTTTAAACAGCTCAAAACCGGCGGCGGCTCCTAACGTGGGAATAAACAGCAAAAAGCTAAAATTGGCCACGACTTTGCGTTCGAGACCGACGAGCAGACCACCAATGATGGTGGAACCCGACCGAGAAACCCCTGGAATCAAGGCAAAGATTTGCGCAATGCCCACCCATAGGGCTTTATGCCAAGGAATATCTTCCAGGTTGGTGACCGACGCCGGTTGAGCCTTTCGACTTTCTACAAGCAAAAAGACAATTCCCCCCAGAATCAGCGATACGGCGACAACCCAAGGTGAAAAAAAGACAGCCTTGATTTCATGGTTGAACAAGAACCCTAAGATCGCGATGGGAAGAAAAGCCACAATGAGATTACCAAACAAACGCCGGGCTTTGGGGTCAGAGGGTACACGACCGAGCAACTTTATCAGATCACGAAAGTAATACACGATCACGGCCAAGACAGCCCCTAACTGGATGAATAGGGCCAAAGCATCACGGGCGTGTTTGATCGCCTCGGGTCCTGCAAGCACCACGGTGCGAGGAAAGCCTAAAAAGGCCTCCAATACAATCGAATGTCCCAAAGAAGAAATGGGAAGGAACTCCGTGATGCCCAGCACCACACCTAAAATCACAGCAATCAGAAAATCCATGCTGACCTCGTCATGTGAATATTCGGCCCGTTGTACGGCCGAACGCCAGCATGACGGCCCGGAAGCTCTAGGTCAAGACGGGCCTCAAAATTCAATTGATGATTTCTAGCTTGCCTTAGGGTTTTAAGCTTGCCAGATGATAATTCGGATTGGTCAGGGTAAACTGTGCCACAGCCCCAGGGGTGAGGTAGACTTTATGGTCAGTAGTCACAAAAATCGCCTGAGCCCCTGGGAGAGATTCAATAAGTTTCAGTCCCTTTTTTAAGCCGAGAATAAAGCAGGACGTGGACAAACCGTCTCCCAACTTGGTATCGACTGGCATCAGCAAAGTCACTTGGGCCAAACCACTTTCAGCGGGAGCCCCCGTTCGAGGGTCCATAATATGGTGATAATATTTACCGTCTTGCACAAAGTACCGTTCATAAGGCCCGCTGGTTTCTACGACAAAATTATAGCCTTCGACAACGCCCATAATGGAATCGCGGGGAGCACCGTATTCAGGAGTTTGTAAACCAACCCGCCAAGGTTGGTGTCCCGGCTTCGTTCCCAATAAACAGATGGAGCTATTGCCCATGTTAAAGATGCCAATAGTATCGCCGGCAGCTTTGGCAATTCTTACAGCTTCGTCCATGGCGTAACCTTTCGCGATACCGCCAAAATCCAGCCTCATCCCCGGTTTAGTTAAGTAGACGGTTTGTTGGACAGGGTTGATGACCACATCATGCCAATTGACTAAGGCTTTAGCCGCCAAAATTTGTGCCGGGCTGGGTACATGGGGGTTATCCCCCCCAACGTTCCATAAAAACGTCACGGGTCCAATCGTGGGGTCAAAAATCCCTTGTGTGAGTTGAGACATGCGTAAACTATTTTGCAAAACCCATAAAGTATCTGAGGACACCTTAACAGGAGCTATTCCGGCTTGGTCAGAAACATGGCTAATTTCGCTGTTCGGCCGCTGGGCACTCATTTGCTGATCAATGGTTTCTAACCGTTGAAATATTTGGTCAAAAAGGATGTTTGAGGTGTTTTGGTAGAGCGTTATCGAGACCAGGGTACTATAAACTTCTTTTTGTCGCATGACGGGCTGAGGGGTTCCACAGGAAGCCAGAATCAGAGCCAGGAGCATGACGCCCCACCAATATCTTTTCATATTGGTCAGCATTCATGCCCGATCGAGCTTCGTCAAGCAGGATAGGATATCCCGAAAAGGAAAGGGTTAGTTTTTTTTCCGTGATGAGGTATACTGTGAAACAGAAGGGATAAGCTCATGACCAGAAAAAGTCTCGTACTACTTCTCTTACTGGCCGGCTTCAGTAGCCTTTGGGCCCAATCAAATGAATTTGAAGACCACTATCTTGCCGCTCCTCAGGCTGAGTTTTCCGGTTCGGTCTATTTGGTCTTGGCGGCAGCTGGACTGATTCCTGCTGAAGCCACACCACAAGTTGCCTTAGAAAAACTAAAAACACTAGGTTGGAACATTACTTCCACGCAAAATCACATCAATTACGGCGAATATGCCTTATTGGTGATGAAAGCCTTTCACATTCCAGGCGGAATTATGTTTCATTTCTTTCCCACGCCGCGCTATGCCGCACACGAGCTAACGTATCGGCAAGACGCCGACCCGAATTGGGACCCCGACCATATACTCACCCCTGATGAAGCTCTCAGAATTTTGAATGCCGTTATGGGGTCTAAGGAGGGCCGTTCATGAAAAATTGGTTGCTAGGTTTGGGCCTATGCGTTGGCCTTTTGAGCTCTCCCCTCCCCCTCATGGCCCTTGACTACGGTGTGAGCCTCGAAAATCAATCCGCCGTTGTTCAGCAGATAGAAAACACCTTTACTCAGTACGACAAAGCTGCGATCTGGTTGAGAACGGATTTAGGACCAAATTTTCGATTCACAGGTCAGCTAAGCGGCAATCTCTGGAGCTATACCCCCAATTTTTACGCCGACTTTGATCAATTTGATCTGACAGGAACCTTTCAAAACCTTCCCGGTCCCCGCTTACTCCAATTTCGTCTTGGTCGCTTTTTCTATGCAGACCCCTCGTTGAGGATTGTAGCCCAAAACTTAGATGGACTTCAGCTTTCACTGACTTATCCTTGGGCTGAATTTCAAGCTACAGCTGGATACACCGGTTTCATCAACAAGTATTATGCCGACCCCTTGATGAGCAAAGATGATTACTCTGATTATTTAAACAATACGGATTTGTTTGCTAGTCCCCGTTTGATCAGTGCCCTATCGGTAAGTTTCCCTGAAATCTTTCTACGACAAACCCCCGAACTGACCATGATCACCCAGACCGACCTAAGGCCCTTATTCCAAAGCCTGCCTACAGAAGGAACTTCGACACAACTCCCCCCTGGACAAGGCGGGGCTGTCGATACGCAATACTTTGGGGCTAAGTTATCCGGACCACTAGGACTTTCGAATTTGTACTATGCGGCCTCGGGTTACCTGGGAACCGGGCGGTTGTTGACGTGGGAAAATGTCTCAACTGCCGTATCCCTTTCAGGAACAGCCTACGTAGCCGAACCTATGCTCAGCGAGCTTGTAGATGCCTCGTTGATGTACTTTGCCCCCCAATGGGGTCACTCTTCTTTGACCGTAAGGTATGTTTGGGCTTCGGGAAGCGACACCCAAACGACGTACTTTGAAGGCAATACCTCAGGCACTGCCACGGCGTTTTTACCCATCAACGGTGAACCCTTGGGTCTTGTTTTTACCCCGCAAGCCAGTAATCTATCCACCTTCGAACTTGCTGTGACCGCCAAACCTTTTGCTGAACAGTCAGGACTGCTAAAATCTCTAGAACCAAGCTTAAACGTTTTTTTCTATAGCAAACCTACGGCAGGCCCTGTTTCTGTCCTTCAGACCAATCCAGCCTTAGCCGCCGGTTTTTTGGGCACAGAAGTGGATGCCTCGCTGAATTGGCGCCCCACTTCAGACCTAGGACTTTCGGTGCAATACGGCTTTTTCCAGGCTCAGCCGAATGTGCTGACCACCAAGTACAACTTCTGGTATTTGGGTCAATTGCTCGCTTCCTTTAGTTTGTAATTGAGTTTGCAGGATTTTATAGATCGTAGGAGGAAATCATGAAATGGTGGCTAATTCTTTTAACAAGTCTCGCCTTAGCCTTTCCCCTGACCGCTCAAGAGGCGGTTATTTCTAGTTATTCAGGTTTCGTTGAGGTAAAAGCCCCCGGTCAAAGTTGGACCCCAGTGCAAAAGGGGATGGTGATTTCGGCTGGAACAATTATTTCCACCGGTTTTCATTCCCGGGCAGAACTGAATTTAGGCACCGCGACGATTTCCCTTCAACCACTCACACGGTTAAGTCTTAAAGAACTCGTTCGGCAAGGCAATTTTGTTCGTACCAATTTAGCCCTGAGAATTGGAAGAATTCATGCTGAAGTGAAAACGGCGAAAGGCTTGAGTCAAGATTTTGAGGTTCACAGTCCCATTTCAACAGCTGCAGTACGCGGCACAGGTTTTATCTTTGACACACAAAATCTGACCGTTCTACACGGCCTTGTTGCTTTCCGCAACAGCCTCAATTTACAAACTCTCGTGGGAGCGGGTGAACACAGCACCTTAGCCGGATTCCGCTTTCCAGAGACCTCTATACGAGCCTTTGAGCATGAAACCCGCACCGATATTCGCACAAACCCCGAACGACACCGCTTTGGACAACACACCGAAAGCCTTGGACAAGGGTCTCTCAACCTGACTTTACAATAGGAGGATAAAATGAAAAAACTTTTTATCATCGCTACCTTTGCTGTGGCCTTTGCCCTTGTGCTGAACAGTTGTTCTTCACCGATGGGATCCTCCTCGAGTTCAGGCATCACCTTTACGATTCCCACGAGCACTCTGACCATGCCCACGAGTTCTGTGGCACGTGCGATCAGCGGCAATGAGGTCCGACTCTGGTTATACGATGGGACAACCCTTTACCCCAATGGACTAAAAATCTACTGGTCGGCACCGTTTACACCGGGTTCCAACACCTCAGTGACCATAAACGGAATTCCTGACGGAGCCAACTACCATATCGTCGTTGCCGTTGGGACCATCAGTATTTCTCTTACTAGCATCGATTTTTCACCCACCGCCTTTGCCAGCTCTGACCGGTTTTCCATCTCTTCCGGGGCTACCACCAATGTCAGTCTGACCTTAAAAGATATTTCACAAAGCTTTGTTTTCGCCTCACTTCCTGATGCCATTAGTGTTGAAGAACTTAACGGTACCCTTTATGCTGCCTCGAATTCCCTAACAGGGGGGACAGGGACAGTATCTTCTTGCACTGTTCCCTTAACCACCACCAGTCTCTCCATCTCTGGAAGTACCCCTGGTCTCATTCGCTCCCTCAGTGAGGGATATTCCTTGTCCTCAACGGGGATCACACCTTTTTTACTCGTGAACACTTCGCAAGGGGTCTATCAGCAAAATCCCGGCACCCCCTTGGCTTTAGTCGCCCCTGTTAATAACAACTTAACACAGCCCGACGTCACCTGGTCCGGGGCCGCGACCTGGACGACAGTTACAAATGGTGTAACAGTACCGTTCTCGGTGTACTTTTATACTTCCTCGAGTGGTGCCTCGTTTTCATTGGGTGGTCTTTATGACGCCAATGAACTTCCGACTTCTTCAACCAGCACAGCCGCCTGGCGTACTGTAAATGTTTCAAATCTGACGGGGATTATTGGTAATCCCATTCTAGATTTTGCTTTAACCACAACAGGTAGCGCGTCGAGCCCCACTATCTATGGCTTTTTTGCCACTCGCTTGGTAGGAACGGTGAGGGTGAATTCAGACTGGTTGCAACAAACCACCCTGCAATTGTCGGATCTTCTGAGTAATAGTTCCAGCTATTTCACCTACATAGGCGCAGGTATGCCTCTTGTGCAAGCCTTAGGGCTAGCTCCCGATTCGGTGACTGGAACACAAACACTTTACCTAGGTACTGCCGGTGGTGTTTACACCATTCCTGACGCTACGGCGACAACGTTAGCAACACCTGTGCTAGTCAATGGCACACAGGGCATTGATATCCAAAGAATCGTTACCGATGCGGCTGGGGATGTGGCATTCTATTCCCCTGTTGATCTATTTGTTCTACCTGTCGGGAAACCCCTTCTTCGTCTCCCCTTTGTGACGTCGACCGTGGGTATCATTCATGACGTTCGCTGGAGCCCTTCAACAAGCGGTACGCTATATATTGTAGGTAATCGTGGTGTAGCGCAATTAGCCGTCGGATCCTTGGAGTAGCAAGGAAGTTTACCCCTTTCATCAGAATTTCATCAATTTCTGACAAGCCCCCCCTAGTGGAGGGGCTTTTTTTTATTCAAATTCGAGTGCATGAAGCATAAGTTCCGAAGCAACTGCTTGATCGAAGCTCTTAGACAAGCCCGGGAGGGGGTTTATGTGGTGTTTCCCTGGGAATACCCTCGAGGGCTTCATTTCTTTTGGAAGGCTCAGGGTCGCTACTTTGACTTTTGCGGTAAGCTGAGGGGAAACATCTTAGCCCGCCTTTTGTTTTATTTCCGTGGGCATATCCGTGAGTTGTCACCTGACCATGAGTTGGTCCGAAAAGGACGTCGATTGTTCTAAGGATTAACCCAAGTCCTCAAAATTGAACTCGCGTCGAGAGATCAGCACCCCAAAAACCTGTGGCTAAGTTATATTGCCCCGAGACGAGCAACCTCAAAAGAAACAAATTGAAGTCAAAGCCGCTGGTGACGATAGGGGACCAATTGGTAAGTCGAACACTTGCGGCTGGGAATAGGCCTGTAGAGGCATTGGTGGAGGTCACCGTCACGGTCAAGTTGGCATTGGAATCATAAGCGGCATTTTGGTACCACAAACCCAGATTCACAAACGGAGTGATGAAGAGCAAATCCTTCGAGACGGTAAGATCAGCCCCCCAAGAGTTAACAGCCGTAGTGGCTGAAATATCGCCTGCGATATTCACCGACTGGCCGGAAATTTGCTGTTGATAACTTTTTAAGCTCATCGCTAAGTCCAAGTGAGAATAACTATAGCCTACCCCCAGGGAAAGAGCTGGGGTCCAGCCGTGATCCTCCAAAAGGCCACGTCGTAACCGTATCACAAAGTTTGTGGCATCCAAGCTACCTGTTGCACCATTGTTCGATAAGGCCATGTTCATCAAAGCCTGACCCAAGGATTGAGGCAAATAAAACCCTGACCCCAAGAGTTCAAACTTCCATGGTAAGGCCACGCCTGCAGCCACCTTAAGCGTCGGGTACGGCATCATCGTTGCCGACAAATTGTAGAGATCACGCCCTGTCCCACTGGAAGGAACTATGGAGTTGAGTAAGCTCTGAAGGTCGAGGGTATTCCAGTCTGTTTCATTACGAAATTTCAATAAGCCGTTTGAAACAACCGCCCCTGCGGTCAAACTGATAAAGAAATGGGAGCCATTCAAGGTCGCTTGACCAATCCCTACTCCCGACAGGTCATTTTGCTGAAGGGTTGGGACAATTTCTTCTCCCAGGTTAAAGAGAACATGAGAGAAATCATTTTGTAGACCTGTAAAGGGTTGGGACTGTGAAAACGCAGGAAACAACGTTCCCAGCAATGTCCACAGCACTAAGGCTGACTTTTTCATATTCCCTCCGCTTTGTTTTATCATAACGCAAAATCACAGGATTTTCTATTTTGCCGTCAAGTTAAACACGCCGTCCCAGTTATCCGCGGGCTGTTTATGTTGAAAATCCAAACAGCGTTTCTTATAGAAGATCGCAGGGCCGTCCTGAGGGTCAAGCTTAAGAACTTCGGCAAACCCTTTCTCGGCACCATGCCAATCTTTGGCTTCAAACTTCAGCAAGGCTTCATGAAAAAGTTCCACTTTATTCTTTTGTAGG
The DNA here is from genome assembly GCA_027451385.1 of Spirochaetales bacterium. GTDB lineage: Bacteria > Spirochaetota > Spirochaetia > JABEVK01 > JABEVK01 > JABEVK01. Next base: position 3,414 of record DAIDJJ010000072.1, on the reverse strand, counting down.
AGTGTCGCAACTGAGGTTTCTTCTAGGATTTCATAAAGTCGTACAGGATTACTGATGCCCACAACGCGAACTCGGTCTAGCTTCCGGGTTAAAAACTCGCCGTTGAGCTTTTGACAGGTAACTTCACCCGTTAAAACCCAAGTACCATACTGCTTGTTGACACCCTCTAACCGGCTCGCCAGATTTACAGCGTTGCCCATAATGGTGTAATCCATTTTTTTAAGGGTACCCATATTCCCCACAACCATTTCTCCTGAATTCACCCCAATTCGAGTTAAAAGAGGGCGAGGACTGAGCTGGTCTCGAAGAATTTGTTCGTTGAGGTTTGCTTCGGCACGCTTCATTCGTACAGCGGCTAAGGCCGCACGACGAGCATGGTCCGGCAAATCCACTGGTGCGCCCAAAAAGGCAATGATAGCATCCCCTTCATATTTATCTATGGTTCCCGACAGCTCCAAGATAATGTCGCTCATCGTCGTCAGGTACAAATTTAAAAGCTTAACCAAGTCTTCGGGGTCCAGCAGTTCCGAAATCGACGAAAAGCCTTGAATATCCGTAAAGAGTGCTGACAGCTCCTTTTTCTCTCCCCCTAATTTCAATTTATCAGGGTTTACTAAAAGATCGTTGATGACATCGGAAGACAAGTAATGGCCAAAGGCAGTTCGGTAAAATGCCTTTTCTTTTTCAGCAGTCAAAAACTGAGTCATGGCCAAAGCTAAGAAAGTAGCAAAAACCATGAGAACTGGGGCCAAGATCGGGATAAAAAGCCCTGCAAAAATAAAGACCAACAAACTGATGGCGACAATCAACACTACCGAGGCAAAGCCGATAAACACCAAATAAACCGGCTTGGAACGCCGGAGCAAAAGTGATAAGCCCAAAGCCAACAAAGCTCCGACGACGACAGACAGCCAGCCTGGAGACTCTGAGAGGAATTGTCCCGATAGAATCGTGTTGACGACCGCGGCGTGGGTTCCCACGTTCATATATTTGCTTTCAAAGGGTGTTACGCCCAAGTCCGTCGTCGAAGTTGCCGTATTACCAATGATACAAAATGAACCTGCTAGGTCTTTTTTCAAAGTGGCTCTTAAATCCAGGATTTTGTCCAAAATGGCGCGAGTATCTTGATAGATTTTATGGGCATCTTGTCGGGCCCCCTGCATTTGAGCCGTTTGGTCTGCTGTAATGCCAGGAGTCGCTAAAGCGGCATCTATGTCCGCCATCAACCTTTGCTCAGAATTTCCTTTAAGAAAATCCGAGGCATTTTGAAAAAACTTTGCTCTCGTTTCCGCATAATTTGCCATGGCCGAGGGATCATCCGTAGACAAGGCCTTTTTTCGCATCTCCTGGGCATCCCAGTAGCCTTGTAAAAAATTGGGATCCGCGGCGTAGGCCAGATAACCAGCCTGTTGCATGGCTTGCAGGTTATCCATTAAGGCTTGTTCTTGAACCTGGGGTAAAAGCAAATCATAAAAGGGCAGATGCCGAAAAGAATGATCAAAACTTTGATGAGGCCAGTTGATCAACATGCGTGAATTCGCGTCCAGGGGTATAACGATGTCTTTTCTTTGCCCCTTCCACAGGGCTTGTTTTAGCACTAAGTGGTGCGGATAAGCCAAGATCTCAGGATTTCCTAGCTCGGATAACAAAGCAACAAAGCCCAACTGCGCGAACTCATGACCTTGATAACTTTCTAGCAGGTCGATGCGACGCCTTACCCCATCTCGATCAACATAAACGCTGGGAAAGCCGGCTCCTTCGCCCTGGCTGAGTATCGGCCAAATGGAAGGGCGAATATCGACGACAGGCCGGTTAAAACCATGAAGTTCCTTGACATTTTTCAAGCTAAACCGATCGACCGCTTGCTGGCGTAACGAATCAGAAACACCTGGGTCATGATATTCCAAGGTATTGATCGTAAAAATCGCATGCCCAAAAATATGGGCGGCTTCCCCTAAGTACTCATCATTATTTCTGGTAAGGGTAGCAACCTTGTCCAAAATATGCGCTTGTGTCTGCTGACTCAACGTATCCAGCTGGGAAATAAAGGGACCCATTTGTCCTAGGGGGAGCTGATGCTGTTTCACAGCATTTAAAAGGTCTGTTGCATTACCGCTGACGGAAGAAAATCCCGCCTTGAGTTCGTCAGGAAGCTCCTTGGTGAGTACATCTGAGTTAACTTGCAAAGGACTTTTTTCCGTATACTCGATATCGAAAACCGCATTGCTGGCACCAAACTCTTTGAGGACAATCAGCGCATCTGCCATCTTATCCCGACTCCAGGGCCAAGTACCTTCTTTGGCAATCGAAGAGTCATCTACTTCCAGAAATAACAAAGAGGGGTCTTCGGTGACTTGAGGTTTAATACTCAAGAAAAGGTCGTACAACCGTCGCTCAAACAATGAAAAAGGGGTAAAAAGATACAAAAGAGTAACAACAGCAATAGTGATTAAGGGAGTGGCCCAAAAAGGCCAACGACGCGAGGCGGTTTTGCGCTTTTTCATCAGAACTCCTGTTCTTTAGTATAGGACATATTTTGAAAAATACGCCAAGCAGTTTGCCTAAGGGCATCCGCAGCGGGGCTCAAACTGTCAGCATCCCGAAAGGCCACAAGTAAGGTTCGTGCCGGTGCCGGTTCAGCTAGCGGCCGGTACACCAACCCCGAACGACAAACCATTCGCGGCACCAAACTGACCCCTAGCCCAGCCTCCACTAAGGCCTGAACCGTTCCGATTTCGTCACTCTCATACACGACCATAGGTTCCACAGCCCAATTTGCTAGGGCGTCCAAGACAATTTGCCTAAACCCATGACCGCTTTTCATCAAGATAAAAGGCACTCCCTTTAAATCGGTTAAGTTCATGACCCCCTTTTGTGCCAGAGGATGCCCAGGGGGTAAGGCCGCCAAAAGGGGGTCTCGAAACAGAGTTTGCGAATCTAAACCCGGACCTAGTCCAGCTTCGTCCATAAGAGCCAATTCAATTTCACCATCGCGGAGAGCCTGGGCTAAAGCAGGTGACGACCCTTCGCGCAACTGAACAGAAATCCCCGGGTATTCCCCTTGAAAGGCCTTCAAAAGAGGCGGAAGCAAGGTCGCCCCGGTGGTCGGCAAACACCCCAGGGTCACCTGCCCTCGCCGCCTACCGGCCAATTCTTCTAGCTCTTGGCGGGCGGTTTCTAATTGTCTGAGGGCTTCGGCGGCTCTGGGACGAAATAACACCCCCCGTGCCGTCAAACGAGCCCCGCGACGCGAGCGTTCAAACAACGGCCCACCTAGCTCCTCTTCGAGCTTTGCCAACTGAGCCGACAAAGAAGGTTGAGCGACATGACAGGCCAGTGCGGCTCCCGTAAAGGTTCCCGCTTGGGCGACAGCCAAAAAATACTTCAGCTGATGAACTTCCATAGTTTTTCCCT
>DAIDJJ010000071.1:0-13400 GCA_027451385.1 Spirochaetales bacterium | reverse complement strand
GCGTGAACCTTTCACCATTTTTCAAAGGAAGATACCTTCCGGAAATAAAGTTTTTTATTATCAGACGTACGATGACCAAGGAAAACGGACTTGGGCCAGGTCAACCGGACAGACTACAAAAACGGCTGCCAAAAACTTCTGTATTGCCCTTTTGAAAGAAGGAAAACTAATTCCCGAGACAGCCCCTAAAAGGACTCCCACATTGAAAGAATTTGGTGAGAACTTTTGGGTCCATGGAAAATCAGAATTTCTCAAATACCGGGAACAACGTGGCTATAGCATCAGCAAAAGCCATGCCGTGAACCAAGCTCGGTATTTTAGGATATACATTGATCCGGCCTTGGGTAAGAAACGTTTAGACCAGATCGCCGCACATCAAGTTGAAACTTGGTTCCTTGACCTTAAGGAAAAAGGTTTGGCCAATCAGAGTTGCAATCATCTTTTATCAAACCTTAGGACCATACTTGGGGAGGCATTACGATTGGGAATAATTTCAAATAACCCAGTTGAAACGATAAAACCTCTCTCAAAGGCTGCAAAGCCTCGTGGGATTCTCACAATCGAAGAAGTGAAAACCTTGCTCGGCTGTACCGAGAGCCCAAAATACTGGCCATCTGTGAAGGTCTATATGGTTAACCTAATCGCCGCATCCACAGGTCTCCGAATGGGTGAAATACAAGCATTACGTTGGGGTGATATTGGACCTTTGCCAAACCCCGATAGGATCATCGTCCGACATAGCTGGGATAGGAAGTTTGGGCTCAAAACAACCAAGACGAAGAAGGAACGAATAATTCCCCTGTCGAAAGACCTATGGGGCCGAATTGTGAAGAACTTAACTCCCCAGAGTTCAGAAGATTTCATTTTTACCAATAGTGAAGAAACCGGACCTATCCACGAAACCATGATTGCAGAAACGTTTTATGAGGCTTTGGAGAAGATTGGAATCACTGACTCAGAACGCAAAAAACGGAACATTACTTTTCACGGTTGGCGGCATTTTTTCAACACATTCCTACGCCGTCAGGGCATCCAAGACTCGAAGGTTCAGATGGTGACGGGGCATTCCTCAGTAGAGATGACGAACCACTACACGCACTTTGACGTGTCTGACCTCAAAGAAGTGATAGAGGCACAAGTGGTATTACTGACACAGGGGTAAAGAGCGAAGTGGTGTCGCCTCCCGCGATAATTTCTCAGCCTTTCTCGCACTTTTGTCACATAACTCATGCGCAAGAGGTGCGAGAATCCCGCGTACTGCCTAAACTAAAGAATGTGGGAATGATCACAAATCCCGAGTTGTTGAGGTTTTGAATTTCAATAAAAAAGCCCGAGAAATGAAATTATCACGGGCTTTTGTTCATTCCTAATTTTTCACAGTTTCTGAGTTTTAGTTTTCAGAAGTGAGGGCAGTCACTAATTCACTTTCGACTGTAGAGGATTTGATCCTCCAAGCCTTAATTAAAGCTCCACTGGCAATTCCGTTGATTGAACGCATCACACCATGCGAAGCATTATGAATGGCCCGTATAGCTGGTTGGCTAAATAGGTCAGCACGAGAGCCTGCCAGCTTGAGACGTTCTTCCAGATAGGAAGCGGTTTCATGCTGATTAAGCGGCTTCATGAAGACCGAGGTCGTCACCGAGTTAGCCAGAGGCTCCAGAATGGACAATTTTAAGCGAGCCATCAATTCATCCTGACCGCACAAGAGTATACTTAAGCAAGTTTCACTGTCGTATTGGAAGTTCAAGAGTTGTCTCAGTTCCACCAGAATCTCATTGGACAGACAATGAGCCTCGTCAATGATTAGAATCGGATGGACCCGATTGGTACGATGTAAAGCCACAACATGATCTTTAATACTTCGAAACAGACTGGCCCGGCGACCTTTGGGTGCTAGATTAAAAGTTGTGGCGACGTGGCTATAGAACTCTCCTACCGATACTGTGGAGTGACACAAATAGACCGGATGATACAGCCCAGAGGGGAGACCTGAGGTCAGTAAGCGAAGCAGGCAAGATTTACCTGATCCAGACTTGCCAGTGAGGATGCCGATACCCTTGCGTTGACAGAAGAACTCTAAGTTTGCCAGGGCTTCAGCAATGCTGGGAAGTTTCAAAAGGTTCTGAGTATCAATGTCACGACCAAAAGGATCAAACCGCATATTAAAGAACGAAAGAACTTCTTGTTGGGTATCCATTATTCACCACCCACAGCAGCTGCAGACTTTAAAGCTATTTGTGAGGGGTCGTCAGAATCCAGAATGCGTTTGGATCTGGCATTTGCTTGTGCGTCGACCCGTTTTGCTGTTCCGTAATCCTTGCCTTCAAACCAGACTTTCACCAAAGGTAGGTCATCTAACGGATTGAAACGGAGTTTAACCCGGCGTTTACATAAGACGGAAGGAACTTCATAAAGGACGCTGCCCAAACTGACCGTGGCATCGGAGCCAACGGTACGTTCAATCTGATGACAAAAAGCCTCATGGAGATTGATAGTGGGATCAGTCCGCAAGATATGCCGAGTACCAGCCAGCCAGGCCTCCAAAGGAGTTTGACCTTTAAGACCTGAGTGACCGCTACGGTGGTATTCCATTTCCAACCAAGTCTGCCAGCGTTGATTCAGGTCATGAATGCTCTTAATGTCCGCTGGATTCAGAGTGGCTTCAAACTGCATGCGAACTGTCCCAAAGAAACGTTCAATCTTACCTCGGCCCTTCGGAATACCTGGTCGGGAGTGAATCAAGGGTATCCCCAAACTGTCCAAGATTCGTTGTGTTTGGTCACTGATGAAGGTTGAACCGTTGTCGGTGTACAATTGACTGATCCTGCCATGAGCCTGAAGTACATGATAGATCCCCCGCTCAAACTCCACGGAGTTCTCAGAAAAACAAAACCGCGAATAGACAATTCGGCGTGTGGCGTCATCAATAAAGGCGATGAGAATAGCTTTTCTGAGTCTGCCTTTAAAGTCAGGTACCAAAAAACTATGCATCGCATCCACTTGAATACACTCCATTGGTTTCTCGAAATGATAGCGGAGAATCTGGTCTTTGCTTTTAGTTCTCAGTCGTTCAGAACGGCCCGCCCCCTGGGCGATCAAAAACCTTGATAAAGCTGAACGAGAAATATTCTTCACCAGCTTACCTTCTTTTTGGAGCATTCGGACCGCGACTGAGGCGCACAGCTGAGGTTTCTCTTCCAGAAGCTTAAGAAGCATTTCTTTATCGGCGTCAGTAAGTACACGGCTTATTCCACTATCCTTTCGAATCTTAGGTATCAAGGCTGAAGTACCATGAAGTTGATAAGCACTAAGCCACTTACGGATACATGATGCTGTGAGGGTTGTCTTGGATGAGTAAGGAATTTCCCAATGGCGGGCTGCTTTGGCCGCGATGAGCCTTGATTTTTCCTGTGCCTGGACATGACTAAACACCAGATCGGCAATGACACCGTACCTAAAGTCCAGAAGCTTTCGCTGACGCTCTGTCAGCTGAGTTTTTTCGTTCATGATTTCCTCCTTGGAAACTCAACATGAGTTTGAAACAAGGTGAGAATCCTGGGCAGAGTCCAAGTTAAGTGGAAATATCTTTCTCGTACCGCTGTGACTGAAGATCAAGATCGAAGACCGGGAATTGTAGACGGCATTGTATCTGGACTTCAAAGCTATCTGATTGATTTCGAGAAGGCACCTGGAGCCTAAGCTAAGCCCTAATTGCTTTGTTAACGACTCCAGGCTGAGCTGGCTTGGTAAAGTAAACTTGAGTAGAGCCGCAAGATTGTGACTGCAACGAATAAAACTACGTTCTAAGTTTTTTAAGGTCTTGAAAGCAAAACCCATCGTTAGGATGTCGGCACTTGCCTGCTGACGAGATTCGCCCTTTGAGCGGTCCAAAAGATAAGTTGTGACGGCAAAAGTATCTTGGCTGGTTTGTGGAAGTGAAAACTCTGGAATCAGGGCATGGGTGACCCGACAACTTCGACACATTACCCGCTGGATCAATATCTGCTCGCCGCCATGGTGCTTCCAGTACTGACAATGAGGGTAAAACAGATGCGATAAACAGTTCGGGCATTCCAGGTGCTCTCGAATCTCATCGAAAACACTTGTCATAGTCTGATTGACTGACGATAATGATGATGGTTGTTTGGATGGGAGAGCGGGAGGTTTGTCGACCAGTTATCTCGCTCTCCGAATCCTTCCCCTTTTATTTTCTTATCTTCCTATATCGGGACAAATCCCCTTTTTACGCAACAAAAAACCGAGAGGCGTCAACATCTCGCCGATTGGAAAGCTGGTTCAGCCACGGCTTCTCAGGTTGAAACTGCACTTAGGTCGTCCCTCGGTAGCTATAACAAGGCGAATCTTGACTTTAACTCCTTCCGTGGAGGAGTTGCTGCAGCTATCGACCGGGCCAAATCGCTTTCCTCGGCGAGTGGACAGTTGTGGCCGGCAAATCCTGGTACGCATGCATTTAGAGTTGTTGAGTCTGCATTGCAAGTTGTGGCCAATGACGAGAGACTATGGCAAATCTAACAAAGTATTCAACCTCATATGATGAGACACTCGTCAGGGACAAATAAGCAGGAACAGAAGAAGGCGAGATTTTACTGCTTTACCACTCTCATATACTTGGGTTGACTACCAATGGTCCGCCTTTTTAGCCCGTCCTCTCTGACTGTTGGAATTATGCTTGCTTGGGAAGCATGTTCTGATAGCTGAATCGACGATGGCTGGAAAGCGTAATCACCTCTTCTATTCCTAGCCTTTCCCTTTCCCCTTCGCCACCCCAATCTTCGTCCCAAGGTCCACGATGACCTGTTGATCCTCTTCGCTCTTTTCACCCTGGGTCAAAAGTACCACTTGCGCCTCTTCCACTTCCTTGAGGTCCGTCACATCAAAGTGGGTGTAATGGTCCGTCATCTCCACTGAGGAGTGCCCCGTCACCATCTGCACCTTCGAGTCTTGTATCCCTTGCTTCCGTAGGAACGTGTTGAAAAAGTGCCGCCAGCTATGAAACGTGATATTCCGTTCTTTTCGCTCAGCCTCACCGATTCCGAGCTTCTCTAAAGCCGTGTACAAGCTATCAGTCAGGTTTCGCTCATAGATTGGTTTGTCGAGGCTGGGATTAGGAAACAAGAAATCCTCTGGTCCCAATTTCACCATGACCAAAAAGAGCTTTCTCCTGAGCAAGGGTGACAGTGGGATCACTCGAGATTTCCATGTCTTGGTTCCTTTGAGACCAAAGCTACGGTCCCACGAATGTGAGACGATGATTCTGTCAGGCTTGTTCTCAGGGTAGAAATCACACTTCCGAAGGGCCTGAATCTCCCCCATTCTCATCCCTGTGGCCGCTGACAGCAAATTAGCTAAGTATAAGTGTATAGTGGGCCAATAGAGACTCCACGATTGTCCGTCGAGCAATTCTTTGACTTCATCCACTGTGAGAATCCCACGGGCTTTGGCGATCTTGGCTAAGGGTTTGATGGCCTCTGCCGGGTTATTAGGAATATGCCCCAGTCTTTGAGCTTCACTGAGAATTGTCCGTAGGTTCGAGAGTAAGTGATTGCAGGTTTGGTGAGCCAGACCTTCGTCCTTGAGGCTCATGAACCAGTTCTCCACCATGGGAGCGGTAATCTGGTCGAGGACTTTCTTACCCCAGGCGGGCAACAGGTACTTATTCAGCTGTTTGTTTTGATTGACGGCGTAGCTCAAACTGACGCCGAATCCGCGCTGTTCGCGGTATTTCAAGTAAAGTGACTTTCCCAGAACCCAAAAGTTCTCGGCAAAGGAGTGAAAGGTGTGGACTTTCTTGGGAGTGGATTCTTGGAGGAGTGTTCCCTCGTTGAGAAGTCTTTGACAGTGATGCCGGGCGTCAGTAATTGTTAAACAACCTGTTGAACGGGCAGTTTGACGCATTCCATCGGGGGAATAAGCATAGTAATAAAAAACCTTGAGACCAGAAGGTAAAACCCTGGGAAACAAGGTGTAAGAGTTATGGAATCGCATTTCAGCGTCCTTTCCAGCAAAACGAGTTGATCACACATCTGATCACACGACTCGAATCCACTGAATTGAAGGAGTTAGTGTGCCCTATACCAGGACCACTGAAATGTTGTTATTTCTTTGAAAATTAAAGAATTAAGGCCCCTTTTAGGGGCCCTATTGACTTTGCGGCGAAGAGGACTTGAACCTCCACGGACTAATGTCCACAAGCACCTCAAGCTTGCGTGTCTACCATTTCACCACCGCCGCGTGCGGGGGATATTTAACCAGAAATACCCCCGACTTGTCAAGATTGCTTGGGCTTACGTCAACAGGAGCTTTTCCAACTCATCTAGTCGGCGTGCAAAGACCTCCATGGCCCTTTGAATAGGCTCAGGTTGCGACATATCCACACCAGCTTCTTGAAGGGACTCTAACGGGAACCGTGATCCTCCCGATCTCAAAAAGCCTAAATATTGAGCTCTTTCTTTTTCACCGCCTTTCAGGACACGCTCAGATAAGGCAATCGCAGCTGAAAGTCCCGTGGCATACTTGTAAACATAGAAAGCGTTGTAAAAATGAGGTATCCGGAGGCCTTCTAACGAAGCTACTTCAGGGAGTTCAACCTCAGGACCAAAGTAAGCTTCTAGCAAACCGCGATAGGTAGAACGGAAATACTCTAACGTCAAAGCTTCACCGGCCTCCGCATGTTGGTGCACCAGGTGCTCAAATTCGGCAAACATCGTTTGCCGAAATAAAGTCGCCACCGTATCCTCAATCAATTTGCCCAAAACGGCAGCCCTTTCTTTGGGCTCTGTCGCTTGGTCGAGAAACACTTTGGCTAAAAGCTGTTCGTTAAAAGTTGAGGCCACTTCGGCTTCAAAAATGGTATAGCTATAATGTGGGTAGGGGTTGTTGTGCTGGGAATACCAAGAATGAAGCGAATGCCCTGCTTCGTGAGCTAGCGTGAAAACGTCGCGTAAGTCTTCATCTTTATAGTTGAGCAAAATATAGGGGACTGAGTCATAACAGCCCGACGAAAAAGCGCCAGATCTTTTGCCTTTATTTTCATACTTGTCCACCCAGCCGCCTGCAAGTCCTTGCTTCAAGATACCTTGATATTCACTCCCAAGAGGAGCCACCGCTTTTTCTACAAGCTTAACAGCCTCCTCAAAGGGTGTAATCCGGCGAGCTTCAGGAACCATAGGGGCATAGGCATCACTGTGATGCAATCTCTCAACCCCCAAAGCACGGCGACGAATCTCGTAATAGCGATGTAAATGAGGTAAGGAAGAACGTACCGTTTTGATCAAATTGTCATAGACCTCTTCCGGAACCTTGTCTGCATATAAAGCCTGAGCCCGACTTGAGGCATATCCACGAGCTCGAGACATCCAGACATCTTGCTGAACACTCGCCGCATAAAGACTGGCAAGTGTATTTGCGTGTGCCGCAAACTCGGCGTAAAACTGGTTATAGGCCGCCTGGCGCACTTGACGGTCTGGATTTTGTAAGAAAACCGAATAGCTGGATTGCGAAAGAGGGAGTTCCAACCCCTCTACTGTTAAACTTCCAAAATCCATGTCGGCATTCGTCAGCTGTGAAAAGGTCTTTGACGCAGAACCTCTGACCTCCCCCCCTAAGGCGAGCACCCGTTCCGCTTCTTCGCCCAGAACATGCGGTTTAAAACGTCTCAGCTTGGTCAGAGAAATCCGATCCTCGGCCAGAAGCTCTTGCCCAATCCAATCGTTCCACTTCTCGTCAGAAATGGCCAAAATTTCTGGAACCAGATAACTTGAGGCCGCATTGGCTTCTGTGACCACGGCATAGAAACGTCCCATTCTTTCATTAGCTGTCGCATCAACGACATCTTCGGCGACTTTCAGGTGAGCATACTCCCCTAGTTTTTCAGCAAGACGTTCCCATTGGTGAGAAAAGTCCACTGCTTTTTTCAAAGCCTGGGCGGAGGTCAGGGTTCCCTCCCACGTCGGAATTTCTTTTACAAGATTTTTTAAGCGGGAAAAATCGGCTTCCCAGGCAGCTTCATCGGTATAGAGAAGAGAAAGGTTCCACCGATCTTTTGCGGGAACCTCTGAACGCTGGCGAACTTGAGGCATGATTACTCCTTGGTTTCAGGGTCTACGATAAACTTACGGATGAAGACTAAGATCGTCCAGCAAGATTCCCAATCGTCGCGTGGCTCGGGCACGATGAGAAAGCTGGTTTTTCAGTTCGGGCGGTAATTCCGCCGAGATTTTCCCTAATTCCGGAAGATAAAAGATGGGGTCATAACCAAACCCATTTTCACCGCTGGGTTCGTGGGCAACCTCGCCTTCCCAGGTTTCTTGAACCAAGAAATGCCGTTCCGCAGATAAAATCAAGACCAAGGCACACACAAACCTGGCCCGACGATCACTGACCTCTTTCAACTTCGTTAGCAGAAGAGTGTTCTTTTCGGAATCTGACAAAGCTCGTCCCGCTTCTTCTGTTCCAAAGCGGGCTGAGCGCACTCCGGGAGCTCCCTGTAAAGCCTCGACACAAATACCTGAATCGTCGGCCAAAACAGGGAACCGCCCTTGTGTTGCCTGAAATAGCGAAAACGCTTTCCCGTAGGCATTTCCCCGAAACGTTTCTTCAGTTTCGTCATGCTCCCAACCGGCGAGTCCGACGTCGGCGGGGAGTAGGAGATGATGCTTCGGCCACAACTGAGTCAGTTCGTTTTTCTTGTGCCCATTGTTTGTTGCGAGAAGTATGTCCATGGGCGGCATTATAGACGACGGCTAGGTTCCTTTTCAAATAGTGCATACCCGAATCAATGGTACCTTTGGGGACTCCGATTACCTCAGAGACTTGTTCGTGGGTAATCCCTCGCCGAATTGTCTGAAGCGCATGTAATTTTGCCGCCACGGTGTTTTTCTGTTTTTGATAGGCTTGATAAAGGGCCTGCCGATCGTCGTTCGTCGGGGCTGAACAGATATCTACCTCTATTTTCCACAGCTCAATTAAACTTCGTGAATATTTATTTATGGCCTCTTCATACTTTTTATCCGTATCTTTCTGCATGTCTCTCAGCTCGATAAGGTACTTATCCATTTCTGAAGGGTTGACCTTCACTTGCCGACAAAACTCTTCAATACTGGAAATACTGGCACTATCCGCACAAAGCAAAAGGGCCGACAACAATCTTTTTTTCCAGGCGGGAGAAATTTTTGCTTTTGTGGCCATATAGTTCCAAAGGCTGGCATCAGAATACTGATTTTCAAGCTGAGTTTCTGGAGACTCATAATTCACGCTCGAGTCGGTGTAGAGAAAGGCTAGTAAACGGTCAATCCTTTCCTGGTCGTAAATATTGCGTCTGTAGTCGATAAATCTCCATTTGAGAATATTATAAAGGTAGTGTTGGAAAGGTTTCCCATTAAAGGTAAACCTAACGACTAACTTAGGTATGATTTCGAAAACAGAGGCAACAAAATCTTGATTCTCTTCATCTTTGTTGGGATTGTATCTCTTTAAAAATTTATAAACTTCAAGAGTTGTTTCTAAGATCGCTTTGGCCTTTGTAACATTCCCCGCCTGAAACCCCAAGATTATTTCTGTGAGTGTGTTGTCGTAGTCCATAAAGCCTCCAGCATTCATCAGGCAAAAAGAATGCCAAAAGCTCATCTCACTGTTTTAACTATATTTCTTTTGAGTATGAAAGTCTAAGCCGGTCAAAACTGTTACCTTCGGTTACCTCTTTTCAAGGCATTGGTTCAAAGTAAACCTTTAGAGCTTCGAGCACTCGTTGTTTAACCTCAGAAAAGTGACCTGAACAAGAAAAGCCTGAAGCCCTGATATGGCCTCCACCGCCAAAGATCGCTGCCAAAGTTGCCACATCAACAACATCTTTTGACCTCAGCCCCCCGGTGACTTTATCCGGGCCATCTTGACGTAGAAGCACCACCACGAGATTGCCAGCTACAGACTGAAGGATCTGATAAATCATATCAGATTCCCGATTTTCTGCTCCGAATTTTCCTCGATCCCCTTCTTCTTCCCAAGACACGAGAACACGATTATCCCAGTAACTTTCCACGCGGCTTAACACAAGCCCCATCAGTTTTTGGTTTGCAAGAAGTCGTCCCCCATTCAGCTGTTGAAAAACAGCTTTAGGAGAGGCCCCGGCCTCAGACAAGCGGGCTGCGGTATGAAAAGTCGCACTGGAACCTTGCTCCAAATGGCGAAAGAAACCTGTATCTGTACATAACCCCAACAAGAGCCAATGGGCTTCTTCTTCAGTTGGGGCCCCCAACAAGTTATGAATCAATCGTTCAACCAAAAAGGTCGTACTGGGGGCTTTAGGGACTACCCAACGAACCTCCCCAAAGGGAACTCCCACCGCATGATGATCAATGACCGCAATAGGTAAAGTCCCCAGCTCATTCTGTAACGTTCCAAGGCGGTCTGGTGTCGAACAATCTAGAACCACCACGGCTGGGTTTTTGGTCTTAAAGAATGGATCCAGGGTCTCGGCAAAAAGAGGTTGATAGCGATTGATCTCCAACCTTTTAAATGGCCCTTGGTTGGCTAAAAAGACTTCGCATCCCATTCTTTTCAACGCTGAGCCAAGGGCCAGCTGAGAACCAATACAGTCCGCATCAGGATCCTGGTGGCCCACCAGAATAAAGCTACGATGTTGTCGTAAAAAGTCTAGCAGATGAGCAGGTGGTTCCACGGGTTATCGTTAAAATTGAAAATTAATGTCTTGATTCGGATGAAAAAGACCTGAAAGATCTGCGGTGTCACTAAGAATACCCCAACTTGGGTCATTTAAATTTTGATCCGCAAAAATTCGAAGGTGATGAAATTTTCCATCTTTCCAAAAGATTTGCATATATGGGTACTGAGCACCAGTCCCGTAAAACAGTTCTGCCTTCACATAGCCATCTGAGGTAGCCCCAGTGGACTTATAAAACCACTCCATGGGCACATAAATTGTGTGAGGGTCCATCCGGTCGTCCAGATAAACAACAATATAGCCCTCTTTTGAACATGTAATTTTCTGTATAAAAACTGTCTTGGCAAAAAAGGGAGACTGGACGGCCTGGGCACTGACCGAGGCCAACATTCCTGAGCCAAAGAACAAACTGATGAGAAGAACCAAAAGCTTTTTCATGAGGGGAAAGCCTCCTGGTGTTTAGTATAAGAGGCAAAGCGGCGGCCTGCAAGAGCTAATATTGCAGGTCAATCAACAAGCCGTGAAGCTCATCAACTTTTCGGAGAATTTCTAACTTATCTTTCTGATCTGTTAAAATATAGGCGCCCAGTTTTTCTAGTTTTTCATCGATCACTTGTAGCAAAAGATACTTGGGACGTTTCATATCCTTTCGGAGACGACCTTCCACTTCTGAAAGTGTCACCGACCTTTTGAGGACTTGCTTGATAAACCGTCGGACGCGTTCTTTGTAAGCTTGGACATTTTCAGGCCCCGGGTAGGCTACCAAATGACGGCCAGACTCTTGGACCTCGTCCAAAAGTTTTTCTAAGTCATCCTCTCCAGAAATATCTGTCGAAGTGAGTTGTCCTGTTCTTTCCGTGTCTTGAGCTTGTGACAAAGCCGATAAAAAGCCCGTCTTCTTCGCAGTTTGTGTCTTTTTAGACTTCTTTTCTTCGGTTTTCGAGGGCAAAAAGGACTGTAAAAGCCCCTGGGACTCGATGCGGTCCACGAATTATTGCTCCCATTGCGATAAGGGAGAAACAACTTTAGCCGTAGGGTCGATTTTTAAAACGTAAGAGGATTGTTGGTGCACGGCATGAGGCCCTTCTTCACGGATTCGGGGAGTAATACAGGCATACCCATCAAGAATGCTACCGCGCTCAATTTCGAGCCGGGGTGAATACACATTGCCAAGAACTACCGCAGAGGCTAATAACACCACGTGTTCATCGGCATAGATATCGCCTCGAAACACCCCCCCAACGACAACGTCTCTACCATGAAGCTCACCCTTTCCACGACCGGTGACCCCCACAAGAATTCGGCCAGAGGTTTTAATGGACCCCGAAAAATCCCCGTCAATTCGAAAGAAACCTTTTACAACAAATTCACCGCGAGCCGAAGAACCTTCTCCGATCAGGGTGTTGATGTACGCAGATTCAAGGGGAGCCGACACTTAAGGTCCTTTCTGGTCAAACGATTCACTAGAAATCGTCAAATATTTTGTGGGGTCAACGACTTGAGTACCAATCATGACTTCATAGTGAAGGTGCGGGCCCGTCGACAACCCCGTAGAGCCAATGGCACCAATGACCTGACCACGAGAGACGTCTTGACCTTTCGTCACATAAATTCTGGATAAGTGTGCATAACGCGTTGAAAAACCATAATTATGCTTCAAGATAATGTAGTTTCCGTAATCAAAAGGCTCATAGCCAATTTGCGCTACCTTGCCGTTGGCCGTGGCAACCACAGGGGTTCCTAGCCGTTGGGCAATATCAATACCTTTATGCAGATACCACTGTCCTGTAAACGGGTGAATTGCCGGCCCAAAGGGATTGGTTATCCACCCTCTCACGCCTTTTAAAGGCCAAAGGCTGGGGATGTCCACCAGCAGGGACTTTTCAGTCGATAATGCATTATTCAATTCACGCAACGGCTCGGTGGTCGCAGCCATAAAGTTATGTAGGTTCTTTAATTCGCCCACTTCAGGAACAGCCCCGCCGTCCACTTGTTGAAAGTTGAGTAAGGACGCTAAATCCCCATGCATTTGATTATCAGTTTGAATCTTGGCAGGGGCGACCCCAACGGTTTTTAACGTCGAGTCTAAGGTATCTTCAAATTGTCCGGCGACGCGGTGTAATTGCCCCACCTCTTCACGCATCGTATCGAGGTTAGCTTGCGCCGTATCAAGTCGGTCACTTTTTTGAGCCAATAGACGGTTCACACTGGTAAAGCTGGTGATGTACCAAACAAAGAACACAAAAACCAAAGTGGTCAAAAGCCCTAAAAAGGCCAAGGCAAAGACAGATATTTTAAAATTGATGATTTTCCGTTCAGAATGCGGGATCAGCATGATTGTAAAGTTTTGACGACCAAACCGCCAAAACTTTGCCCAGACTTCTCCGAGCTTTTTTCCAGCTGACCCTAGCCCCTTGCGGGTTTGGTGAGCAACGTTTTTTTCCCAATTCTTATAATTCTCGACGGGGGACAAAATCCACCCTCCTACTTCTGGATAAAAGGTCGGTTATTTTGAGGCTACACTTAAACTCAGCCTTTGTCAATTCAAGGTTGACCAAGCCGCCTTTGTGTTGTAACTTGAATTTGCTGTTACTGTTTATCCCCGGACATGCTTAACTCGCCTCATGTGGTGAATGCACTCAGGTCCGAATCGTTTTCACGGAGACCTTATGAAACTTTTCGACACACATTCGCATCT
>DAIDJJ010000070.1:0-13406 GCA_027451385.1 Spirochaetales bacterium | reverse complement strand
GATTTCTTGCGAATGCCGATGCCGTGTTCCCAATGAATAGCCTTGCATACTTTCGGCGCGTTCCGTTAAAAGGTATTTCAGGTCTGCTTTTTTTCCCGCCCCCGATATTCCACTGGCGGCATTGATCACCGCTCGGGGTTCAATAAGTCCTGCCGCATATAAGGGCAAGAGGGGGAGCAAGGAGCAGGTGGTATAACACCCGGGATTGGCGATGATATCTGCCTTCTTGATGGCCCCGGTATGCCATTCCGCCAAACCGTAAACGGCTTGGTCCAAGAGGTCGGGACGAGGAGGTTGTTGACCATAAGCCCGCTGAAAAACGGCACGATCTTTGATGCGAAAGTCAGCAGAAAGGTCGATGACGACCGTATTACCAAAAAAGGGTTCACAGACGGAGGCGCTGGCCAAGTGTGGCAAGGCGGCAAAGACGACGTCCGGCTTGTGTGAGGCGGCTTCTTCCAAGGTCATGAAACAACCCTGAGAGGTTTCAAACTTCGGGAGATAGCTACCCAGACCTGGGTCCTCTTGTCCCAACTTGACGCCGGGTTTTGAGCTGGATACCGGGAAAATTTGTTCAACCCGGGGGTGATTCTGAAGAAGCCTCAGGAGGAGCATTCCCGTATAGCCGGAAGCTCCGATGACACCAACTTTCATGTTATACCTCCCAATGCGGCATCAAGGACGCCAGCACTTTTTTTAAGTCTAGAAAGCGTTGACCTTCTTTTAAAATGATTAACACCGTATCATCACCGGCCACGGTCCCTAAAATGGGCCCTAAAGCCAGATTATCCAAAGCCCAAGCCGTGGCTTGAGCGTGACCTGGAAGGGTTTTCAGAACAATCAGATTGCCTGAAGCTTCCATGCTCAAATAGCCGCGTTGAAAGTCTCGAATCAAATCCTCTCGGCTTCGGTCGCTGTCCTCGGGGAGACTATACACATACAGCCCATCCGGCGAGCTGACCTTTCCGACGCGAAGGGCTTTCAAATCCCGGCTGAGGGTGGCTTGAGTCACATCAAAACCATCCGCATTGAGAAGGCACAGCAATTCTTCTTGACTGGAGACAGAACGAGTCAAGATAAGTTGCCTCAAGGCTTGTAAACGTTCCTCGCGTTCCTTCATACCCTGAAACTAGCATTTTTCAAGAGCTTATGACAAGTAAATATTGAAAATAAATGCAATAAAATAGCATAAAAATACAAAAATTCAGCTCTCAAGCACGAAAGAGAAAAACAAGAATTTCTTAGTCGTCTGTGTCAAGAACAAAATTCATCTTTTTTTTGAATCCTCCGATAAATAAAAAAAGGGTAAAGAGATGAGTGCAATTACCACCTTGCCAGGATTCAGTTTATATTCTGCGTTTACTGCGACGGCTCAGGGACGGATGGAGTTTCCTGTCTCTCCAAGCCAAGCCATCTATGCTCAATTTCGCTATGTGGAGGGGGTTCCCTCCGAGCAAGGTGGTGTTCCCCTAGATCGTTTAAGAATTTTAGACAGCCTCATTGCCGAAATTAATGCCCATCGAGCATCAGGAAAGCCTCCACTGCATTTAGAAGCCGGACAACTGGCCAATCCTGAAGCCGCCATCGCCGAGTTGGCTCATAAAGCTTCTGAAATGCAAAAATCTTCAGATGCGTTTCATTCCTGGACGTCCTCTAAGGCGTTAGTCATCAATTTAAGCGCATAAATCTCGTAAAAACATGCTTTTAGCGTTTTTAACCGGGTTTTTTTATGTGGCTTTGCCGTTGATCGGTGCCTATATAGTCCGCCACCGCTGGCGAGTTCTCAGATCTTTAGTGCTATCGGCCAGCCATTGGTTAGATTGTACCTTTTCTGATATTCAAGGCCCTGTTCCTCTCTCTCCCCGAAGATTTTTTGGCCATTTAGAGGCTTGGGAAGGTCGTGAGATTCTTTGGCTTACAGATGGAAAGCTGAGTGTTCCCGTCAATGTCGAAGGCGCAGACTTCTGGTTTTTGCAAACGGAAGACGTACCCCGAACCGAAGCTTCCGAGGAGCCTCCCCGCCGTGTTTTCTGGAAGGATGTTCGTGCTTTACCGGAAGGTGTGACGTTCTTGGTAGCAGGACGGCTGATTGAGAAAGACGGGCGAGGACAGTTTCATACCTTACCTCAACATAAATTGCTTTTCTTGGCCTACGAAGGACGCTCACAAACGGTCTTGCCCAGGACAATTTGGAGTTCTCGGCATAAAAATGAACTCTGGAATTTCTTAACCCCCCTCTCGTTGGCTGTAGGTTTAGCGGCTTTGTTGGCTGCCGGGTATTTTCTTTTAAAAATGCCTGGTGAACGCGCCGAGGGGTTGGTCGCTTTAGCCCTGGCCTTGTTGCCTAGTACCTTTTTTTTGCCGCCGGGTATCTTATTTTTTTATTGGTTTTCAAGAATTTGGGGTAAAAGCCGCCGTCATCGGGCTGAACGAGATGTTTTGGCCTTTGAGGGAAAATCTGGAACTCTCGCCTGGATGAAAGAAAAACATTTAGCACGACGCCATGAAATTCTCGCCATGCTCGCGTTTTTGACTGGAGCTACGATTAATGCGACCCTGTTGTTGATCCTTTTAAGACTTTGGATACTTTCTTCACCTTAAAACTGCGTTGAAAATCAACCTTAATTCATTCTCATTTTGCTAGGTTACAGATAGTCTCTTTGCTACGTGAATTTGACCCTTTTTCATACGTTAACCCGAGGCTTTTTCCTAGGTTAATTGAAGTCATGACCTAACGTAGTCAATCGTCATTTTTATAGGTAGGAAAATTCCCCCAGCGCAGGAGCTTATCCAAAGCCACACGGAAAAGGGTATTTTTCTGTTGAACGTTCTTTTGTTGGCTAAAGTAAGCTTTCATCTCTTGGAAAAGACATATTGACAATAAAGTGTTCAGGTTTACACTAAGAATAATGACTGATTTCCCTGAGCCTTTAACGACCTGTCCGGCGTCACTTTATCCTGCAGTATTGGGAATTCTCCATGCTCAGATGGGTTGTGATTTCTCACTTTACAAACAAAGTACAATTTTGCGCCGGCTTCAGCGTCGTAAAGACCAATTTCCCGAACGAGATTGGGATTCTTACGTGGAATTTCTGGAAGCAGACTCAGAAGAACAACAGAATTTATTCTTCTCTTTGCTCATTGGGGTTACGGAGTTTTTCCGTGACCCCGAGTCCTTTGATGCTTTAGGGCGAGAATTAAGGTCATGGTTGTCCTCTTCACAGGCCCCTCGTGTGCTTCGTGTCTGGGTCCCGGCGTGTTCGACGGGCGAAGAAGTGTATTCCTTAAGTATTTTGTTGCGAGAAGCCAAATTAACTACGGCCTGGTCAGGCGATATTCAGATCTTTGCCTCCGATCTGGATACCCGTGCGATAGAAATCGCGCGTCGCGGTTGGTATTCAGAAGCCGCTCTACAAGGGGTTTCTGCTCAGCGATTGTCAGATTGGTTTGAACAGGACAAGGAAGGCTGGCGTGTCAAAAAAACGCTACGGGAAGGCGTGGTGTTTGCCCCTCAAAATCTTTTGGCGGACCCTCCTTATCCGCATATCGATCTTCTAAGTTGTCGCAATTTTCTCATTTATTTAAATGGTGCCGTGCAAAAAGCGTTAACGATGACGTTTGCTTACGCCCTCGAAAGCGGAGGCTTTTTGTTTTTAGGTAACTCTGAGTCCATTAGTACGCGCACAGTCTGGTTTGAAGTCGTCGATAAACGGGCCAGAATTTATCGGCGAACCTCAGCGTTTCGTCCACAGATATCTCCTGTTCAGCTGGCCATGCCTCTCAAACGTGACGTGGTCTTGACTCGCCCAGTCCCAGAGCCGTCTCAAGACTTGAAAAACTTAGTTTTTGAGCAGGTTACCGATAAACACTTTCCACCCTGTGCTCTCGTAGATACTCAGGGCGATATTCAGTTTTTATGGGGGGATACGGCCGAGATTTTTCATCGTCGGAGTGGAAAACCCTCGCATCAGATTGTCGAGAACATGATTGATCCTTTGCGGATTCCCGTTGCCAATGCCCTGGCAGAAGCCGTACGACAGAAGCGCCGGCAAGAAACGGGCTTGCTACGCTGGGACCGTGAAGCTGGTCGGGCTTGCCAAATCACGGTATACCCCATCGAGGCCAATTTTCTTTCGGGGCAACATTATCTTTTTGTTTTTGAAAAACAACAGATTCTGCCGGATTCTGAGGTTTCTACGACAACAGAAAGTCAACAAAGGCTGGAAGAACTCGAACAAGAGTTGGTCGCGACGCGGTTGTATTTGAAAAACACCGTGCAAAAACTTGAACAAGCCAACGAACTGCTCAAAGCCAGCAACGAAGAAGCTCAGTCGATGAATGAGGAACTCCAAAGTGCCAATGAAGAGTTAGAGTCGTCTAAAGAGGAACTTCAAGCGGCCAATGATGAATTAGGAAATTTGAATAGTGCTTACGCCAACCGCATCGAAGAACTCAGTCGGCTCAATAATGATGTCTTCAATTTTATTCACAGTGCTCGCATTGGCATGGTATTTGTTGATCGTGAATTAAAAATTTGGCGCTTTACCCCA
This sequence comes from Spirochaetales bacterium, assembly GCA_027451385.1. Lineage (GTDB taxonomy): Bacteria > Spirochaetota > Spirochaetia > JABEVK01 > JABEVK01 > JABEVK01. The sequence goes on along the minus strand of DAIDJJ010000070.1, from coordinate 8,856 downwards.
GAAACGGCACAAGTCTTTCCCTTAATAGAAAGTGACCTAGGTCGCTCGATAACCGCTTTTTCTGGGTATTTTGGCCTTCGCATTGAGGAACCCATTCAACAGGTTCTTCGCGATTTGACTCCGTGGGAACAAGAGTTACAAACCTCCGAAGGTCAAATTTACCTGCATCGGATTCTTCCCTACCGAACCCTGGAAGAACGCATCGAGGGTGTCGTGATGACCTTTACCGATGTCAGTATCTTAAAAAAGACAGAACAAAAGCTGCAAGAAAGTGAAGATAAGTATCGAGCCCTGTTTGAGAATCTCCCCGTCCCGGTGTTGGCTTGTGAGGCTTTACAGACGGGTTCCAACTTAACAGAGTTTGTCGTTTTAGGAGCCAATCCAGCTTTTCACTTACAATTTGCTGGGTTGTTTGAAGTCCCTCTAGGTCAGCAGGGAGAAAAACTCATGGAGGATCTGGGCCGTGATTTTCGTGAGGGCATAGCCAGGGTTTTACAAAGCCAAAATCCTGAATCGCGGCGGTTTTATAGCCAAAAGTTAAAAAAGTATTGGCAAACTTGGATTTACCCCTCGGGAAACGCCCGTTTTGCGGTGATTTTCGACGATGTCACCGACCAAACGGTGACCCTGGAAGCGCTTCAGCTGAGTGAGGATCTTTACCGTTCTACCCTGATTTCGATTGATGACTTTGTCAGCGTTTTGGACAAAGACGGACGCTATCTTGACTTCTTTCAGTCGAAAAAGGCCGGGGCATTGTTTCCTTTTGCGGATTTCACGGGGCCTGAAGCTCAGTTTCCTGAAGTGCAACAAGCCCTGAAAACAGCTTTGCATAAGTTGACAGCCGGCGAACCTGTGCAAGCCTGGACCTTTACCTTACCAACGGCCACGGGGGAGAGGTTTTTTAGTTCACGAATGTCACCCCGGCTAGCCAGTGATGGGTCTTTGAATGGTGCAGTGGTCGTGACACGGGACATCACGGATTTAGTCAGGGCCCAAAAAGCGGCTGTTGAAGGTGAGCTCCAATTTCGTGCTCTTTTTGAAGCCGCCCCATTGGGGTTCTTTCAAATCGAGAATGGCAAACTCAAACGCGTCAATGTGGCATTTGCCAAAATGTTTGGCTATCTTCACGAAGAGGATTTGCTGGGGCGTCGTTGGGATGATTTTCTAACGGCTGAAAGTTTAACTCCTGGCCGTTTATTAGAGTCTGCTGGACTACGTGAACCAGAGAAAATTCTCGGAGGTGAACTCGTAGGCCGAAAAAAGGACGGAACGGTTTTTCCGCTTCGCATTGATTTGGCCGGAGCACCCTACGAAGGCAACGTATTGCTGATTGGTGCCGCTCAAGACTTAACCGAAAGACATCGCATGGAAATGTCGGTTTTGAACTCACAACGGTTGGAATCTTTGGGAGTTTTGGCCGGGGGTATTGCCCATGACTTTAATAATCTTCTGGGCGGAGTTTTCGGTTACCTGGAGTTGGCGCAACACGAGGCAGAGAAAGACTCAAAAACCTATAGGTATTTACAAAAGGCCCTCTCGGTATTTCGGCGAGCTCAAGATTTAACCCGACAGTTGATCACCTTTGCTAAAGGGGGGCAACCTGTGAAGAAACTTATCGACTTGAGGCGTATTGCCGAAGAAACGGCGCGGTTTGTCCTTTCAGGGGGAAATGTTCGACTCGTAACGCATTTTCCCGAAGATCTGTGGTGGTGTGAAGCGGATTCTGGCCAGCTGAGCCAGGTGATCGACAACCTGGTGATTAATGCGCGGCAAGCCATGCCCAACGGCGGGACCGTGACCTTATCGGCCCATAATGTTTCTCCTGCCATAGCTCCCCCCCAACTGGTTCCAGGCCCTTATGTGGAATTGATCGTCGCCGATACAGGCCCTGGTATTGCCAAAGAAATTTTACCGAGGATATTCGATCCGTTCTTTTCGACGAAAAAAGAGGGGAGCGGCTTGGGCCTTGCGACGGTTTATTCTGTGGTGACAAAACATGGTGGTTGGATTGAAGCGGAGTCTAGAAATGGTGCCGTTTTTCATATCTGGTTACCTGCCTTGATCGAAACCCCCTTGGTTCCAAGCGTTCCCAGTCCAGTTAAAGTACAAAGAATTCTTGTCCTGGATGATGAGGAAAGTCTTAGAGACGTTACAGGGGCCTTTCTGGAAGCCATGGGCTACCGCGTGGTATGTACGGCTTCAGGGGAAGAAGCTATTCAGGAATTTCTCCAAGCTCGAAATACAGACCATCCCTTTGGGTTTGCTTTGGTGGATTTGACCATCCCTGGTGAAAAAGGTGGTTTGGAAGTGGTGAAAGAACTGCGAAAGCACCAACCAGATCTTAAGGCCGCCGCCATGAGTGGTTATTCACGAGATGATGTGATGTCAGACCCGAACGCCTTTGGCCTTGTGGGGTGTTTAAGTAAACCCTTTACTCGCCAAGAACTTCAGACTTTTCTTGAGCTTCATTACCCCTTGGCAGATTCGTCTGAAGTTTGAGCCTCCACCGAGGGCAACGGCAGACGCTTGGGCACTTTTACCGCATCAAAAAGGGCATTGAGGAGTGAGTTCGTGCCTGTGGCATCCTGATTCAATTGCCATATCATGAGTCCACCCCCATGAGCTCTGGCCAAGTTCACCGCTTTTGCCCGAAGGGTATCAAAGCCATTATAACTGAAGCCCTGCGAGGTATCAGAAGCAGTAGCCTGGGAATCGTGCTTCAAAATATCACTAAAGGTACGAGCGTGGTGGTCAGAAAAACGGCGTCCATAAAATGGCACCCCTAAGATGGCTTTAGAAGGGGGTAAATGACGAACCTTAAGCCAGTATTGTAAGGCACTTCGGGCAAATTGATACGATGATTGAGGCCAACCGTAGGGTTTATTCCAGCCATCGTCATAAGCCATGATGTTGACAAAATCCACAGCCTTGAGAACGCTGTCAGTAAAAACTTGATCTGTCTGTGGCGAAGCACTGACGGCAAGGCTTAAAAGTTTCCCTTCGGAATGTAACTTTTTACTTAATTGCTGAACAAAAGAGGCAAAATCTTGGGCTTGTGAAGGTGCCGGAAATTCCCAATCGAGATCTACGCCATCAAGATGGTAGTAATAGACCAAGCCTAAGGTATTATTGATGAAGGCCTGAGTAAGCTGGGGGTAGGCAACAATGGTGGGAAAGGCCTTAGGATCAAAACTGGCCCCACCATCTAAGGACAGTAAGACCCGAACCCTGTGCTCATGGGCCAATTTGACAAGAAGTTTCAATTGGTTGGGGTGGGTCAGTTCTTCATAGGTAGCACTTTCACGTGGTGAAGCAAAGGCCCAACAAATATCTGTAAGGGCGCGATAATCAATTCGATGGGGGTCACCCGACCAAGAGGGAAAGTAACCCACCATCCGAAAATGTCGCGGTAGTCGGAACTTTTGACTGACGACAGGAATATAAGCCATTTGTGTGGCACAGGACGAAAAAGCTAACAGGAGTGCTACCCCAAGGATATTCCCAAAGAACTTCGATATTGTGAACATTTTTTTCATTTTTTTAACTTTTAAATCGTAACAGAAACATTCCAGGCTGACAAGTTCTCTCTTGAATCTCTCTAAGGTTGCATTTTCTTCTTCAAACTGGCCATAAGTTCTTCCCAATCTTCTTCCGTCACGTCCTCTTGTTGCGTTTCTGACTGCTGTAACAGTTCTGCCGGAAGTTCTTCGAGAAAAGGACTGGGGAACGGGTGAAAGGTCTCTTTTAACGTGCGTCGAGTACGGCAAACCGTCAAATAGAGTTTTTCTCGGGCCCGAGTAATGGCCACATAAAATAACCGTCGTTCTTCTTCGAGAACTTCTGGACCTTCGGCCAGACTTTTTTCGTGAGGCATGATTTTATCTTCGACACCCACAACAAATACGATTTTAAACTCCAGTCCTTTGGAAGCATGAATCGTCATGAGGCTTACCGCACCTTTTTCTTCACGATCGTTGAGGTCGTCACGGGTAATGAGCGTGATTCGATTTAAAAACGAAGCAAGATCGGGGCGGGCGTTATCTGGGTCAGTCTCCCAGTCTTCTAAAAATTTTAAAAGGCTATCGATGTTTTGGGTTTTCCACCTCAAGGCTTTATCGCTTTTGGCATTTTCTAGGGCTAAATACTCATAATATCCCGAGTCTTCTAAAAGCTCCCGGGCATGGGGAGCCATTTTGACGCGAGGTCGGCGGCTTCGCGCCCGATATTCTTCGATCAATTCCATAAAAGCGGCCAATTCTGCGCGAGTTTCATCGGGGATGCCAGATTGCTGGGTGACCAAAATATCTTTGAGGGCATCAAAATGACTCAACTTCTTGGCACGGGATACGGCCACAAGCAGTTCGAGAAACTGGCGGCCTGCACCACGTCGGGGGGTATTGATAATCCGAAGAAAATTGACATCATCCGAAGGGTTCACCAAAAGACGCAAGTAGGCGATGACATCCTTCACTTCTTTTCGTTGAAAGAAACTCGTTCCCCCCGAAACCTTGTAGGGAATATTTTGGTGGAGTAGTGCCATTTCCAGGTGTTTTGTGAGGCTGTTGGTTCGAACAAGGATACCAAAGTCATCAAAACTGCGGTTTTCTCGGAAGCGTAACGCCTTGATGGTTTCAGCGACAAAACGTGCTTCATCCGTTTCATCCAAGGGATGTATGACTTCGATGGATTTACCACCTTCGGTGGGAGTCCATAAAGCTTTTTCTTTACGGTTGGTATTATGGACAATCAAGGCGTTGGCGGCGGCAAGGATAATTCCGGTTGAACGATAATTCTGCTCCAATTTGATTTCTTTGCGTTCGGGAAAGTGGCGCTCAAAGAGAACGATATTTTCAAAGTTCGCTCCGCGCCAAGAATAGATACTTTGGTCATCATCTCCCACAACGCAAAGGTTACGGTGTTCCTCGGCCAAGAGGCGTACAATTTCAAACTGGCTGATGGAGGTGTCTTGAAATTCATCGACGAGAATATAGCGGTACCGTTTGCGGTAAGACTCCAAGATGTCAGGTTTCGTCGAAAACATCTCAATGGGTTTCATAATCAGGTCATCAAAATCCACCGCATTATAAAGGAGTAAATGTTCGGCGTATTCCCGATACAAGGCCCGGTATTCGGCAGGTTCGCTCTCCCAGCCTCGGCGACCTGTTTTGATGGCCGAAAATAATTGCGCAACAGCAGGTAAGTCTTTACTGTCCCAAACTTGGCCCAACTCATGGGCACAGTTTTTGAGAAGGGTGAGGCAGTCTTCGGTATCGTAGATGGTAAAATTTTCGCGATATCCCAAGGCTTCCCCACTTTCTCTTAAGACCTGCACCCCGAAGGCGTGGAAGGTCGAAACCGTTAAGTTGGTCAGTTTTCGCCCGGTTAATTCTTTCACGCGCTGCTCCATTTCACGCGCTGCTTTGTTCGTGAAGGTGAGAGCCAGAATGGCATTTTGCGGAATGTGTTCTTCTAACATCTGAGCAATTCGAAAGGTAATGACGCGGGTTTTTCCACTCCCGGCACCAGCGATAATGAGTAAAGGACCATGAAGAGTATGAACAGCTTCGAACTGTTCCGGATTCAAGTCAGGGGGTGTAGAGGGCATAAACTTTAAAGTATACGTGTCAGGAAGTTTGGTCCAGCAAGCCAAAAGTTTATCTGGTCAATAAACTGAAAAAAAGGTACTATCAGGAGGGGAGTGTGGCATGTCTGAGGTGTTTCAAAGGCTCGTCAAAACATTATCACACGAAGAACGTCGAGACCTATTGAGTCGGTTGACGTCTTCTCCAGAACCAGATTCTCTGACCCCTCCACCGGTCGAAGCCGAGCCCGACTGGGAAGAGGTTTATCAATCCTACAGTCTTTGGAGAAAATTTGTTTTGTGGCTGAAAAAGTTTTTTCGAGCCACGGACCTCATGACAGTTGTTCAAGAGCAAGTCTTATCAGATATAGCGAACCGCTTAGAGCGCCAATGCCCTGGTTTCTTCAACTTGAGATACAAGATGGCTCTTATCCCATTCTATCGTGAGCTAGAACGCTTATTCACAGCGTTGACACCTTTTCGTGAGCCCTTTCGAACGGCTTTTGGGGAACGGAAAAGTGAGTTTGTTGCCTTTTGGATAGCTTTAGAAATTCCTGAATGGCAAGAAGCTTTGAATGGTCTGAGCGATTTTGCCACCATAGAGTCACAGCATCCCGAACGGCCGGTAAAAGAAATTAAAGCGATCGTGGATGGGGATTTTCGTAACTTATTGGATTCTATACCACCAGATCGGAAAAAACGTCTGAACGATTGCCTCAAAATCTTGTCGGCTTTTCGGGCTCTCTGTCATTTTCCTGCAGAGAAATTGCTGGCACCTTTTCAATTACTTTCGAATGACGGCCAGCTTACGAATGCGCTGTTAGCCGACATGAAAGAAGAACTAGTCGAACTTGCCAGGCGTTTAGAGGCCCTGAAGTCCTCCGTTCCCGAGACGGTGTTAGAAGCTCTTTTTCTTTTTCATAACGGAGACGCCTTCAACTCGCCTGAAGCTGAGGTAGAAACCCCGTTGTCGGATTTTTTGGAACAAGCTCATCTGGCTTGGGGGGCAGTTCGTGACTTTCATCAGCATGTTCCTTTAGCAAAACTTTGTGCATGGTTGCAAGATTCCCCTTCTTGGTTACCTACGGGAAGTCTTGTTCCTGTTGACGATTGGCTAACTCTGTATCGCCGGTTTTGGCAGAATCGTCTGGATTCGTCATTTGAAATTTTTGTACGACAGCGAAAAGTTCGGATCGTAGTCAGTGAAGCGTGCCGATTTTTAGAAATCTTCCCCGAGGAGTTTGGAAAAGACCATATATATCCCCCCTATTATGTTGGTCAGTTACCCACCCGTGGGGAACAGACTTTGAATTTTTTGAAATTATTCCTAGAACGGATTTTTATTCCCAAGATGAATCCTCTTTTAAAAATTGTTCTTTTGGAGGGGGATTTTTACAAACGTCACAACAGAACTACCTTTACCGAAGGGTACAATGAGATTCTGAAAATTTCTGACCAGTTAAATGCTTTCCAGCGTCGTTTAGGTCTGGAAGGGGAATGGGGACAGCGTCTTCAGGAAATCCTCAAAGAAGGAGAAAATGAAACGACCTTGCCACGGCTCAAGGAAGTTTACTTGTCGGCAGGTGATTGGGTCGAAGCCTTTCTTACCCCACTTTTTACGGTTCTTTCGACATTTCAGGAGGTCTTGGAAGGGTTGGTCAAAGGGGATACGGGAGGGCGCTTTGATACCCTAGCGAATATGAATCTCGTTGGAGGAAAACCTACAGGGGTTTTACGCCGGGAATTAGAAACCTTGACACGAAAGTGGGAAAAATTCCTCCAACTCTTGCAAGATTTTGAACAGATCGATTCAGCTCAGATAGTTCGCGATAATTGACGTCTTTGAGCTTTTCTGTTTTACTTAGCGATCACATGAATCAACTTGAGGATGCTTGGCAAAACCGCGTGGAAGCTGTGCTGAGGACGCTTCACCCTTCTTTGTCTCCGGATCAGATTCCCACCGTGGTAGCCGAGAGACCACCCCGACTCGATATGGGAGATCTTGCGTTCCCCATGTTCGCCTTTGCGAAAGCTTTTCGACAGGCTCCGCCTGTTATCGCTAAACTTGTCGCAGAAAAACTGGATGGGCCTGGGAAAGTCGTGGCGCTAGGTCCCTATGTCAATATTCATTATTCTCGACCGGAAGTGATCCGGAACGTTGTGGAGTCGGCAAGGAAGCAAGGGGCCGCTTATGGTTCTTCTCGACGCTTAGCCGGTCAGCGGATCATGCTGGAGTTTTCTTCTCCGAATACGAATAAGCCGCTTCATTTGGGCCATTTACGGAATAATACGTTGGGTGAAGCCGTCTCACGTCTTTTAAAGGCCTCGGGAGCCGAGGTTCGCAAAGTTAACCTGATTAATGATCGCGGGGTTCATATCTGCAAGTCCATGCTGGCGTATCAGAAATTTGGACAAGGAAGCACACCCGAACAAGCCGGCCGCAAAAGTGACCACTTTGTGGGGGACTTTTATGTGAAGTTTGCTCAATGGGCCGCCACCGATGAAACCGCTGAAGCTCAGTCCCAGGAACTCTTACGCCTGTGGGAAGCTCAAGATCCCGCAACAAGAGACCTATGGGCTCGTATGAACCAATGGGCCGTCGAGGGTATTCTTAAAACCTACGAGAGAACCGGCATCCATTTTGACGCCATTTATTACGAAAGTCAGACCTATCAGTTGGGCAAAGAAGAAATCTATCGTGGTTTGGAAAAAGGGGTCTTTAGCCGACGCGCTGATGGAGCTGTGGTGGTTGACCTCCCTTGGAAAAACTCCCCTGAAGACGAGGTAAATGCTCAAAAAGTTCTTTTGAGAGCAGATGGGACTTCGATTTACTTAACACAAGATATTGGGACTGCGATCTCACGTCACAAAGATTGGCCTTTTGATCAATTGATTTATGTCGTGGCGAATGAGCAAGACTATCACTTTAAGGTCTTGTTCTACGTTCTGGGGCTGTTAGGGCAAACTTGGGCCCCTCAGCTGTTTCATCTTTCGTATGGTATGGTGAATTTGCCCGAAGGCCGCATGAAGAGCCGTGAGGGTACCGTAGTTGATGCGGATAACTTGATTACTGAGCTTAGGGACGGTGCGGTCCAAGAAATACTTTCCAAAGGGCGAGAGGAAGAGGTGGACGGCTTAGAGGCCACCGCCGAAGCCATAGCCCTTGGGGCTTTGCACTATTACCTTTTGCAAGCAACGCCCACCAAGGATATGATTTTTAATCCCGAAGAAAGTCTTTCTTTCAATGGAAATACTGGGCCCTATCTTCAGTATAC
>DAIDJJ010000069.1:0-13431 GCA_027451385.1 Spirochaetales bacterium | reverse complement strand
CTAGTTCAGGCCCACCGTATTGTCGCTCCTCTGCACGGCGGGTTCCGCACGGGTCAGCCCAATGCCGGGTACTTTGACAACTACATCAACCAGATTTGGCAGCAGTACACCACACAACCGTTTGTTGTGACGGTTCCTCAGGGCACCTTCACCGGCTACGTACAAGGGACTTCGATGGCCTTTACCCGGCCCAACGATTCGACGATCTACTATGTGCAAAAGCCCACCAGCGATGATGTGTGGGGTGGTATGGGGACGCTCAACAGCGGCAATACCATCGAGTTGGTTTTGGAAGCGCAGATTTCTGCCGCCTTCCACCGCCACGTGATGGACAATGCCTCCGCGTTGAATACTCCCTCGGCGTACTACCAGACAGCACCCTTCGACTACTTTGCGCAGTTCTGGCACGAACATAGCATCAACCAAAAGGCTTACGGGTTCTGCTATGACGACGTGAATGCCCAGAGTTCCACCATGACGACCCCCAACCCCCGTGGGTTGGTCATCTCGGTCGGTTGGTAAGTCTAGGTTAGTTTGACGAAGCACCGCTGGTCGCTGACTAGCGGTGCTTTTTTTTGTTGCCGTCTCCTCAAGACGGGAGTATCATCAGGGGTATCGGAAGCATCAAATGAGCAACAACGATCTTTCTTCACAACGAAAAACCATTGGAATGCTGATCAATCAAATCGATGGAAGTTACCAATCTCAACTTTGGAAGGGGCTGCAAAAGCTTGCCGAAGAACGGGATGTTAACCTCATTTATTTTGCCGGAAAAAGTTTAGAATCAGAAATTGGAAATGAACGCTATCATAATTTTGTCTATAAAATGGCCAAGAATCCCCAGTTAGAGGGGTTAGTCGTCTCCACCTCTACCATCACACTATTTGCGGACCGTGAAGCTAAGTTTTTGGATCTTTTTGAAGATCTCCCCATGGTCAGTCTTTCACAACCCTTAGCTCGTTGTCCCAGTGTTCTCATTGATGGGAAAACGGCCATGAAAAATCTCGTTTCCCATATGATTGAAGTTCATCATATCCAAGATTTTGCCTTCGTTCGCGGCCCTTTTGGTGTGGCGGATGCGGATGGTCGCTTTCAAGGGTATATGGAGGCCCTTTCAGAGCATGGCCTAGCAGTAAGACAAGACCGAATTTTTTGGGGTGATTTTTCTTATGAAGCAGGTCGCCAAGCTGTCTTTGAATGGTCTCGGGCCAAACAGAAATTTCCTCGTGCAGTCATTTGCTCTAACGATGAAATGGCAATGGGAACCTTATCCGCCTTGCGTGAAATTGGCCTTAAGGTACCCGAAGACGTGACGGTCACTGGCTTTGATGATATCGAGCAAGCCTTTCATCAACGACCTGCCTTAACCACGGCACACCAGCCTATTTTTGACTTAGCCTACCGAGCCGGGGAAATTCTCTTAGATATGCTAGAAGGTAAACCCATAGCCTTTCAAACCTACCTGGATGCCCCCGTGATTTTGCGACGGTCATGCGGTTGTGAAGGGGAAGCCAATTTAACAAGCGGAAAATTTACTTTAGGCGGCGTTTCCTTTGAAGAGATCTCAAAAGATGGTTTGCGGGCTATCCAGCAAGACCTGGAATCTCATACCTCTTTAGCTCCCCTTCAAGGACCAGCTTATTCTCAGTTTGTGGAATCCTTACGACAGCGAATGGATCATGGGGCTGAAGATATTGCCTTCTGGATGTCCCTCATTACGAAATTAGAAAAAAGTATCCTTGAAAATTGGCAAGACCATCCGAATCTGGAAGCCATACGTGATTACGTGAATAGGGCTGGCCGTTTAGTTTTTGAACATCTGGCTGACAAAGGCAACGATAAATACGTGGAACTGTCTGAAGTGCTTTGGAAACTTCGACGCATCATCGCTCACTTTGGTGCTTCCAAGTCCATGCGCCAACTTTTTGATAATATCCGAGCCTCTTTTCCCTCCTTGGGAATCCAAAGTGCCTACATCACGCTCTTTGAAAAACCATTTCTTCCTACGAATGAGAGTGAAAAGATTCCCGCTCTTTCGCAGTTGGCGATGGCTTTCAGCTTGCCACGACATACTATTGTCACACAACAAACAACTTTTCCAACGCAGAACTTGCTTCCGTTAGCCGTTCTACCCCAGGGCCGGCGGTATACACTTTTTGTTTTACCTTTGGTTTCAGAATCTCATGCAGATGGCTTATTTATTGTGGAAGAGGGGATCTCGGTCGAAATCGCGTATGGAATGTTAGCCGAGCAAATTGTCAACGCTTTAGAAAATACACGCCGCCTTGACCAACTCGAAGTGGCAGAAAGAAAACTACTTCTCGCCGTGGAGGAATTGCGTAAAAGTGAAGAACGTTACCGAGAAATGGCTTATCTTTTGCCAACAATTATTTTAGAGACGGATTTAAGTTTGAAGTTTGTCTATGCAAATCAAGCCTGCCTTTCCTTATTTGGTCTGCCCCCCGAGGCGGATATCCCTCAGTTGCACCTTCTAGACTTTGTTCATCCTGATGATCGTCCCCGTTTTACGGCAAGTTTATCCCGAGTCGTGTTGGGAGAACTCCCTGATTTAAATGAAGTAAGACTCATGCGTCTGGATGGGCAGTCACTGTCTGTCTTATCGCGGGCTTCTTTGATTCAAAAAGATAACCGCATTGAAGGTATTCGTTGGAGTGCCTTGGACGCCAAACCCCTCTTAGCTTCGGCCGTAAAACCGGATCCGGAGTTCTACGAACGGTATCACTTTTCAAAGCGCGAACGCGATGTCGTGGAGTTGCTGTTGCAGGGGTACAAACTCCGTGAAGTTGCCGATATGCTTTATGTTTCTCCGAAGACAGTTAAAGCTCATGTCACCTCCATTTATTCTCGAACCAATGTCAGTACTCGTGAAGAATTTCTGAATCTCGTGAAAAACTACCTTGCTGTACGGTATGGACATGCCGCCTTTAGGTTTTCCCTGTTTAGTCAGCTGTTGAGAGATTGATTCTCGTCAATAGGTTTCTTGATAGGATTTAGCGAGTTTATAGATTTTTAATTTTTAGCTCTTGTATTTGTCGAGGTGGAATTTCACAATAAATTTGTTGCTTAACAAGGTTAAACTGAAAAGGAGTTTCCATGCCCAAATCTTCCCCTGAATCGCCGACTCCTTCACAAAAACCTACGCTAAGTCCGGAAGAAATTGAGGCTTTGCTGGCAGAGAAGGCTGACCTTACCCAGCGTCTAGAGTTGGCACAAGCCGTCTCACAGCATTTGCGGGCTTCTTATGTCAGCCGTATATCCGCACAAACGGCGAACGCCTTAGCTTTATCGCAGGCTGTGGAAAGTGTTCTCACCTCCTTACGAGAAATTTCGACTTCTTATCATGAAATGCTCACTTCGGTTCAACACGTTGATCAGATTTCCCTGGATTTTCAAAAAAGTTTCTCTGACCAAGCCGAGCGTCAAGGACGAATTATGCAACAGGTCAGTAGTGTCAACGAATTTGCGGCATCAGAATGGTCTCAATCCCAAGAACTCAAGTCTTCCATTAGTAAAGTTCAAGGTTTACAAAATTTTATTTCAGAAGCGATTGAGCATATTGATGAAATCAGTACCAAGCTTTCCATGCTGAGCATCAACGGAAGAATTGAGGCCGCAAGGGTGGGGGCCGAAGGTGCTGGCTTTAGCATTGTCGCCAAAGAAATGCGAAAACTCCAAGAAGAGAATCAAACGGTCATTTCAGGACAAAAGGCTCAAGTTAAAGAGTTTCTTCCTTTAATGCAGCTCATGAAGGATAAAAGCGACTCTGTGGCCTCGGCCGCTAACCAGCAAAAAGTGGCAGTTCAAAGAGTTTTTGAAGAGGCTCAAACGCATCAAAAGCTTTTATCCAGTAATTTAGAACAAATCGGCGGCATGACTTCAGCGATAGGGGAACTTGCCTCGGCTATAGAGCAAGGTGAAAAAACCGTTCAAACAATAGATCAAGATATCGCCAAGGTAGAACGGATTTTTAAAGAAGAAGTCTTTGTGGCTAAAAAGATTGACACCATAGATGCCTTTATTTTTGAGGCTTCAGAAAAATCTTCTTGTTTAACCGAAGCGGCCCATAAAATCCTGAATAAATATCAAGCTGTTTCCATTATTAATGGGGCTTCGTATGTGTGGCAGGCTGAAAGCTGGCTGATCGTTGACCAAAAGGACTTACCACCAAGCTGGCGATCCTCGGTGCCCGCTACCAAAGAACAGCGGGTGGCCGTTCTCATTGGCCAGTCAACAGATAATCCTTCGATCGCCGCGACACCCCGTGAAGGAATATATCAAATTCGTGCTCTTGAAGAAGTGAATAATCCGTCTAGTCCCCTCTACGGCTTACGTCTATTCTTAGAAGGAATGGGCTTAACCTACGAACAAGCCGCTCAACCCCAATCCGTTTCTGACAAGTTTGCCCACTCAGGGATGCGGGTGATAGAAAGCTTTGTTTCTCCCCTTCAACGGAGTTTTGCAGACAAAATCCGTGAAGGAAAGCTCGTCTGTCCATTTTATTTTGGCGGGATGTTTCCCAATGGTGACCTGGTGATCAATCAATTTCTGTCTACCTACCAAAGAACGGAACAGGATGCTCAAAAGTTCGGTATGATAGGCGACATATATACTTTAGGACTGATGCCGCACTTTGAGCGCCATTGTTATTGGGCTTCCTAGTTCCGTTCTTTGTCGCTTTTAGCTGAGGACAATCGTGAAATTTAAGAGAAAAGCATCTGATTCAGATAGGCTTCAATTTCTTCTTGTTTGCCAGAGATAAGGTGGTCTTTTGTTTCATGGCCTAGGCGAGCTAAGGCCTCAAAATCCAGTTTACCCTCCTCAAAATCTTTACCTAAACCACTGTCAAAGGATTGATAGCGTTTTTTCAAGAGCTGATCGAGCCAGCCATCTCGGCGAATTTTTTCGGCGGTCTCAAGACCGAGAGCAAAAGCATCCATACCGCTGATATGCGCAATAAATAAATCCTCGAGATCTGTTGAGTTTCGGCGAACTTTAGCGTCGAAATTGAGTCCCCCAGACCCCAGACCCCCTTGAGCCAAGATAATACGCATCGCTTGAGTAGTTTCTAAGACCTCAGTAGGAAATTGATCTGTATCCCAACCATTTCGCGGATCACCGCGATTCGCATCAACAGAACCCAATAAGCCGGCCTCAGAAGCAACTTGCAGGTCATGTCCAAAGTCTTTTCCCGCTAGAGTGGCATGATTGGCTTCAATGTTCAATTTGAAGTCTTTTTCTAAACCGTGAGCTTTCAAAAAGCCGATTACCGTCGCCGCGTCCGTGTCATACTGGTGTTTGGTGGGTTCCATCGGTTTGGGTTCAATGAGAAAGGGACCCTTAAAACCGATTTTTCGACCATAATCCCGGGCTGCACTTAGAAATTGCGCCAAATGCTCTTGTTCTCGTTTCATGATGGTATTGAGACGAGTGGTATAACCTTCTCTTCCTCCCCAGAAAACATAGTTTTCCCCTCCTAGAGCGACGTTGGCTTCAAGCGAGGCTTTGACCTGAACAGCGGCACGGGCAAGAACAGAGAATTCTGGGTTGGTTGCGGCACCGTTCATGTAACGGGGATGGCTAAAAACATTGGCTGTATTCCATAACAGCTTCACTCCGGTAGCTTTTTGACGTTCCTTTAAAGCCTGAGTGATGACCTGAAGGTTCTTTTCATACACAGAACTTTCTCCATCAGGAGCGGCATCCGTGTCATGAAAACAGTAGTAATCCACACCGAGTTTGGTAAAAAACTCAAAAGCTGCATCGGCCTTAGCCAAAGCTCGTGCTAAAGGATCTTGTTGTTCATCCCAAGGGTGGGGGAGAGTTGCGCTTCCAAACGGGTCGCTGCCGGTGGCACAAAAGGTATGCCAATATGCGACAGCAAAGCGCAAATGTTCTTTCATGGGCTGACCTGCCACAAGCTTTTCAGGATCATAAAACTTGAAGGCTAAAGGATTTCGGGAATCTTTGCCCTCATAACGTATTTTCCCTACGTTCGGAAAATATTCTTTTGCTCCGATAAAATACGAACTGCTCATGATAACCTCCTCTGAGCTTACCGGCTGGGCCGGAAATAATTATTGAAACAAGGGAGAAAGAACGCTTAAAATCTTTAGGTACGTTGCATAGGCACTCTGATAAGCTGGGGCAGAGCTGGGGAAGGCCTTTTTTGAGGGGTCTATCGCCACGTGTTGATCGACTAGAAGAAAGAGCCGTTCTTGCACGGACTGTTCTGAGAGTAGCTCAGGTTCTTCTAGACAACTTCGGCACCACTCGGCTTGTAAAGCCGCCCCCCAACAAGCCGCTTCTTGCTCACTGGGGCACACCACAGGAAAACCAAGTATATCTGCAACGATTTGACGCCAGAGGGAACTGGCAGAACCACCTCCGGTTAAACGAATTTCTTGTACGGGCAATCCTAGGGCGGTAAAGGCGTCCAAGCCCATTTTTAAACCATAGACGGCACCTTCTAAAGAAGCGCGAAGGAGGTGGGCTGGAGTCATGGTTTCTGGGGTCAACCCCCAAAACGTCCCTTTCCCGTAGGGTAAGTTCGGAGTCCTTTCTCCGTTAAAAAAAGGAAACAACAGGACGCCTTCAGAGCCGGCCGGGACAGTTTCAGCGAGCCGATTGAGCTCAGCGATATTCGTGTTCAAAAGCTTCCTAGTGAGTTCCGAGGCCACTGTGCAGTTCATGGTACAGTAGAGCGGAAGCCAACCACCGGTAGAAGAACAAAAAGCCGCGACCTGACCTTGCGGGTCGAGTATGGGGCGGTTTGCTGTAGTAAAAAGGGTTCCTGAGGTACCGAGGCTTAGGGCAACTCGACCAGGTCGGACGCAACCTGTTCCAATCGCGGCCATCATATTATCTCCCCCACCAGAAGAAACAGGAATTCCTGGTCTTAGTCCTAAAAGACCTGCCGCTTCTGGAGTTACATACCCCGCAGGCTCATGGGAGGGCCGTAACGGTGGTAAAAAACTCTTCCAGTCGCGTTTGTCATCCAGGAGCCTTAAGAGTTCCATGTTCCACTCTCTTGTGGGAATATTCAAAAAACCTGTTCCCGAAGCGTCACCATACTCCATCGAGATCTGACCAGTTAGCCAAAAATTGATGTAGTTATGGGGGAGCGCAAAGGTGCTCATCTTTTGGTATAAAGCAGGCTCAAATTGTTTAAACCAGAGAATTTTGGGTAAAGTGTAACCGGGTAAAAGAAGGTTTCCAGGATCTTCCAAGAGTCGAGGTTCCCCGCCGAAGTTTTTTGTTAATTCTTGACACTGGGCGACCGTTGAGGTGTCACACCAAAGTTTCACCCGGTACAATACTTGACCTTCTTGAGAAAGGGGGACAAAACCATGCTGCTGGCCAGAGACTCCCACGGCGGCCACCTGGGACAAAAGATGAGGATCCATTTCGGAACAACACTGAAGAATAGCTTGTGTCCACCAGCTGGCTTCTTGCTCTCTTGAGCCGTCAGCACGACTGAGTAAATCGTAGCCGGCTTGGGCTTTGGCCAAGATTTTTTTTAGGTCAGTATCATAAAGAAGCACCTTTGTACTCTGAGTCCCTACATCGATTCCCATGGTGATTGCCATTTCGAACTCCTTTCTTGACTCCCTGACTTTTACTATCTGGTAAAAAGGAGGAACCGTGAATGGACAAAACTGGTCTTACCTCTATAAAATTGACTTTATGCTGATCAAAGACCTAGTTTTTGTGTATCAGATGAAGGATGAGCAAGAGATGGCATGGCATTGCCGACTGCATAGTCATCCTTGCGAGTTTGAAGTTCACTACTTTGTTCAAGGGGCTGGACGGTTTCGTAACGGTCCCCAAACCTTCACGCTTAGTCCGGGGTCAACCTATGTGACAAAGCCTGACGTTCAACATGCCGTACAGGCCTTCAATACTCAACAGCCGGTCACATATTATGCGATTTTATTTGCGTTAGAGCCTTCCGACGCTCAGCTGACAACTTTTTTAGAGCAGGAAACACAAATTTCCCAAGAGTACCGCTTGGGGACGAATTTTCGCTTCTTTTTTGAGGAATTGCGTGAAAAAGCTTTGTCCGGACAAGAAAATCTGCGATATTCTGCCTCGCATCAGTTTCAATCCTTATTATTTCAGCTTGGTCAAAAAAATTTGGGGTTTCCTTATGGTGATGAACGAAATGCGCATATCGAGAAGTCTCTTCGAATTTTGCAGAGCAACATCTTTCGAAACTTGACCTTGACGGATTTAGCCAAAGAAGTGGGGCTTAATGAATCGTACCTGATTCGGCTGTTCCGTCACAAAATGAAAACGACGCCTATGAAATATTTGACAAAATTACGGATTGAGGCTGTTTCCTCGATGCTGACCTCGACGGCCCTTCCTCTTTATAGGATTGCCGAAAGTTTACACTTCTACAATGAGTTTCACCTATCACGGACCTTTCGCCAATATACAGGCCTGTCTCCCAGTCAGTATCGACAAAAATACACCCAAGAAAGTAGGACAAGGTCTTAAAAAAGTAGGAAAGGCCCTTGAAAAGAATTATGAAAATTTTGTAACCTAGAAGTGGTGATGATGTTCTTTTTGTGAAACTGCGTGAAGAGCAAGGGCGCGCGGTGGAACGGTGGCTCCGGGTTTTCTCCTTTTCCCGGAGCCATTTTTTTAGCTTGAATAGGTTAGACCGACGTGTTTCAGTGGTGGTTTTTTAAGTTAAGTTTCCCGCCACACCAAGGCGGCTGTTCTTCCACAGGGGTTTTGTCTGCGGTACGACCAAAATAAATCGTTGTTTTTGTTGGTGGTCCAGGGGGCTTGGGTGATCCTTTGAACGCCAGCCTGAGCAAGCTGACGTACAGCCGCTTGAGCAAGATTCAATTGCCACCGTTCTTCACCCGTTTGAAAAAAATCTTTTTCGTGATCGGGCAGGACCCTGAGAAAAGCTTGTTGGACAGTCAGACCGACTTCGTACGCCTCAGAACCAATGCCTGGACCGACCCACCAATCTTGATTTTGGGGCTCACCACCTAAAGCGTTTACCCCTGCTTCTAAGATAGCTCCCGCTAGGCCTCTCCAACCCGCATGAAAGGCCCCAAGCCTTCCTGTGTCACGGCTATAGGCAAGGATAGGTAAACAGTCTGCTGTCAGAATGGCTAGGGCTTGACCCCTCAAAGCCGTAATAGCCCCGTCTGCATCGGGAGGAACGAGAGTGTGTGGGCGCTCAGCGACAAAGATCTTGTTCGAATGAATTTGGTTTAACCAAAGGGGATTCGGAGGAACACCCCAACGGTCGAGTTCTTGGCGATTTTTTGCAACGGCTTGCTCTTCATCACCTACATGCATCGCTAGATTGGCCCCTTCCCAAGGTCCTTGACTGAAGCCTCCTTGGCGAGTCGTTTGCAGGGCTCGGATGTAGGGGGGAGCTGTCCATTCGATAGGTAACGGGGTCATGAGTGTATCCTCATGAACGTAACCAGGGTTGCAGGGGCGGAAGCCAGGCTGGAACGACTTGCGCTTGAACGTAAATCGCGTCCTCTTCGTAGCTTTCGTTGAGAATTTGTCCATTTTTTCTGAGGTAGGCCAATAAATCCCCGCGGTCTAAGGGAATTTGAAAGTTTAAGGGAGGTACAAGTGTCAGAGTTTGCTTACTCACGGCGAGTTTGAGCTGTTCTAGGCCTTCCTCACGGAAGAGCGACGTTTGAATGGCCTCGGGAAAGCGATTATGCCACGCGGTAAGCTCAAACGGGGTAGCTTTATCAGCCTTATTCAGGACTAAAAGCTGGGGCTTATCTCCAGCCCCCAGCTCAGCTAAAACTTGATTGGTCAAATTGTACTGCTGTTCTGCTTGGGGATGAGAAACATCCAAAACATGAAGCAAAAAATCTGCATGAATAGCTTCTTCGAGAGTTGAACGAAAGGCATCGATGAGTTGATGGGGTAACTTCTGAATAAAGCCGACCGTATCTGTTAATAAAATCTGAAGGCCTGGAGTCACTGTGGCTTTACGGGTAGTTGGATCGAGGGTGGCAAAAAGCTTATCTTCTTGCAGGACTTCGGCACCGGCTAAACAGTTTAGTAAGGTGGATTTCCCTGCATTGGTGTAGCCCACGATGGCGACCCTCGGTAAAGGAGATACCTTACGCTGTTTTCGCGTTCGATCTCGGTGGGCACGGACTTCTAAGAGTTCTCGTTTAAATTGATCAATTTTTCGTAAAATGACTCGTCTATCCAGTTCCAATTTCATCTCACCACCACCACGGTTGTTGCGGGCTCCCCCTCGTTGTCGGGAGAGATCCGTATAGCTTCGGGTTAAGCGTGGAAGACTGTATTCCATGCGAGCTAAACCAACTTGAAGGACGGCTTCACGGGTCAAGGCTCGTTGTGAAAAGATTTCTAAGATAACTTCTTGACGGTCTATGACGGTTTTTTGAGTAAACTCCTCCCAATTTCGCTGTTGAGTAGGGGACAAATCGTCATCGAAGACAATCAGTTCTGCTTGGGCAAGGTCTGCCGCATCAAGAATTTCTGTAGCTTTGCCAGTTCCGACCAAAAGCTTCGCATGATTTTCACGCTGCTTAACAACCAAGGTGCCTACACAGTTTAGTCCCATCGTAGCGGTTAAACCTTGAAGCTCCTCTAGATTGGCTAAAGCGGTTTCTTCTGTAACGCTAGGTGCTTGCAGAGTAACTAAAAATGCCTTGGTTTGGGAAAAATTATCTGGTTCGATTGGAATGGAAGTCATCGGCCTCACTATCAGGGGAAACTTCGTTTGCGGTCAAGGGGAGTCATCAATTCTAAGTCATCAATTCAGCTTTTCAATTTCGCGGACAAAAGCATCAACGGTATCAAAGCGTTTATAAACCGAGGCAAAGCGGACGTAAGCCACCTTATCGATAGCGGCAAGTTTTTTCATCACGAGATTGCCTAATTGCTTGCTCTGAATTTCATGGTTGGCTTTTCCTTCCATGGCGGCTTCATCTTCCAGCTGATTCAGCATTTCTTCGATTTCCACTTGGCTGACGGGTCGTTTTTCCAAGGCTCTGGTTAAACCTCGTTCGATTTTCTTGATGTCAAAGGGCTCACGTCTTCCATCCGCTTTGATAACCATGAGGGGAATTTCTTCAATTCGTTCGTAGCTGGTAAAGCGATAACCACAGGCCAAACATTCCCGACGCCGTCGTAAGGAGGTGCCGGAAATGTTCTGTCTGGACTCTATGACTTTATCATCAAGGTGACCGCATAAAGGGCATTTCATACTCGTGATCATACCTGTTGTCCAGGTAAAGGTCAAAGACCTTAAACATTGGTGATAAAGCGATCATCAAAGAAACTTTCTAAGTCGATTTTATCTGACATGGCAGAGATAACCTGAGTTAAGTAGGTCTGCATCTTATCCAGCTCTTGCAGGTTGGGTTTAAGGTTCTTATAAGAAACCTTATCGCCGGTACCAAGGACTCGCTTCATCACGTCTTCTGATTGTCCTAAAAATTCCGCTCCGACCTTTATAGCTGTTTCGGGCTTTTCGTGGATGAGTTTACCCGAATTCACAAAACTGGTTGTCAATTCTTGCACGGCCTCAGGGTACTTTTGGAGAACTTCCTCTTTGGCCACCACGACGCAACAAGGGTGTTCCGGCCAAATTTCGTTAGATAACTTAAATTGTTCCCCTTGGCCTTTTGAAATCACAACAGAACCAAAGGGTTCGGCTACGATGTACCCGCCAATATCACCCGCCTCATCCCACTCGATATATTGAGGAATCTGTGTCGGGGCTACGGTCTCAAATACAACATCCTTACCAGGCCCTACGGTCAAACCAGACTTTCTGAGTATTTCATCAAACAGCATGTGATGAACAGAAAGGTGATAGGGTATCAAAACAGTTTTGCCTCGAAAATCTTCTAATTTATGGATATTTGCCCGCTTGTTCGTGACGATGATGCTACCGTCCCGGTGTGCCAAACTGACCAATTTAATGGGGACACCCGAGTGATAAAGTTCCATGGCGTATGGGGCAAGAATAAACGCCATATCCAGCTCACCTTGACTTAGGGCGTCGCCAAGTTCGTTCCAGCCGCCCATGGCAAATGTACTCAGCTCGCAGTGATTTAAAGTTTCAACTTGTTTGCTAACTTTAGCTTTGGTCATACCCAGCACAAGGTGGTCTGTGATCGGCAAGTGTCCGATTTTCAACTGTGGTTTTTCGCTCATGCTTTCTCCCCCTAAATAAGGATAGGTCCGGCTCAAGCAGGTTTCAAGGGACAACCTTCATTTGTGACACACTTTCAGGAGCGCGTTGGGTTTTTCGTAAGAAGAAAAGAGAAATTTTTTAAAATCAATTATTCTATTATATGTGAATATATTCACAATATTACTTGACAAAGGTTTTTAAATGGATTAAAACAAAATTGTAAAGAATACTGAGTTCTTATAGATGGTTTAATAGTTGATTTTTTGCAAGTTGAGGAACATAATGCTGACTTGCAAGGTGTCTTAGAGCGCAAAGTTACAAGAAGAGAGGAGGAGACATGTCTGTTCAAACATTGCCCGCCCAAGAGTCTGTTGAGTTTTCCCCTGCTTTGGTAAGTTTTATCGAAGAATGGAAGGATAAACCCGGAAACTTGATCATGGTCCTGCATCGTCTGCAGGAAGAATTTGGGTATTTGCCACGAGCCGCTGTGATCCGATTAAGTCAAATGATTGGGGTCCCCTTGGCTAAGATCTATGGAGTCATCACATTTTATCACTTTTTTAAGCTCAACCGCCCCGGAAAGTACAACATTCAGGTTTGTTTGGGTACTGCCTGCTACCTCAAAGGTGGGCAGGATATTATCCAAGAATTAGAAAACCTTTTGGGAATCGGGGTAAATCAGGTGACCGACGATGGGCTTTTTTCAGTAGAAGCCGTTCGTTGTGTCGGGTGTTGCGGTTTAGCTCCTGTCGCGGTGGTAGGCGGTGAAGTCTTTGGCAAGGTTGATCCGGATAAGCTACCTGAGATTCTTGCCAAGTTTAAAGGAGCCTGATGCATAGATCGTTAGGTGATTTTCTGACGGATTTGTTTCAAAACTGTGTGGAAGCCGAAGCTTCCCTGATTCGTGTGGAAGTTCTTCAAGAGGATTTTACCTTGCGTCTTAGTGTTGCAGATAACGGCAAAGGGATGACCCTGGAACAGCAACGGCAAGCTCAAGATCCTTTTTATACGAATGGGCTTAAGCATCCTGACCGCAAGGTGGGGTTGGGGTTGCCTTTAGTGATTCAAACTCTGGAAGCTACCGGCGGAAATTTTTCGCTGAACAGCCGACCAGGAGAAGGAACCGAGGTGATCGCGGTGTTCAATTTAAAACACTGGGATACGCCGCCGGAAGGAGATTGGAGTGTGGTGTTTACCCAAGTTATGGCTTGGCCAGGTGACCATGAAGTCCAGCTGGTCAG
>DAIDJJ010000068.1:0-13603 GCA_027451385.1 Spirochaetales bacterium | reverse complement strand
CAGCTAGGCTCGGAATTCCGAGGGCTCATGGGGGTGATACCTTAAACTAGATCTTAGGGTAAAAAAAAGCGCTGAAATCTCTTTCAGCGCCACCTCATCCGTTCAGAAAAATTAGCTTAATAACGTAAACGGCTCATTCAACATTCCCGTTCTCAGGGCTTTACCAGGGCTGGTACGAACTTCCAACCTGTAATTACCAGCAGGGAGGGTCGGGAGCTTGGCGTCGATTAACTTACCTCCAATTCTCGAATACACGTTGATCCGTGTGGCTTGGCCGGTAGCGTCCACCAAGAAGACCCCTAAACGCGTATCTGCACTCGAAAAGCTCAAACGAGACCCGACAATATGAATGATTTCACCGGGTACCCCGCGATTGAGCCCCTCACTCTCGGTGGTTTCGACCCGCAAAACCGTAGGTAACGGGTCTGTAGGTGTGTCGAGCACTTTCAGATTTGTGTCGGCTTTGATGCTGTTCAGCAACGTTTGATCTCCTCTCAAACGAATGCGAACCTTGTCGGTGGTCACTGGTTGAGAATCGATGAATGTCCCAGCATCTACCTGGGGTTGTTGAACAGAAATCGAAAAGACCCCCATCGGCGTTTGAATCGAATACCCTTGGGGCAAAAATATGGCTAAATGTTCGACAAAATGCTGAAAGACAGACTTCATGTCCGCTTTCGAAAGGCCCGATTGTTGGCGCATGAAGGTTAAGACCTCGTCAAAACTCATCAGCTTTTTGTTCAGCTGTCTAGCAAATGTTACCTCATTTTTGCCGACAGTCCTTTTGTAATAGGCCAATTGTACCATGGTGGTACCTCCTAAAAGTGTTTTTTGTCCGGCACGTCTGCCGGGTTGAGCAGCCGCAACGCGTCTCCTCAATCGCGATCAACCCTGATAACTGATGCGTATAGGGTTTTGCTTCAAAAAACTTTTCGATTTTTTCAAGATTTCTTAGCGATGGATTTGTAGGGAATAAGTTCTTGGCTTTCATGGACAAATAAAAAGACATGACTTATGATAAATTTATGTCTTTTCGTATCATTCGTAGCACGAACCTCGAACAGTTGGCGAAGTGTTTTGCCGAAGACCTATCCCGCGAGGTGACCTCCCCCCTTGAGCCTGAATACGTCGTCGTTCAAACCCCTGGCATGATCAAATGGCTGTCCCTTGAAACCGCCCTCAGGCGGGGGAGTTTAGTCCGTGCCGAAATGATGAGCCCTGTTCAGTTAGCCATGAAGCTGGCCTTTTTGATCTTACGTCAAAAAGAAGAAAAATCTTTGTTTGAAAAAGAAGTCTTGGTCTGGGCGGTTTATCAACAATTGAAGCAAGTGAGTCAAGCCTCGAACATAGGACCGTTTCGTTCGCTTCGGCAGTACCTCCAGCAAGACTCCCAAAACCAGCAAACGAGAACCTTCACTTTAGCCGCCAGTATCGCCGATTTGTTTGACCAGTATTTACTGTATCGACCCCATTGGCTTGAGGCTTGGGAAAACGGCAAAAGCCTCTTAGAGAACTTTACAGAAGGGGACCCTGAAACTTTGGCAGAAACGCAGGCTTGGCAAGCCGAATTGTGGCGCCAGCTTTGTCGGCAAGCCCAGGTTCCCCATCGGGCGCAACTGTTTGAACAATTAACCGAAAAGCTTTTACACGAGTCAGTCAGTAATTTGCCCGTCCGGGTGTCCTTGTTTGGAATGTCACTGTTGCCCCCCGTGTTTTTAAGGTTGTTTGAGGCCTTGGGCCGCCACTGTCAGGTCACCCTCTACCTTGAAGTCCCCACCTTGGATTATTGGGGAGATCAAGCCAGTCTCAGAGTTCGCTTAAGAACAGCCCAGTCCCTAGAACATACCGGGTCCCGTCTTTTAGGGGAGTGGGGGAAAACCGGCCGTGATTTTATGGATATGCTTCTAGAGACCGAAGCCCAGGATGAAGAGCCGGCTCCCGAATCGGAGTTGCCCGACACCTTATTAGGGGCGCTTCAGCGAGATATTCGGAATAATACACCACCCGTCCCCTCTCCTCAGGATATTCAGGAAAAAGCTTGGTCGGTGCGGTTTGCACGCTGTCCTACGCCGCTTCGGGAAGTCGAAGTCTTACTGGACCTTCTGTTAGAGGCATTTCGGGACGATGAAACGCTTTTGCCCAGCGACGTGGCCATCTTGTCGCCACAACTGGAGTTGTATCAGCCTTTATTGGATTTAACATTTCGCAATTGTCAGGCTACACGAGGCGTACAACTTCCTTTTGATCTGGCGGATTCCGTCCAAACAGACTCTTTGTTTACCCGCTGGTTGTCCGAGATCTTTCAAGCAGCCCAAGGCCGGTTTGAGGCCAATGAGATTTTCTCACTTTGGGAACTTTACCTGGAGTTAATCGAAGAGCCTTTGACCGAAGACGAACGTCAAAACACGCGCGTTTTGATTGAAAAATCTGGAATCCGCTGGGGGCTGAACGGAGAAGATAAAAAGCATTGGGAGCTTCCCCCGATTCAGGCTTTAACGTGGGAAGAAGGCCTAGATCGGCTTTGGTCAGCCTATTGTTTTGGTGCAGGGGACTACCATGCCGCAGAGCATTATGCGTACACCGCAGTTCCCGAGGCCTTGCTCACGGCCAAGTTGTCCTCGTTTCTTGAACTTTTGCGAGAGCTGGTGAAGGAACGCGAAACCGCCCGGCCTTTAACGGCATGGGCAGCCGTCTTAAATACTTGGCTGGAAAAAGCGCTGGCTGGCAAAGGCTCGGAAGAACAACTGAAAGACTTTTTATCTCAAACCTCCCAACTGGTCGAAAACGTAAACTTGGCCGGGCTTGAAAACGAAAACCTGAACTTTGAGCTGGCGGCCTCGCTGTGGCAAGAGTCGCTTCAAAATGATGAACATAAAGCCCGTTTCTTCACAGGTAAGGTGACGATTGCCGAAATGATTCCCCTGCGATCCTTGCCGTTTCGCGTCATTGCTCTTTTGGGCATGAACTTGGGCTTCCCTCGAGAAACTCTTCGTCCTGACTATGACCTGACAAGGTACTCGTCCCAGCCGGGGGACCGCAATCAGCTGGAATCCGACCGGTACCTTTTTCTGGAAACACTGATGTCTGCTCGTGAACGGTTAATTCTTACCGCAAGCGGAATCACCGACAAAGGGGAATGTGCCCCTGAAGCCAGTGTGGTGACGACGCTCTTGAATACCTTGAATCAAGATTACACTCTGAATGGCCAAAAAGCCGGTGACGCGATCACCAAAATCTACCCCCTTCAACCCTCATCCCCCCGATATCAAGACAGCCGAGCAGAGTTGGTCACCTTTGATACCCGCTGGTTTATCAACGCCCCTCCTAAACAGGCCTCAAGACCGCTACACGAATGGCGCTTTCCCCACGAATCCTCAACACCTCTGGTCAGCCTGAATACAATTGCCAATAACCTGAAAGATCCCCTGAAGACCTTCTTGTCCGAAGGTGCCGGAATAAGCTTCCCCGACGAACAATCAACTTTGCCAAGTTCAGAATTGTTTTCTTTGGATGGATTGGGGGAATGGAAGGTGAGCCATACCTACTCCGAGGAATATTTTGGGAAACACGAGGCCTTGGGTTTGCTCCGTGCGGAAGGTGGACTGCCCCAGGGTGTTTTAGGGGATCTTTTTTTAGAAACCCAGAAGGTCAAGACCGAGGATCGCTTGAATAAGCTCAAGGAGTACACAAAGGTCGAAGAATGGAAGAAGGTGAGGGGAGCGCAGGAAGCTTGGGGTCAGAAGCAAGTCTGGCGTTACACCGGGGACTGGCTGACGAACTGGTCTGAAGGGAAGGTCTTGTTTCAGGTGGGAAAGCTAAAGGTGCATCAACGGTTGAAAGGTTGGCTTGCCCATGCGTTTTTGAATTTAGAAAAGCCGCAAAGCACCCTGTACTGGGCTCTGGATGGGCATATCCATTGGAGACCCCTTTCCAAGCAGAGGGCCGAAGAAATCTTAAGCACGCTAGCGGCCTTGGCTCAGGAAGCTTGTGAGAAACCCTTGTACTTTTTCCCCGAGGTGTCTTGGGAATACCTCCTGCTTGAAGCAGAGGAACCGATGTCTAAAAAATCCCTGCAACGTCGGGAAGAGTTTTTGAAACTTTGGAACAAGTTGCTGGACGACCCTTGGTATAACCGTTTCATCGAGTCTCAAGATTGGGAGGATTTTTCGCATAAAGAGGAATTTATCCAGCTTTCGCAAACCGTTTTTGGCCCCATGAAGGAATATGAAATTGACCCCACTTGATCTAACCACACTTCCGCTCGAAGGGACTCACCTGATCGAGGCCAGTGCGGGTACTGGCAAAACCTATACAGCTTCACATTTGGTTTTGCGCTGGATTCTCGAAAAGAATCTGCGGTTGCGAGATCTCGCCGTGGTGACCTTTACCAAACCGGCGGCTGCGGAATTGGCCCAACGTATCCGTGAACTGATTAGTCAAACCCGTCTTAAGACCAAAGAGACTGAAGCTCAACGGCGACTAGCTTTGGCTGAGTCAGAACTCGATTTGGCCACCATCACCACCATTCACGGGTTTTGTGCCAAGCTGCTCAAAGAGTTTGCCTTTGAACTTCGCACTCTGCCTGGCTTTACCATCATCGAGAGCGAAGACGAGCTCATCGAAGCGGCTCTGGCCGACTTTTGGCGCCGTGAGATTGCCACCTTTCCCCCAGAGTCTCTTAAGGTGGTGGCCACCCTGACCCCAAGTTCCCTAAGCCAGCAGCTTTACCCGCTGTTGCGCTTTCCTGGCCTGGAACTCAAGACCCTGCCTAACCCCCAAGAAAACCTGAAGAAGGTGGAGACCCTTTTTGAGCAATTACGACAGGCGTGGCAAACGGATCGGGCTCGCGTGGGGCAGTTTCTTCAGGACGAAATAAGTAAGTTAAAAGCGAATATCTATAAACAGGAACAATTTGAGTCCTACCTACAAGCCGTGGACCAAGCCTTAGAAGAGAACGTGGTAAATGATGCCTTCATGAAGCTTCAAAAGGCGAAGATACTAACAGCACAAAAAAAGAATTTTGTTGTAGATTTTCCTGACCTGAAATTTTGGGAGCTTTGGGAGCAAACCCCAGACGAGCTCCAAGCCTTTGCGGCGTCACGTAAAGAGCAACTTTCGGCCTTTCTTTTAGAGCGAGCCTTTAGGTTTCTTCAAGAAAAGCTTGAACCAGAAAAGAACCGACGAAACGTGAAATCATACCAAGACCTGCTCGGTGAGGTTGTTCAGGGGGTAACGTCAGGTTCTGAGCGGGTACTCCGTGTGTTGAGCGACCGCTTTCGGGTGGTGATGGTCGATGAATTTCAGGACACCGATCCAGCCCAGGTAAAAATCTTTGAAAAACTCTTTCAAAATCGGGCTGATAAATTCTTGGCGTACATCGGCGACCCCAAGCAAGCCATTTATAGGTTTCGCGGTGGTGATTTAGCGACCTACCTTCAGGTCCGCCAACAGATTCCCGAAATCAACCGCTGGACCATGACCGAAAACTATCGGTCCGAGGCTAGTTTGCTCGAGGCGCTAAACGGGCTTTATGCCGCCAAACTCAAAACAGGACAACCTTTTCTGACGGAGGAGATTCAATTTCACCCGCTTAAAGCGAAAGCCAAACAGCTTCCTATCACCCTACAAGGGGAGCGCTTACCCCCGGTGACCTTGTGGCCGTACCCCGATACCAAAACGAACCCCAAGCTTAAAAAGAAAAAAATGCAGGTGATCGGAGACTACCTCGTCGCCGAAATTCAACGGCTTTTAGAAGCTCAAACCGCAGAATCAACCCGCTTGCGCTTACGCGACATGGCGATCTTGGTTCGCTCGCATCGATCTGCCCAGAAAATTCATCAGCACCTGGCCTCTTGGGGCCTTAAAGCTGTCCTTGGTAAAGCCAAAAATTTGTTTGCCTCGCAGGAAGCGGAGCATCTCCACCTCATCCTGGCGCTTGTCTTGTCCCCTCAGGACGAAGGCCTTCTCAAAGCCCTGTTTGTCAGCCCCTTGATGGGTTGGGATGATCAGCAGCTGCAAGCGTGGTCCCAAGATGAAGACAGTCATGGGGTTTGGTACGAAACCTTGCGAAAAGTCCGACAAGTTTGGGAAAGCTCTGGGGCGGGTACAGCTCTAGAGCGCTTTTTAACACAACTGGGGGCGTTTCAACGTCAGCCGGGCGACCTTCGGAACGAAAGGCGGTTTACCAATTTTCGTCACCTTTTGGAGCTTCTACAGACCAAAGACTTAGAAATGGGGAGACTGCCCGAACGGACCTACGCGTGGTACAACGAAAAGCGACAGGCTCAAAAGGAAGCCTCAGAAGCCGAAGACGAAGAACGTTTGGAATCTGACGAAGAGGCCATTCAGATTATTACGATGCACAAGGCCAAGGGCTTGGAATGGCCTGTCGTCTTTGCGGTGGAGCTTTGGGGCAAGCGCAATACGAAAGGTGGCGTTGAACCGCTCCTCCGTGAACAAGGTCAGCTGTTTGGTGACCTCAGACCAGATACCTATGATCTGCGAAAACAACAGCAAGAAAAGGAGTATTACGAAGAAGCCCAGCGCTTGGCTTATGTGGCTCTTACCCGGCCTAAAGCCCTTTTGTATGTGGTGACGGCCGGGGCCTCCCTCGAACTGGAAAATGAGACTAAAGATTCACCGGCCAATTGGCTGTTTTCAAATCCTGAAATCTTGAACCTTCAAGACGCGAGCGGACAGCCCCTTTTTGTCTGGAAGGAGCCTTCCTCTCCACAGCCGTTGCCTCGCGAAGAAGTAAGTCCAGGAAGCCTCACGACGTGGCCTTCGACTCGAGAAATTCACACCGCTTGGTCGGTCGGAAGTTATACACGCCTTGCCGGTGAGACGTCCCATCGGCTTCCCCTGACGTCAAATGCCGAAGCTGAGGGGTTGTTAGCCTTTCCCAAGGGCAAGAATGCCGGACTTTTACTGCATAGCCTCGTGGAAAAGTTGGATTTTAAGGGTCTCGACGGCAATCAGCTGAACGACGAAGAAGCGAAAAAAGTCAAATTGGCTCTTGAGTCGTCAGGCTCGGAGTATGAAGACCACCTGGAGGCGGTTTTGGCCTCTCTCTCGTATACACTTCAAGCCCCCTTACTCGAAGACGACCCCGAGTTTAGCCTTTCAAAACTTTCGCGCCAGGACCGAGCCTCCGAAGTTGAGTTTTATATGACGGCGGCGCACCCTCAGTCCGGCAAAGAACCGCTCACACAAGCGAGCCTCCAAAAGATCTTAGGAAAGGACAAAACCTGGTCTGCGGATTTTCAACTCGAGGGCTACCTGCACGGGTTCATTGACTTGGTGTTCACCTGGAAGAACCGCTGGTACATCTTGGACTGGAAGTCTAACTATTTAGGTCCTCGCCCCGAAGATTACCTGGCCCCAGCCCTCGAAACGGCCATGCAAGAAAATCGCTATCACTTGCAATACCATATTTACACGGCCGCGTGGTGGCGACACCTGACGGCTCGGGGGGGGTATACCTGGGACAATTTCGGTGGGGTCCTTTATCTGTTTCTGAGAGGGTTGACTCCTCAAGTACCCCGAGCGGGGATTTACTTTACACGCCCTGAAGAAAAGATCATCCGTCAGCTCGTGGAGTTATTATGAGTCTCACTTTGCAAGAAAGCACTGACCTGATTCAGCAAGAGCTGGCCAGGTATTTACAACGACGGTTTCACGCCTCAGAGGAAGCCGTCACTCTGGCTCTTGAAGTGCATCAAAAATATCTGGAAGGTCATACGGCACTTCAGGTGCCGGTACAGCCGGAACTTTCGTTGGTGAGCCAAGACGGAACGACACCCTTGCTGTGGGAGGATGGCTTGTTGGCCCTCACGCGCTGTTATCGAGAAGAAATGCGTTTAGCCGAGCGTTTTGCGGCGAGGGCACAATACCAAGAACGGTCGGCTTCGGAACTGCTCCAAGCGGTCCGCCTGTTGGGGATATCGCTACACCAGTGGGATCCACTTCAAATCGCGGGAGCATTTTTGCCGTTCTTTTATCGCTTGGGCTTGATTACCGGCGGCCCGGGAACCGGTAAAACCACCGTATTGGCCATCCTTCTGGCCCTTCAATTGGCCAATTGCCTTGAAAAGGGCGAACGCCTTCCGCGCATCGCGTTGGCAGCTCCTACGGGTAAGGCGGCCTTTCGAATGGGTCAATCGTTGGCCAATTCCGAAGTTCTCAAAAATTTGCCCACTGAACTCCAAGCCCCCTTGAGGGGACTGATTCCCCAAACCCTTCACCGGCTCTTAGGGATTCATAGTTCGGTTTCAGCCCCCCGCTATAATGCCGAGGAACAACTCCTGGTCGACCTGGTGGTGCTGGACGAATCCTCCATGGTCAGCACCCAGCTTATGGATCAGCTTTTAGCAGCTATGCCCGAAACGGCCACCTTGATCCTTTTGGGCGACGAGCATCAACTGCCGTCGGTGGAGCCGGGTAATGTGCTGGGTAACTTAGTTCAATGTTTTCCTGTCAACGCTTTTTCGCCCCGGCAGGTTGAACTCATAAGTCAGGTTGAGCATATAAGTCAGGGTGTTTCGACTTCCCCTGCGGTTACTCCCAGTCCGGTGATTCGTCTCGAAAAAAGCTTTCGCTTTCAGGAAGATAAGGCGATTGGCCTGTTGGCCAAGGCCATCCGGGGGGGCGATCTGACGGCCATCGAGAAACTCTATCACTCGTCGAAGGATGACTCATCGAGGAACTCCGAAGTGACCTTTAATCCCTTGGATTCGGAGGTCGCTCTGGTGCGCTTTTGTGAAGCGTATCAGCCGTTTTTGACGGCCTCGACTCCCGAACAAGCCTTGGATGCCTTGCAAGAGTTTATGATTTTGACGATGACCAACGAAGGCCCTTGGGGGCAACGCACCTGGAATGATCTGTTGTGCAAGCATTTATCCCAGAACGGACAGCTGAACCATTGGCCGGTTATGATCACCGCCAACGATGCGGGATTAAATCTTTTCAATGGGGACTTGGGCGTGGCGTTTCGTACCGACCGTCTGAGGGTGTACTTTCCTCGGGTTGAAAACGGCCAGACTGAGCACTGCGTGCGCTACTTTTTAGAAGCCCAGTTGCCCGAACATACCACGGCGTTTGCCATGACGGTGCACAAATCGCAAGGTTCGGAGTTTACGCACATCGCCTTGGTTTTGCCGGAACAAGAGTCTGAGAATACCCTCCTGACCCGCGAATTGCTGTATACAGGTTTAACCCGAGCCAAGACCCAAGCCAACTTATGGCTTACCCAAGAAAGCCTATTTCAAGCCGTTCAAACCCAAGAACAGCGTGTAACGGGCCTTGTCCCCAAATTGAGGCAAAGGCTGGAGGTCGTGTGCTAGTTCTTCTACTCTTGTTCGTTGGGGTTTTTGTGACCCATCTTGTTTTTGTTTCTCGAAAGAATCGCCTCGGGGAAATGGTAACCAAACCCGTTTTGATACCCTTATTACTACTGTACTATGTCCTATTTAGCGCTCACCCCCAGGGCTTGGTCGTCGCCGCCTTAGCGTTTGGTTTTGCCGGAGATGCGCTACTTCTAGGTCGTCGAGAAATCTTTTTTATATTGGGTTTAGCCGCGTTTCTGCTCGGCAACCTATTCTACCTCGCGGCATTTTTGGGGACTTCCGGGATGACTGCCGGGGTGACCGCTGGCAACACCAGCGTGGTCGTGGGCCTGCTGTGGGGGCTGATTCCCTATGCTCTGGGTGGGTTTCTCGTCATCCGGGGGCTCTGGCGCCCTTTGGGGCCGATGAAAGTTCCCGCCCTCGTGTACTTAATCGTCATCTTTCTGATGAGCTGGTCGAGTTGGTTTATGCTGACCAGGGGTTTGAGTTGGCCAGCCGTGGCGGGGATTGTCGGTTCGCTCTTGTTCATCATTTCGGACGTGGTTTTGACGGTTAACCTGTTTGTTCGACCCGAAAAACGCTATCAGCTGGTGGTCATGCTGTTGTACGTGACCGCTCAAGCCCTCTTGATGGGGAGCTTCCTTTTCGCGTCGTGACCCGCTAAAGTCACCGCTATGGCAGAAACCTTGCTTGTTCTCATCCTTGCGGCGATAGCGGTCGGCGAGGTACCCTTTTTTCATGTGAACCGTGCGACGATAGCCTTGGTAGGGGCCACGGTGGTTCTCGTGGCTAAGCTGATTCCCCTGACGAGTGCCTATCTGGCCATAGACTGGAACACCTTGGCGCTATTATTTGCGATGATGGTATTTACCTCGCACCTTCGCTTGGCAGGTTTTTTTGAGCTTGCGGGTAGAACCTTGGCACGGCACGCCCACTCGCCCCGTGTTTTGCTGGCCTGGGTTTTGGGAGCGGGAGCCTTATTTTCAGCCTTATTTATCAACGATACCGTAGTCCTCTTGTTGACCCCCCTGGTAGCACAATTTACCTTGGCAATGGGTCTCAACCCCCTCCCATTTTTAATTGGCCTCGCCGTGAGCTCTAATATCGGTTCTATGGTCACCCCTATTGGCAACCCGCAGAACATTTTGATTGCGACCTCTTCAGGGTTAGGCTTTGGGCCCTTTGCCGGAGCCCTGCTTATTCCGGGATTTTTGTCGTTGCTCTTGGCGTGGGTTTGGCTTTCGGTACTTTACCGGCGAGATTTAAAGCCTCGCTCTTTTTCATGGACGCCACCGAAACCAATTCATGTCCATAAAGCTTTATTGTGGAAAAGCGGCTTAGCGTTATTGGTCATGCTCGGAGGCTTTTTCTTAGGGTGGCCGTTGGCCTTAGCGGCTTTAGCGGGGGCGTCGTTGTTATTGGTCACCCGCCGGGTCAAGCCGGTCAAAATCTTGGGAAAAGTCGATGGAACCTTGCTACTGTTTTTTGCCAGTCTTTTTATCATCACCAAAGCCGTAGAAGCCACAGGCGGTTTTCAAGCCCTGTTGGGCTGGTCCCGTCCTGTTCTCGAAAAAAACTTGGGGCTTTTTTCGGTCATTGCCGCGCTTTTGAGCAACCTCATCAGCAATGTTCCAGCCGTCATGGTACTTAAACCGGTGATTCCGACGTTGTCAGACCCTTCTCGAGCGTGGATTGCTCTAGCGGCAGCCTCGACCTTGGCGGGGAATTTAACCTTGCTGGGTTCGGTAGCCAATCTGATCGTTGCCGAGTCGGCGAGGCCCTTTGGCCTCAAGCTCTCCTTTGGAGAATATTTCAAGGTTGGGTTTCCATTGACGATCGTCAGCCTTGCCCTCACGGTGGTGTGCTTAAGTTTGGGTTGGTGAAACGTGCTGGACTGAGAAGGTGTGCGAAGCTTTGCCCCCTTCCGTAAGGTCCTCAAAAGCCGTAAACTAAGGACATGGCGGAACAAGTTTGGACGGTAGATCTCGGATTGTCGGCGGTAGTTGTTTCGGTGCGACACGGCCGGGTAGCGGTCCTAACTGTACCTGGACATAACCAGGAGTCTCAAAAGGAAACACTGGCTCTGCCCTTTGGTGCCTTTGATCCCGGTAGACACCGGACTTTGGATCTCGCCGTTCGCGCCTGGGTCGACGAGCTGAGTGGCTTGTCCTTGGGTTATGTCGAACAGCTCTACACCTTTGGCAACCGGCATCGTGACCCGCAACGTCTAGAACGCCATCAGCGACTTTTGACGGTAGGCTACCTAGCCCTGGTGGGTCCCGAGGCACCGTCCCAGACGCGGGCGGGGGTTTGGCGGGATTGGTATGACTTCTTGCCGTGGGAAGATCATCGCAAAGGCCGCCCCGCAGTTCTGGACGAGGTCATATTGCCGCAGTTGGCCGCCTGGTGTGCTGGGCGAGCTGAGGAGACTAGACTTTCGTGCGAGCAAAGGGTCGCTGTGGCTTTTGGTACCGGCAAATCTGCCTGGGACCCTGAAAAAGTGCTCCCCAGATTTGAACTTTTGTATGAAGCAGGGTTGGTCTCGGAAAGTCAGCGAGACTGGCGAGCTTACCCCGAAGCCGAAAGGGACTTGCTCCCCATCACACAGCCCGCCATGACAAAACCAGAGTTTAGTACCCAAGACGAGCGGTTAGGACTGGCCATGGAAGGCGACCACCGACGCATCCTTGCCTCGACGATGGGGCGTCTGCGTGCCAAAATTCGGTATCGTCCTGTGGTGTTTGAACTCGTCGGTCAGGTCTTTACCCTATTGCAGTTGCAACGAGTGGTCGAGGCTCTTTCGGGCGTTGTTCTTCACAAACAAAATTTTCGCCGTTTATTATTGCAAGGGGGGCTGGTCAAAGAAGCTGAGGGGAAGGATTCCTCAACGACCGGACGTCCGGCACAGTTATTTCGCTTTCGTCATAGTGTGCAGTTGGAGCGTCCAGCCACCGGGATAGGCCTGCCCCAGCGTCCTACGAAAACTTGACAAACCCCACGAAAACTTGACAAAAGAAAAGCTTCCTGTGTTAATGAAACCCATTATGGACATTCGCGAGTTGGAAATTACGGCGGAATTGGCACAAATTGCCCTTACCCCCGCTGAACTGGAACGCTTGGGCCGGGAAGTGACCCAGATGGTGGCGTACTTCGAACAAATGAAAGAGGTCGACACCGACGGCCTGGAACCGACGACCCATGCCTTTGTGAAAGCCAACCGCGTTCGCCCCGATGCTGTTACTCCCAGTTCCTTGGCCGATGCCGCTCTGGAAAGAGCTCCTGAACTGGAAGACCGTTTTATTGTGATCCCCAACGTCCTATAGGAGACCTCCATGGCGAAACTCGAAGACTCGTGGAGGCGTTTTTCTGAAAAATCCGCTTCCTATACCGCCTACACCAAAGCTTGGGAAGCCAAGATCGGTGCCTTCCTCAGCTTTAACCCCCAAGCCAAGCCTACTGTGACCCCGGAAGCGGCTAAGGCAACCTCAGGTCCTGTCTCAGGCTTGCCGTTTGGTGTAAAAGATAACATTGCTGTGGCCGGGTTCCCTTTGACTTGCGGTAGCAAGATGCTTGAAGGCCTCACTAGTCCTTATACCGCCACAGCTGTGCAAAAGCTAATCGACGCGGGAGCTTTGCCCGTGGGTAAAACCAACCTCGATGAATTTGGCATGGGCTCTTCTACAGATAACTCGGCCCTCGCCAAAACCAGTAATCCCTGGGACCCGACTCGAGTCTCCGGCGGTTCTTCGGGGGGCAGTGCGGCGTGTGTGGCGGCGGGACAAGTCCCCTTCGCTTTGGGGAGCGATACGGGGGGCTCTGTGCGTCAACCGGCCTCCTTTTGTGGGGTCTATGGCTTAAAGCCTACGTATGGCACCGTAAGCCGCTTTGGTTTAACGGCATACGCGTCATCCCTGGAAGTCATCGGCGTTTTAGCTCAGACCGTGGGCTTAACCCGTGCCGTGTACGACTTAATTAAGGGGGCTGATCCGAACGACCAAACCTCGCTCCCCAGGGAACCTGGTCCGGCCAGACCCGTCCGAAAAATCGGCGTCTTGAAAAGTTTAACCGGCTTAGCCCCTGGAGTGGAGTCGGTTTACCGAGACGCATTAGTTCAACTGAAAAAGTTGGGGTATACCTTGGTAGAGGTTGAACTTCCTCTACTGGAGTACGCCGTCAGTGCGTACTACACGATCGCCACCGCCGAAGCCAGCGCCAACTTGGCTCGTTTTAACGGGATTCGCTACGGCCTGCGTCCCGAG
>DAIDJJ010000067.1:0-13706 GCA_027451385.1 Spirochaetales bacterium | reverse complement strand
GAATACACTTCGCATTAACAAGGGCCAAGGCTTCGGCTTGAACTTTTACAACACTCGTTACCCAAGAAAAGTCGGCTACATGGGGATTGCCCCAATTTGGAAATATAGCTTTAGCTTGTGAAACAGCTCTTTGAAGTCGTCGTTCTAAAAGACGAAGAAACCCGTGACTGTAGCTGACAAAATTGCTGGCGATAGATGCTTTATGTCGGCTTAAGCCTGCTTGCCGGTACTCGAAATAACGTTGAACTTTTTGGGTAGCTAAACTGGTGTGGGGTAAAGAAAATGCGGGTATGATTGCCTGGGTTCGCCGGCAGTTGCGACACATGAGACGGAGAATTGTCATTTGAGCATCCTCAAGATACTTGAGGTACTGCGCGTGATATGACCAACCATGAACATTGTGACAGTTCGGACACTCTTGATAGGAAAAAAAGGAAAGAATTTTAGCTTTTTCGGTTTGTGGCTTATAGTCCTGTGGGTTTATGTCGAGGTATAATACGATGTGTTTTTTTGGTCCGGGTGGTTTCTTACCGCCAAGTAAAAAATCGCCACCCGGATTATTTTCTCCCTTCTGTTTTAGCTCGTTCAATTTAATTTTGGAATTTTTTCCAAACCCCATGACTTCTTTGCGGGAATCAACAAGGGGAAAATACAGGGCACGATATAAAGATTATTCCTACGAACGAGTAATCTTCTTAGTGTCGTTACCCGGTTCGGACCCCAAAACCTGCGGGCGCGGAGACAATTAAAAAAGTTCCCAAAGCATCTTAGAATTAACATATGTAGCTACATAAGCTATAATTTAATAACTATGATTTCCATCGGTGTCCGAGACCTCAAGAATCGGCAATTACGAAGTTTCATGATCAGGTTTTGGTGACAAACAATACTGATGAGTTTTCAAGAGTCTCGGGTCTAAGACTGGAGAACTGGTGGAATGATTGATGTTTAATGGCATGTGTATTATTATACACCTTGAGAGGTGGCGGGATGCGAACCAATATCGTTTTGAACGACGAACTAGTAAATGAAGCTTTCAGGTACGCAACGGATATTCATACAAAGAAAGAACTTGTGGAGATAGCTTTGCAGGAATTTGTTCGAAATCGAAAGATGAAGGACATCCGAGAGCTAAGAGGAAAGGTCGAATTTGCAGATGGCTATAACTACAAGGCTTTGCGGCAAAACTAATGGTGCTTGTTGATACATCGGTTCTGATTGATTTCTTGCGAAACCGCACCAACCCAAAGACCTTACTTCTCGATGACGTTCTTACTAAGAGAATTCCTTGGGGAATTACTGAGTTCATCTACCAGGAGATTCTTCAAGGTTCAAAGAGCGAAAAGGAATTTGAAGCCCTCAAAGAGTATTTTGATACCATTCCTACTTACTTTCTAAGGCACGGTAAAAGTTCATTTGAAAATGCCGCCCACTTGAATATCCGCTGTCGAAACGCTGGTGTGACAACAATAAGAAGTACTATTGACCTCTTGATTGCGGAAATTGCGATCGAAAACGATGTGGCTTTGCTTCATAATGATAATGATTTTGACCATATTCAATCAGTGGTTTCAGAATTGCGAATATACAGATAAGAATTGGCCACATCAAGACATTTATGGAAAGAAGTGAAATTGATAGTTTAGGTTTTTGTCGTGAGTCGATTGATTTGGTTGGCCAAGTAACCAGCCCCAAAACCGTTGTCAATATTCACAGTGGCGAGTCCTGGTGCGCAAGAATTGAGCATCCCTAAAAGTGCCGAAAGTCCACCAAAGTTAGCTCCATACCCCACACTGGTGGGAAGGGCTATGACGGGTACTGAAACTAAACCGGCTAAGACACTGGCCAAAGCACCTTCCATGCCGGCCACGGCAATCACAACGTTAGCTTTTCGAATAAATTCCAAGCGTTGAAAAAGTCGATGTATCCCAGCTACGCCCACGTCTGTGATCAGTTCCGTGTGGCTCCCTAAAAACCGTGAGGTCAATAAGGCTTCTCGAGCATAGGGGAGGTCTGAAGTTCCCGCGGCGACAACGACGACTAGTCCTTTGGGTTCGGTGGCTGGTCCAAGGGTTAACACCTTTGATAAGTCATCATATTCCAGGTCAGGAAATTTCGGGGCAAGTCGTTCGGCCAATTCTTTGGAAGCGTGGGTTCCTAAGACGGGGATACCTTGAGACCGCATCTGTTCCATAATCGCTTGAGCTTGCTCGAGGGTTTTTCCTCGACAAAAAACGGCCTCTGGATACCCGGTTCGCTGGGCCCTGTGTGCATCTAACACTGCAAAGTCAAACGGTTCAACCATGATCTTTTCCTGCAAGGAGGTCGTTCGCTTCATCTAAGCTAATTTGGTATTCCCGAGCCAGGCGGGCCCGATCTTCGTACTCGAACTTAGCTTTGACTTTGCCGTCCAGGTGAGCTGTTTTCAGCCTGGCAGTTCCCCATTTGCCTGTTTGTTGGGTCTCTTCACGGGGCAACGTCACGCGGTTCACTCGAGCCTCGCGAAAACCCAAGGTGGAAGAATGGTTTAATAAAGTATGCCGAAGAGCTTCGAGGTGTTCTGAATCCGCAAGTACCTCAACAATCACTCCTGGCCGAGATTTCTTCATGGTGCAAGGGGTAAAGGTCACGTCGCGGGCCCCAGCCGCAAACAGTTGTTCCATTAAAAAGCCAAGGGCCTCGCCGGTCATGTCATCGATATTGGTTTGAAGTTGAGTAAGCTCTTCGGTGTACCAAGCTGTGGTGGGGGCTTTGGTCTCACGCCACGAAACGCGCAAGACATTCGGCTTATCCAGTTTCCTGGTGCCAAGTCCGTAGCCGGTTTTCTGTTCGACAAAGCGTTCGCTGGTAATAAATTCATCTACGATTTCGGCAAGGATTGCGGCTCCTGTGGGAGTCGTCATCTCTTTTTGAAAACCGCCCGTTTTAACAGGTAGACCACGGCAAAGTAAAAGTGTAGCGGGTGCCGGAACTGGGAGTACCCCGTGGGCACAGGTTACAGTCCCGCCTCCTAATTCAATTTCTGAAGCTGTAATTCGCTCTGGAGCAAGGGCTTCAAGGCAGACGGCCGCCCCCACGATGTCGATGATAGAATCTAAGGCTCCCACCTCATGAAACCCTACCTCTTCCACGGGTTTTCCATGGACTTGGGCTTCGGCTTCGGCAATTCGTTGAAAGATGCGAAGGGCAAGGCCTTTTGAAAAAGGTGATAAAGAAGAGCTTTCCAGCATTTGCCGTATATCACGCCAAGAGCGATGCTGATGTTGAGGCTGAAGAAGCCGGGTGGGTGGTTCACTCAAGTGAACTAAAGCCCGCATCCCCGTGATTCCATTACGATCTGCACGGACAAAGCTTAAATTCCAGCCGCTAAGTCCAAGCTTCTCCAGCTCACGTTGTAAAACCTCGGGATCAACCCCAAGGTCGACGAGGGCTCCTAGCGTCATATCCCCCGAAATTCCCGCAAAACAGTCAAAATGTAGAGTTTTCATCAGTCGAACCTCGTGAACTTGGCGATGAACGAGAAGTCCGATTCAAACTCCCCATCACATAGCCCTCAAGCTCAAACGTCACAAATAAAAAGCCAAAACTTTTCAAGGCTCGCGAAATTTCGTCCAAAGCTGTCTCGTTAAAAAAGAGGGACCTTTCACCTGGGGCTACTTCCAAGCGAGCTATATCTCCGTGCGATCGGACGCGGAATTGACGAAAGCCAAAGGCTCTTAACCAGTCTTCTGATTTTTCAATTCGCGTGAGTTTGGGGTGGTCGATGCGTTCCCCGTAGGGAATTCGTGAGGCTAGGCAAGCGAACGCCGGTTTATTCCAGGTCGGTAAACCCAATTGACGGGAAAGCTCGCGAATTTCGGCTTTTCGCAAGCCAACTGCTCTCAGCGGACTAAGAATCTGTAGCTCTTGCAAAGCTTTTAAGCCAGGACGGTAATCGTCCAAATCATCAAGGTTCGAGCCGTCTAAGACAACCTTGGCTCCCCATCGTTGAGCTTCTTTTTGGATCCCGCTAAATTCGAGTTTCTTGCAGTGGTAGCACCGATTTTTAGTATTTACAGCTACCTCATCTTCAATGTGGGGATTTTCAATCAGGTAATGCGCAAGCCCTACCTGAGCCGCTAGAGCTTTTGCGCCTTGTAACTCGCTTTGTGGCAACATGGGCGAGACTACCGTGACGGCAAGAGCTTTATTCCCTAGAGCTTCGAAAGCGGCGTAGCATAAGAAGGAACTGTCCACGCCGCCAGAAAAGGCCACGGCAACACTTTGTTGTTCGCGAATCAGGGTGAGCAAGGCACTGTACTTATTTTCTAAAGTAACTTCTGGCAAGCTCAAGAATCGTTCTCTTGCAGATAGATCAAACTTTGTAAACCTGAGGCTAAAATCTGAAGATCGTGGGGTTTGATTTTTGTGAGTTTGACCGCAAACAATTCTTTAAATTGAGCTTGGATGAGCTCTTGTATACGAGCGCCCTCGGGGGTGAGTTTTAAATCAAGGGTGCGTTTGTCGTGGGGCACAGGTAAAACCTCGACAAGCCCCCTTTTGGTTAGACCCGCGACTGCAGTAGTCACATTGGGGGGCGCAATCAAGAGTTGATCAGAAATGCTTTTGGGACTAATCCCTTTTTCAAGGTCTAAGAGGCCAAACATTTCCAGCTGTGGACGAGTTAAGTCGTATTGACGACAAAAATCCTTTTGAAAAGAGCGAATCCAACGAAAGATTCGGGGTATGGCACCGGCTATAATCTCTAAGTTAGGATTCTGAGAATGTTTGAAGTCGTCCGGGTGATCTTCACTTAACATGGTTATTCCTTGGTTTTTTACAAAATAAAAGGAAATAGCTAAAAAGGCTATACTGTTTTAAAGTGATTTGCTTTTGTTAACCCGAATAAAACCACAATTCGTGAAAAGAATATTCATCATGGGATTTTTAGGAAGGAATCTAATGAACACGGCGGGGTTCGAACCCACGACCTTCGGCTCCGGAGGCCGACGCTCTATCCAGCTGAGCTACGTGTCCGATTAAGGGGAGTATAACAAAAGGCTAATAGTTCCACAAGACGGACAACCCTGTATCCAGTTGCCAGGTTGGTGCCCCTTGCCAATAGCCTGCCGTAGACGAGTTAGGGACCGCCAGCGAGAGCATCCAAGCGAGTGTCCAACCCTGAAAACCTTTCCAAGTCAGGGTATGGTCCCAACTCCAGCCCAAGAAAAGGTCTGTAGCTTGCAAATTTCCCACACTGCCCTGGGGGTAGCCCACGGGACCAAATTGGGACCTCCAAATAGCACGCCAGGTAAACGTTCCTTCTAAGGGAAGCTTTACCAGCTTTTGTCCTAAAACATCCAGTCTTAGACCGTACCATTGTAAGTTTCCCGCATCGGCCGCAAAGGAGGGGGAATAGAGCTGTTGATCTGGAGGTCGATATAAATGGGTGACGTTATCAGCGGTTGAAGACCCTTCTGCAAATCCTGTCCGTTCGGCTCCATCCCCACTTGAGGCTTGAAACACAAAGCGTAGTCGTAGACCCTGGTGAAAGGAGGGGCCTAGGGCGCCGCCGCCGCTCCACGCTTGTACCGGGTAGTATTCGTACCGGGCGTCGTTCAAGCTGTACAGAACCGTCGAACCTAGTTCCCACACCCCATAAAGTTCAAAAGGAAGGATCGCTGTATTTTGCCAGTTTGCCCAAAGGTACTTAGCCGAATAATCCCCTGTACCGTCGGTCAAAAGATCTCCAGGAAAGCTAATCCCCGGCCAAGACGTGCGAAAATCTTGTTCCCAAAAAATCCCAAAACTAACCCCGCTTTCACGGGCTAAACGAAGTTCTTCCCACGCCGAGAACACGGCTCGGGGGCTGGCAAACCACACAGACGCATTCAAGCGATCTGCTTGATCTGCGGCGGAAAGTGCCATGCCTGATTCTCTTTTGGACAGCCAGCCATTCCAGCCGGCATTCAGGTGGAACTTCCAAAGGTCTTGGGTATAGGTAAGACCCATCCCGTCTAAGGGTTGAGCAAAAAGATGGGGGATTGCCACAGGTATGCGACCCAGCGAGGCCGAAAACTGGGCTGGTCCGAACAAGTTGATCTCTTGAGAAAAGCTGACAGATAAGTTCGTCAAGTCGGCAAAGAGCCACGGGTTAGGGGCAAAAACCCCTTGCGAGTCTTGGCCGGCACCTACTTTCAACGACCCTTGCCAATGCCAGGCCTGATGTTGCCCTTCTATGGTCACTGTGGTCAGACTTAGACCCCCTGGTACAGCGGTTTGAGGCGAAAGAAGCCAGTCTTGGGCTTCCTCATTTGTGATATGCCAGAGGTAGGCGGGCGCGGTACTGGGCGCGACACCCGAACCCTTGGGGGGTTCTGCCAGGGAGGTGCTCGTTTCTGCCAGGGAGGTGCTCGTTAGGATTAGGCTGAAGCCTAGGCTGATCACCAGCCGGAAGAGCGGCCGCAAAGGATAAACCATAAGGTAACTGTAACCGATTTGGTTCAGGTTTTCTACTCGATATAAACTTGTGATCTTGCCAAGGACACTTTGTCACGACAAACTAGGGGCATGCCTGTCTCGAAACGCGTACGTTCTTTTGTTCCCGAAGCTCTGACGACCTTGTTAACACGCCTTTTGCGTGAACCGAATCTGCCTCTGTTGGACCATTGGTTTTCCCAGCAAGAGGTTTCTCAAAAGGGTCTGTTATGGGAACAGTTGCGTTTAGCCGTTTTACTCTCTGAAGCCTATTTGCGGGCCTTAGAACCTCGAGGAACGGCTCCTCTTCGGTGGGAAGATGTACGTCAGGGCTTGCGTTCTCGGGTTTCGGGCTGGGCGGCGTTCACCGCCACGACTCCTTCAGGCCCCCTTGAGGACCCCACTCGTTGGGGCTTACCAGCTTGGCTGTCTACAGAATGGAAACGTCGTGTCTCGCTGTCCAATTGGTCACCAGAACAACAAGAAAGTTTTTGGCATGGGCAGGTTACCGCCCCAGGACTGCACCTTCGGTTTTGTGGACCCGAAGCCGAACGAGGTTTAGAGGAGTGGCGTCATTCAGGCGGAACGATCCGCGAGCTGATTCCGGGGGTATGGAAGGCCCAAGGTCCCCAGTCTGTATTTGCCTTAGAAGCCTGGAAAAAAGGAGCTCTTGAAGTACAAGATGCCGCCAGTTATGAGGCGGCTCAGTTGGTGGGAGCACGCCCCGGCCAAGTTGTTTGGGACGTTTGTGCAGGACGTGGCGGTAAAACGGCTGTTTTAGCTGAAGAAATGCGAGGAAAAGGAGCTTTATGGGCTACCGATGTCGCGCAATTTAAGTTAACTGAACTAAAAAAACGAATTGCACGAGCCGGCTGGCAAAATGTCCGTGTTCAAGCCTGGGATGGCCGGGAAACGTTAGCTCTTCCTCACGAAGCCCGACTTCGAGGAGGCTTTGATCGCGTTCTGGTCGATGCTCCTTGCAGTGCTTCGGGAACCTGGCGGCGAGATCCTGATGCCCGTTACCGACTTAACCCCGGTGTCCTCAAAGTACTCGAAGACAAGCAAGATAGTCTTTTACAGCAAGGCTGGGAAGCGTTGCGCCCAGGGGGACTTCTCACCTATGTGACGTGTTCCTGGCTACCGCGCGAAAACGAAGATCGTGTGGCTCACTTTGAAAAAAACGTGGGGAACCGAGCCCGTCGCCGAGTGATGCAGTTGCGAGGACTTCCTGACATGGACGCTAACACGTTGTTTACCTGTCAGTGGGAAAAAGTCGGAGATTAAGTCCAAATGTCCCGTTCCTCTGAGCCTCAGCGAGGTCGGCATCTGAAAAAATTTCCTCTAGGAATGACCTGCTTGGTGACAGGGGCTTCTTCTGGTTTGGGACGGGCTTTAAGTAGGGAACTGGCTCAGCGAGGATGCCGGTTACTAATAACTGGCCGTCAAAGCCCTGAACTGGAACAAACCCGGCGGGAATGTCTTGAAGTCGGTTCCCCTCGTGTAGAACTCTTTTGTGCTGATTTAACGGTACCATCCGAGCGGCAAACCCTTTGGGAATGGGCAGGTCATCACCAGGTAGAAGCTTTGGTCAACAATGCCGGGGCGGGGGTGGCTGGCTTGTGGGCCGAACAGTCTAGCGAAACCGACGCGCAACAGTTAGCCCTGTTGCTCGAAGCTCCCTTGGATTTAGCCAAACGCTGGCTGTGGCATTGCCGGCCTACGGGAAGAGGGTATCTTCTGAATATTGTCAGTGCGGGAGCTTACCAACCAGGGCCTTATACCGCCGTCTATTATGCGGCCAAAGCTTTTCTCAGTTCTTGGTCACAAGCCCTTAGTGAAGAACTTAAAGGAACGGGTCTGGTTGTGACTGCGGCCTATCCTGGGGCCCTGAAAACGGCTTTTGCCTCACGAGCGGGAAGAAAACCTTCGCCCTGGTCGAGGCAACCTAGTTTTGCGGCAAAACGCATCATCAGCGCTTGGGAACGGGGACAAGTCCGTATCGTGCCGGGGGTTCAAGAAACTTGGGCAGTTTTTCTTTCAAGACTTTTCCCCGAGGCCTGGTCAGCTCATGTGGTGAGCCGACTTCAGGCTTCGTTACAACTGACGCAAAAACCTAAGACACACTGAGTCGACGATGAATGGACTCGGCGGCGGCTCGGCCTTGACCCATGGCCAAGATTACCGTCGCGGCTCCCAAAACTATGTCTCCCCCAGCCCAAACCCGATCCAAACTCGTTCGGCCTTCTTCATCTACGACAAAGTTGCCGTTTTTATTGACTTCGAGTTCGGGGGTGGTTTGCCGAAGCAACGGGTTCGAGTCGTTGCCGATGGCAACAATGACAGTATCCACTTCTAAAAGACTCTCACTGCCTTGA
This sequence comes from Spirochaetales bacterium, assembly GCA_027451385.1. Classification (GTDB taxonomy): domain Bacteria; phylum Spirochaetota; class Spirochaetia; order JABEVK01; family JABEVK01; genus JABEVK01. The sequence continues at coordinate 4,875 of DAIDJJ010000067.1, read as the reverse complement.
AGAGGTACTGGAGAACGACGACCAGACGCATCGGGTTCCCCCAGTTCGTAGGCCAAAAGTTCGACTTGTTTGACACGGCCTTTTTCATCACCGAGGACTCTTTGGGCGTTGTGCAAGGTAAGAAATCTCACGCCTTCTTCTTTAGCGTGTTCCACTTCTTCGCGTCGAGCCGGCATTTCTGTTTCACTGCGCCGGTACACGATCGAAACCTCTTGAGCTCCCAGTCGCAGGGCAGAGCGGGCCGCATCCATGGCTACGTTGCCACCGCCTAAAACAGCCACCCTCTGACTTTGATAAATCGGGGTAGCTGAGCGGTCACTATCATACGCTTTCATGAGGTTGCACCGGGTAAGGTACTCGTTGGCCGAAAAGACCCCCACGAGATTTTCACCCTCAATATGCATAAACTTCGGCAAACCAGCCCCCGAACCAATAAACACGGCATCATAGCCGTCTTTTTCGAGAAGATCTTTTAGCTTGCGAGTTCTTCCCACTAAAAAGTTGGTTTGAAAACGGACCCCCATGGCTTTCAGATTATCGATTTCTTGAGCCACAATGGCTTTGGGCAAGCGAAACTCGGGAATACCATAGATCAACACACCACCCGGCTTATGAAAGGCTTCCAAGATGGTGACTTCGTGTCCCCAACGTCGAAGGTCAGCGGCCGCACTGACACTTGCGGGACCGGAACCGACTACCGCGACCCGTTTACCGGTTTCGGGAGCACAAATGGGGACTTCCGAGGTGTTTTCTGTACGAGCTAAATCTGCCACAAAGCGTTCTACTCGACCAATCGAAACAGCTTTGTCGATACTCTTGAGGCTTTTGCCCACAGTACAGGGGGCTTGGCACTGCACCTCTTGGGGACAAACTCTGCCGCAAATGGCCGGTAAAAGGCTAGATTTTTGAATGACCCCCAAGGCTCCCTTAAAGTCACCTTGAGCAGCCTTCGCTAAAAAGCCGGGAATATCAATATGGACGGGACAACCGGCTATACACGGGGCATTTTTGCATTGCAAACAACGGTTGGCTTCCAGCTGGGCTTGAGCAGGCGTATAACCTTCGGCTACTTCGGCCATACTGGTTCTTCGCTCCAGAGGCTCTCGACTGGGCATCGGTTGGGCAGGGATACTCAGACGGTCTTTGGGGGTGAGAGCTGGTTTTAAGCTCGTCAGAACTGTACGGGCTTGAGCGTCTAATTCTTCTCGGGAAACATGCATGGTTAAGCTCCTGCCTGGGGGGTCTCAAGGCCAATTTGGCACTTGTGACGGTCGCGTTCTTCTCGCCCTTTGTAAGACTGAAGGCGAAGGAGCATATTGTCAAAGTCTACTTGATGACCGTCAAATTCCGGTCCATCCACACAAACAAAGCGGGTTTTACCGCCGACATTGACCCGGCAACCGCCGCACATGCCCGTCCCATCCACCATAATGGTATTCAAACTCACCATGGTTTTGACCTGATAAGGCCGAGTGGTTTCGGCACAAAACTTCATCATAATCGGGGGACCAATCGCCACGACGAGGTCCGGTTTGGCCGGTCCTTCACAGAGTTCTTTTAAAGGCTGAGTGACCAAGGCCTTCAACCCCGCAGAACCATCGTCGGTACAAAGAATCAGCTCGTCCGCCAAGTGACGCATTTGATCTTCAAGGATGATAAGGTCTTTGTTTCGGGCTCCCATGATGATGGTGAGTTTGTTCCCGGCCGCTTTGAGCGCCTGAGCGATCGGGTGAAGCGGCGCGACGCCGATTCCTCCGCCCACGCAGACGGCATGACCGAAATTCTCAATATGGGTAGGTTGTCCCAAAGGTCCCAAGACGTTTTCTAGAAAATCACCAGCTTGTTTTTCTGCCAAACGGCGAGTGGTCATCCCCACGGCTTGAAAAATAATCGTGATTGACCCTTCACGAGGGTCGGCGTCGGCAATCGTGAGCGGAATACGCTCGCCAAAATCAGAATCGATTTGGATAATCAAAAACTGACCCGCCCGACGTTCTGAAGCAATTAGGGGCGCTTCAAACCTCATCAGATAAACGTCGTTGGATAAACGGCGCTTTTCAAGGATTTTGTTCATAGGGTCTTAGAGTAAACCTTGAGAGAGCCTTTTGTCAAAATGGATGGGCATGACGGAAAAAGGAATGCGCGTGTCGAAGAATGGAATGCTTGACGCTTCTGGTTGAGAAACTTACATTCTTAACTTGAATTATCAGAGATTTTCTGGATCAAAGTTTGTAGAAGGAGCACAAGGCATGACGATTCCCCGTTTGATGAGTACCCAGCACCCGGATAACGTCAATGTTCCGTTTTTTGCCAAAGGGCAAAAAATTGGCGGAGAAGACGAGGTCAAAGAAGCTTATTATGCCTTCTCACATTTAGGTATCGATGAACAAATGTGGGATGTGGAAGGCAAAGAAGTAGACGGGTATGTTGTGAAAAAACTCCTGACCTATTATGAGAATTTTTTTCATCAACATAAGTTGGGACAAGATGTATTTTTAACACTTCGTGTTCCGAACCCCGTGGAAGAGCGCGCAGAAGCGAAAATTCTCTTAGAAACTCTTGAAAGTATACCCCGTAGTTTTGACGCCAATTCGTTGTTTTACCGCCAAGATATCGCACCGATTTTTGAGGTCATTTTGCCCATGACCGACTCGGCACCTGCCATTGACCATATTTATCGCTATTACCGGGATTTCATTGTGGCAAGACAAAACAGCGTCTTTAAACCCGGTGATATTTCGATTGGGGAATGGATCGGTCAGTTTAAACCCGAACGCATTAATGTCATTCCCTTGATGGAAGATATGCGGCATCAAATGGCCGCCGACCAAATTGTCCGTGAATACCTCTCAGACAAGCCTGAGATTCATGATCAGCGGGTTTTTTTAGCGCGTTCAGACCCGGCCATGAACTATGGAGTTCTTGGTGCGGTGATTTCCAATAAAGTGGCTTTGATGCGCTTAGAAAAACTCTCTCAAGAGCTGGGGGTGAATTTATACCCCATTATTGGGGCTGGCTCAGCTCCCTTTAGAGGCAATTTGAATCCTCGAACCGTACGTCGTTTTACCCGCGAATATCCTTCGGCACACACCTTTACGATTCAGTCAGCCTTTAAGTACGACTATCTTTTGGATGAAGTCAAAGACGCCGTTCATTACCTGCGCAATCATTACGTGCCAGGCAAAGCGACCCAAATCGATGCCGAAGCGGCTTTGGCCTTGGTTGAACCCTATACCCTAGCTTATAAGGCCCAGGTCGGCGAGCTGGCCGGGGTGGTGAACCGCATGGCAAAGTTTATTCCCAAACGCCGTGACCGCAAATTGCATACAGGCTTGTTTGGGTATGCTCGTAGCCTTGATGGAGTAACTCTCCCTCGAGCTATTACCTTTACCGCCGCCTTGTATAGCCTGGGAGTTCCTCCCGAACTCTTGGGTCTGACGGCCTTGACTCCTGCCACGTACAACCGTGCCCGTGAGGTTTATTACTTCTTCGAAGAAGACTTGCGAGATGCCTTGAAAGGTCTGAACCCCGATTCTCCCTATCTGCCGCCGGGGTTATTGGCAAAACTAGATGAACTGGGCATTCGTTATGAGATTGACCCTGTTCAAAAAGATGCCAGCGATCATATCCTGAAAGCCTTGGCGGACGGCCGCACAGACTCGGTTCAAGAATTGGTCCTCTTAGCTGGGCAAGCCCGGCAGTTCTTAGGGTAACGAACCTTATACTTAGGGGTACTGACCTTTAAGTCCAGGAGTTTGTAACCTCCTTGATACCTCGCGGGGTTTTTTAGTAGATTGAGCTTAGCCCTGCGCTGAACTTTCAAGGAGGTTCTATGTACGGTTCTTATACGACAGCCGAAGTGGCTGTACAGGAACAAAAGAAATTTTTAGTCAAAGTCCATGGTTGGATGGGCTTGGCGGTTCTCTTGACCGCCTTTGCCGCGTTTTTTACGTCTAAAAATGCGTTCCTCGAAAACCTGATCTTTGGAAATCCCTTTGGCTGGATAGTTCTTGTCGTTGGTGAACTTGCCCTGGTGTGGTACTTGTCCTCAAGAGTGTTTCGTCTGAGCTTTGAAACCGGCTTGGCCTTGTTTACTCTCTATTCTGTTTTGAATGGCGTGACGCTTTCTGCTGTGTTTCTTGTCTATAGTTTAGGGAGCATTTCAGCGGTATTCTTTATTGCGGCGGGGATGTTCTTCGCCATGAGCCTCTACGGCTGGGTCACCAAAGCCGACTTGTCCAAGTGGGGAAGCATCCTCTTCATGGCCCTCATCGGTGTCATCATTGCCTCGCTTGTCAATTTCTTTCTCCACTCGTCTGTCTTTCAAACCATCATCAGCTTTGTCGGTGTTTTAGTGTTTGTCGGTTTAACCGCCTACGACTCGTTCCGTTTGCGCCGTATGCAAGCCGAACTGGCCGGCGACACGGTCATGCTACGAAAGTTGGGCCTTTTGGGAGCTTTGTCCCTGTATTTAGACTTTATTAACTTATTCCTGATGTTGCTTCAGCTCTTTGGCGGCCGGCGTAGTAATTAAGCGTCATGGATGAACAGGAACGTCAGGCGGTATTGAGCGCTGCCTTGAACGACCTTTCGCGGGTCCTGGCCGAATGTCGGGACCCAACTTTGATTTTGTCGTTTTTAGAAAGCCTTTTGACAACTCACGAAGCCACGGATATTGCGGCCCGCTGGGAACTTGTTCAACGGTTGTCGCAAGGCGAAAGTCAACGACAAATTGCTCAGCATCTCGGGATTAGTCTGTGTAAAATTACTCGAGGTAGTAAAGAATTAAAAAAATCCGGCTCGTCTTTTCGACGCATGCTAGACTTAAAGCGGTCTTTGGGCTCCTAGCGGAGGTTCTATGTTTGCTCGACCATT